>DASXOY010000032.1:0-36255 GCA_036493935.1 Steroidobacteraceae bacterium | reverse complement strand
ATGCTGCCGGCGAGGCCATTGCGGTTGGCATTGTCGCGGGTCGCCAGCAGCGCCTGCGGGTCCAGATCGACGGCGATGACGTGCGCCGCACCGAGTTTCAGGGCCGCTAACCCCAAGATGCCGGAGCCGCAGCCATAATCGATCAGCGTTTTGCCCGTGAGGGGCAGGGAATCCAAGATTTGCAGGCACAACGCGGTCGTGGGATGCGTGCCGGTGCCGAACGCCAATCCGGGGTCGAGCCGCACAACCACGGCTTGAGGGTCTTGAGGCGGCTCCGCTGCACGCGGACACACCCAAAGCCGCCGTCCAAAGCGCAGCGATTTCCAGCCGGTGAGCCAAGCCCGTTCCCAGACTTGTTCTTTGACCGCGCGCACGCGCGCGGTTTGGCTCACATGTGCCCCCAAGGCGGTTGCCAGGCGATTTAGATTGAGGGCCGCGTCGCTCGACTCTTGGAACAAGGCGCGCACCAAAGTGTCGCTCCACAGCCGCATCTCACCGGGCTTGGGCTCGAGCACGGGTTCGTCGCCCCGGTCGACAAAGGTAATGGAACAGGCGCCGACATCGAGCAGAGCGGCTTCGACCGCATCGGAATTTAATGCAGCGAGCGGAAATTCGATTTCGTAGAACGTCATCGATGCAACATCCCGCGAGATGCTACTTCAGCCCCAAGCGTCGCTCTAGATAATGGATATCGGTTCCGCCCTGCTTAAAGGCGGAATGATTGAATATTTCCTGATGCAGCGGGATGTTGGTCTTGATGCCTTCCACCACCATCTCGGCGAGCGCATTGCGCATGCGCGCGATGGCCGTATCGCGAGTATCCCCATAGGCAATGACCTTGCCGATCATGGAGTCGTAGAACGGCGGCACGTTGTAGCCGGTGTAGACATGGCTGTCGACCCGGATCCCCGGTCCACCGGGCGAGTGCCACAGCCGGATCGGTCCAGGGCTTGGCGTAAAGTTCTTCGGATCCTCGGCATTGATGCGGCATTCCACGGCATGCCCGCGGATCTGGATGTCTGCCTGGCCGTAGGGCAGCGGTTCACCCGCCGCGATCAGCAGTTGCGCTTTGACGATGTCGATACCGGTCACCAGCTCGGTCACGGGATGCTCGACCTGCACGCGCGTGTTCATTTCGATGAAATAGAATTCGTTGTCCTGATACAAGAACTCCAAAGTGCCGGCGCTGCGATAGCCGACTTCACGCACCGCCCTGGCGCAGCGCTCTCCCATGGTCTTGCGTTGCCTGGCGGTCAGTCCCGGCGCCGGCGCTTCCTCGATGACTTTCTGGTGGCGGCGCTGCATGGAGCAATCGCGCTCTCCCAGGTGCACGACGTTGCCGTAGTTGTCCGCCAGCACCTGAAATTCGATATGCCGCGGCTTTTCGAGGAATTTCTCCATGTAGACCTGATCGTTGCCGAACGCGGCCAGTGCTTCCGACTGCGTCACCCCGATCGCGTTTAGCAGCGAGGCATCGGTGTGCACCACACGCATGCCTCGGCCGCCTCCGCCGCCCGACGCCTTGATGATCACCGGGTAGCCGATGTCCTTGGCGATCCGGAAATTCTCGTCCGCGTCCTTGCCCAGCGGTCCATCGGAGCCGGGCACGCAAGGCACGCCCGCGGCCTTCATGACTTTGATGGCGGAGACCTTGTCGCCCATGAGCCGGATGGTTTCTGCCCTGGGACCCACAAAAATGAAGCCGCTTTTTTCGACGCGCTCGGCGAAATCGGCGTTCTCGGACAGGAATCCATAGCCGGGGTGAATCGCCACCGCGTCCGTGACCTCGGCGGCGCTGATGATGGCGGGCATGTTCAGATACGAGACCGCGGACTGCGGCGGTCCGATACAGACGGTCTCGTCCGCCAGCAGCACGTGTTTGGTGTTGAAATCGGCAGTGGAGTGCACCGCCACGGTCTTGATGCCGAGCTCACGGCAAGCGCGCAATATGCGAAGGGCAATCTCGCCGCGATTCGCGATGACGACTTTTTCGATCATCGTTCTATTCGATGATAAACAGCGGTTGGCCGAACTCGACCGGCTCACCGTTCTTCGCCAGCATGGCCGTGATCCGTCCTTCCTTGTCGGATTCGATTTGATTCATCATTTTCATCGCTTCGATGATGCACAGAATCTGGCCGACTTTGATTTCGCTGCCGATCTCGACGAAGGGCTTGGCGCCCGGAGAAGCGGATGCATAGTAGGTGCCCACCATCGGCGAGGTAACCGTATGCTCGTCATTGCGGGGCGGCCGTTCGGCCGCAGAGGTCGCCGCCGTGACGGGCGGAGCCGCAGTGAGCGGCGCGGCGTGCATCATCGGGGCTTGCGGGGCAGCCACCTGCATCCCGACGCGGGGGTGGCGGCTGATGCGCACCGATTCCTCGCCCTCCGAAATTTCCAATTCCGAGATGCCCGACTCCTCGAGCAACTCGATCAGCTTCTTTACTTTGCGAATGTCCATCCGCGAACCCCTCGAATATCGTTTTTTAGGTTTTTGTCAGGCGCGCGATCGCGGCTTGGAGCGCGAGCTCATAGCCGATCGGGCCCAATCCATAGATGCAGCCGACTGCGACGTCGGACAAATACGAGTGATGCCGAAATGTCTCGCGCGCGAAGACATTGCTCAAGTGAATCTCGATGAACGGTACTCCCACCGAGAGAAAAGCATCGCGCAAGGCAATGCTGGTGTGGGTGAACGCGCCCGGATTGATAATCACGAATCCGACGCCCTCTCGCTTGGCGCTGTGAATCTTCGCGATCAGTTCGTGCTCGGCATTGCTCTGCGCGCAGACCAGGTCGTGGCCTGTCGACGCGCACTGCCCTTTAAGCTTGGCCTCGATTTCGGCGAGCGTGGCGCTGCCATAGATGGCCGGCTCGCGGGTGCCCAGGAGATTCAAGTTCGGGCCATTTAGCAGCAAAATTCGAGCCATCTTGGCAATTATTCCAGCGCGGTTGCGCTACAAAGGTCCGCGATAATAACCAGAAATGGAAGTGAAAAGGCAAGCTTCGGCGGCGAACGTCGCCTTAAGGGCTATCCAGCCTTATCTGCCATGGCACTCAAGGCCGCGGCAATGGCGCGCCGCGCCTCCGGCAGCTGGATACGGTCCTGATTGAGATTCTGGACTTGCGAAAGGATGAAATCCGCTTGCGGGCGGTGCAACTCGCCGACGAACAGGGTAACGACCTCGCCGCGCCGGTCGGTAAAGACCGTGAAGGGGAAAGCGGGCGATGCCATCCCCAGGTCGGCGGCAACATTCAACGCGTCTTGCTCGCCGATGAGCACCGGGTAGTCCATTTTGAACCGCTCGGCGAATTCCCGGACTTTGTCGGGGTAGTCAACGGCGATGCCGACCACCGTCAGGTTCCGCCCGGCCCAATCCGCGGACAAGGTCTTTAAAAGAGGTATTTCCCGCCGGCAGGGAGCACACCAGGTAGCCCAGAAGTTGATCATCAGCGATTTCCCGTTCCACGAGGAGATCGAGGTGGGTTTGCCGTTCAAGTCCTTGAGCGAGAAGTCGGGCAGTTTTGCAGGAATGACCGGCTGCGGCTGCGGGGTCGCTGCAGCCTGCAAGACGGCGTCCCCATGAGCATCGGGCGCGCTGGCCACGCCCGCCGGCACTGATACGACCTGATGTTCTTGGCGACTGTGGTGAAACCTCACACCCAGCCATATGCCGGCGAGCACGATCACCGCAGCGCCGAAATAGCGCAGTCCCCCGCTGTTCATGCGGGAATGTCGAGCTTGCGTCCCTTCCTCAAGACCAGTCCTGCGAGCAGAAAGGCGAAAGCGCCGACCACAATGGCCAGGCTTTCCCAAGGATATGGCGGCACGTTAGCCGCAACGGGAGGTGCGCCCACGCTCGGAAACACGACCTTTGTGATCGGTGGGTAGCACAAGCCCGCCTCAGCGCAACCTTGGTAGGTCACCTTGAGTTGGATTGGGTGGGCGCCGGCGTCCAGGCGCGAGTAGGGCACAACGGCCTCGACCTGCTGGAAGAAAACTTGCTGCGTGCCGAGGTACGGGTCGGTCTTGGTCGTTCCGGTGGGAAGCTCGGGTGCGGAAACCACGAGGTCCGGGCTTTCCGCCTTGACGTCGATCTTTTGACGATACAAATAGTAGCCATCCGCGATGACCCAGCGCACCTTCAGCACGTTGCCGTCGAGCCTTGCGGCGACGCGAAAGGCAACGTCCGGCGGCAGAAAGTCGGTGTCATTGGACTCGATTCCCCGCATCCACCAGGGCTTGGCATGCGCGGCGCCTGCCAGGCAAAGCATCAAAGCCAGAACGGGGGGAATCCAAGCTACAGGGCGGGAATGCATAGCGGCACTTTAGTGATCGGGCTGCGGACACGCCAGCTCAACGTGATTGTTGCGATACAGCAAAAAATAACCCGCACGGCTCTTGAATCGTAATAATTCGCCGCTATGATTAGCAGCCTCGATGGGGGAGTGCTAACAACACCCACCCTTTGTAACTTCAACCCAAGCATTAGGAGTCTTGTCTTATGAAGATTCGTCCCCTTCATGACCGCGTGATCGTGAAACGAGAAGAAGAGGAGCGTAAGTCTCCGGGTGGCATCGTGATTCCGGACACCGCAACTGAGAAGCCGATCTTTGGCAAAGTGGTTGCCGTCGGTAAGGGCAAGATTTTAGAGAACGGCGAAATTCGTCCGCTGGACGTCAAAGTCGGCGACAAGATTCTGTTCGGCAAGTACAGCGGCACCGAAGTCAAGATGGACGGCGACGAACTGGTTGTGATGCGCGAGGAAGACATCATGGCCATCGTGGAAGGCAAATAAGCCTGCTCCGTTCACTCCAAATCAAATTTAATTAGAGGTATCAGCAAATGGCAGCTAAAGACGTACGCTTCAGCGACGACGCTCGGGCACGCATGTTCAAGGGTGTGAATGTTCTGGCGAATGCCGTCAAAGTCACACTGGGTCCCAAAGGCCGCAACGCCGTGCTCGACAAGAGCTTCGGTGCCCCGACCGTCACCAAGGACGGTGTCTCCGTTGCAAAGGAAATCGAGCTCAAGGACAAGTTCGAGAACATGGGCGCGCAGATGGTGAAGGAAGTCGCTTCCAACACCTCCGATGAAGCCGGCGATGGCACCACCACCGCAACGGTTCTCGCTCAGGCGATCATCCGTGAAGGCCTCAAGGCTGTCGCGGCGGGCATCAACCCGATGGACTTGAAGCGCGGCATCGACCACGCGGTCGGCGCGGCCACCGAAGAGCTGAAGAAGCTTTCCAAGCCCTGCAAGGATCCGAAGGCGATTGCGCAGGTCGGCACGATCTCCGCAAACTCCGACGAGAGCATCGGCAAGACGATTGCCGACGCGATGGCGAAAGTCGGCAAGGAAGGCGTAATCACGGTTGAAGAGGGTTCAGGCCTCGAGAACGAGCTCGAAGTGGTCGAAGGCATGCAGTTCGATCGCGGCTACCTCTCACCGTACTTCATCAACAATCAGCAGAGCCAGAGCGCCGAGCTCGACAAGCCGCTGATCCTTCTGGTCGACAAGAAGATCTCCAACATTCGCGAGCTGCTCCCGCTGCTCGAGGCCATTGCGAAGGGCGGCCGACAGCTCTTGATCGTCGCGGAAGATGTGGAAGGCGAAGCCCTTGCCACGTTGGTGGTCAACACCATCCGCGGCATCGTCAAGGTTGCCGCCGTCAAGGCGCCCGGCTTCGGCGACCGCCGCAAGGCCATGCTGCAGGACATCGCGGTCCTCACGGGCGGCACGGTGATCTCCGACGAAGTCGGCCTCTCGCTCGAGAAGGCGACGTTGAACGACTTGGGCGAAGCCAAGAAGATCCTGGTGGAGAAAGAGAACACCACCATTATCGACGGCGCCGGCAAGGCCTCGGACATCAAGGGCCGCGTCGACAGCATTCGCCAGCAGATCGAGGAAGCGACCTCTGACTATGATAAGGAAAAACTCCAGGAGCGCGTTGCCAAGCTCTCCGGCGGTGTTGCCGTGATCAAAGTCGGCGCTGCGACCGAGATCGAGATGAAGGAAAAGAAGGCCCGCGTTGAAGACGCGTTGCACGCGACCCGTGCGGCCGTCGAAGAGGGTGTGGTTCCGGGCGGCGGTGTCGCTCTGGTTCGCGCGCTCAAGGCCATCGAGAAGCTGACCGGCAAGAACGAAGATCAGACCACGGGCATCAAGATCCTGGCCCGCTCGATCGAAGAGCCGTTGCGGCAGATCGTGGCGAACGCCGGCGAAGATGCGGCGGTGGTGCTCAACCGAGTCCGCGAGGGCAAGGGCACGTTCGGCTACAACGCTGCAACCAGCGAGTATGGCGACATGATCGAAATGGGCATTTTGGATCCGACCAAGGTGACGCGTCTCGCTCTGCAGAACGCTGCCTCGGTGGCGGGGCTTCTGCTCACGACCGAAGTCATGATTGCCGAGTCGCCCAAGGAAGAAGAGCATGCGCATGGCGCCCCGGGCGGCGGCATGGGTGGCATGGGCGGTATGGATATGTAGTTACCGGCTAAACGGTAATTGCGATCAAGAGAGAGCGGACTTCAAGTCCGCTCTTTTTTTTGCGGACGCCTAGCCGCCATCAGCGCGGCTTATGGGTTTGCTGACCACGCTGGTTATTTCGGATTCGAGCAGCGATTGATTCCGGCCCTTGGCTCCGGTCGACCAATACGAATAGCACCGCATGTCGCGGCGATACGCGACCAAGGTAATGGGATCGACGATCAGGCGCATGTCGGTGCGCGCTTGCAGCTCTGGCCGCTGCTGACGAGGCAAGCGAGCGGAGCGGGAAAGCCTGCCGAGAAGCTCGCTCATGGTCTCAGGATCCGGCGTTGCATGCAGCACGATCTCAATGCAGTCAGATTGCTTGGCATCGTCGGTGCATGGAACCGGGCGCGTGTAGGCGAACTCGATCGCGTTCTTAACGAACACTCGCGGTTCCAAGGGCAACGACAGCGATGCGGACATGTTGTACCAAACGCCCTGATCGAGCGTTGCCCCCATCCAAGTTCCCGTCTCGAAGTTGTAGTTCTCCGCCACCAGGTCATCGATCACATCGGGCGATTGCTGAGTGCGCAGGGCTCTGGCGACTATGCGCATGAGCTGCGCGCTGGGCGTGTCTTGGGCGGCGAGGTCGCGAGTCAGCGCCTTCACGTCCGCCCGCACCCGTGAACGGAACTTAAAGCCCCCGCTGCTGCTGTCGAACTCGCCGTTGCCTGCAAGATCGAAGTCGTGGAATTCAAGCAGCATGCCCGCCAGCGAAATCGCGAAGCCATCAAGTGCGAGATCCTCGAGAGGCGGGTTCGCAAGCTCGAAGTGGGCCTCAGCGGGCCGAAACGAAACCTTCCAGCCGCCTACCCCCTGGCGGACGCTGCGTTGGGCGCTTCGCGTGCTGCGGATTTTGAATGTCTCGCCATCCGCCAATTGAATGTAGTTGGATTCGATCGTGACCTGAGAATCGTTTGGGAACCAGCCGAACGCGAGCGTGGCCGAGCGCTCCGGGAAGTCCTGCATGCTCGCGGCAATCTGGCCGGCGCCGCCTTCCTGATTGTCCCACTCCACGAGTTGCGAATAGTTGTCTTCGGCGTCGTCCGCGAATCCGTATTCGCGATCCATGGCAATCGCTTTCTGCAGCGTCGAGACCGCGGCAGCCAGGTCCCCGAGGTCGTGATAGGTCACGGCGCAATTGAATTGCATGGTGACCATGGAAACGGCGTCGAAGGCGTCGCCATACAACGCGACAGCATGCAGCGCCGATTCGAGCGCAGCGCGCAATTCCGTGTTTCGCAGTTCCGCATCGCGCGGTTCGGAGCCGCTGCACTCAGCACGCGCCGAATGCACCTGATACTCGGCGTCGGCCGCCCGGGCCAGCCCGGCGGGAATCGCGAGGCTAAGTGCCGGATTTGCCTTGGCGATATCCAATTGACTTTGCGCGCTGTCCAGACGGGTGCGACAGTCACCGCCTTCCATTTGGGCGAGAAAAACTGCGTAGGAGAGGCGAGCGTTGAGAGTCTCCGGCGAGTCTGGATCGCGTGCAGCGAAGCGTTCAATCGAGGCGGCGGCTTCCTTAGCGCTGCTCTCAGCATCTTTGTTCGGCATGTCAGGGGAATCGGCCGCATGCAGCTGCACGGCAGTACCGCTCAGGAGCGCGGCGAGCAGGGAGGCGGCCGCCGCAATATTCATGCTGAAGCGCTACGAGCTGTGCTTCGCCCGGCTGTCCTTGAGCGACTTAGTTGAACCGGCGCAAGGATTCCAGTTGAGGTAAGGGTTTGAGACGAAGGTGCAGTTAATGCCGTTTTGAGTGAAATCGTCGCCGTAGATCGGTTCGCGTTGATCTGTAACATGATGGTGGTGATGGTGATGATGGTCTGTGCCGGCCATCCTGAATGTCGATGCAGAATGCCTGAATGCGACGTGCTGGCCCGCGGCCGGCTTTGCCGTATGCATGGCGCCGGATTGGCGGCTTGTGTGCTCGCCGCCATGATTGGCGAACGCCGCGGCATGGTTGGCGAACGCGCCTGAATGATTGGTGAGCGCACCGCCATGATTGGCGAACGCGGCGCCCCCAAATGTGCCCGCGTGGGCGCTGGCCGCAGCTCCTCGCCCGCCCATGCCTCCGCCACCGAAGTGGCCGCCGCCGCCTCCGCCAGCTCCACCGCCATGGCCGCCGCCGCCACCGCCACCGCCGGAGTGTCCGCCTCCTGCGCTGCCGGCAGAAGTTGTGGTGGAGCTTGCGGAACCACCCGAACCGGAGCCGCTCGCGGCAAGAACCGGCGCCGCAGCGATCAGCGCGGCAGCGAGTACAACAAGTCTGGTTGACATGGCGGCTTACCGGTGTGATGTGGTAGAACGACTTTTACTCCCGTTGGGATCGCGGGTCAAACGCCGCGGAGCCTATTTTTACAGGGGTTTTCGCACTCGCGCAGACGCGCTGGTTTAATAATTCGACCACGTCGTGTTAATGTTTCCAGGCGTCGATTCCTGCATTGAACAGGAGACTGTTACCCACTAAAATTTGAATATAGTGGGTAATCACGGAAAGCTTTACGGTTTGCATGAAGGCGCGGTCCGGGCGCTTTACGCAGATGTCAAAGCTCGGGCGAATTCCATCGCAGAACTGCTGCCGGGAAGCCCCGGCACTCTTGTCAATCGCGCCGGCACTGGCCATCAGTATTGGTACCGCTCGTATTATCCCGCACCCCGGAAACGATCGGAGCAATTCGTGGGCACCGTGAGCAATTCGGCCGCATACGAAGCGATGCAAAGCCGCATTGCGCAGTCTGAATGGACTGCGAAGCAGGTGGCGGCGCTCGCAAAGTTCGGCTTTCAGGTAGCGGAAAAGGTTGTCGCGAGCGTCCTCGTTGAATTGCGCAACCGTAAGTTATTCGACGCCGGCCTGGTGGTGGTCGGAGAATTGGCTTACCTCAGCTGGCTTAACGAATATGGCGTGATGACATCCGGCGCAAAGACGCAAAATCATTTGGAAATAGCGCGTCGGCAGCCCTTGAAGCTCGAGACGCCGGCGGCGCTCCTGGCGATCATGCAAGCTACTCAACTTCCATTCGCCGGCGTTCCAGGTACTTCGAGCAAGAAACCCTCGACGTCGCTCAAGCTGCCGGGTGCAGGTCTGCGCGTTGACCTTTTTGCTCACGGCTCAATCGCAGGCGAAACAGTTGCGGTGCCGGAACTCGGCTGGCACGCGCAGGCGATGCCGTTCTACGGCTACCTGCTCGAAGGCAGCCGAGATGCCGGCGTTCTTGCCGGCGGGCACTGCATTCCCGTTCAGCTGCCGGAAGTAGCGCGCATGATTTGGTACCAGCTTTACGCGAGCACGCGCCGCGGCAAGGATGTCGCGCTGGCTGATAGTGATCTGTTGCACGCCGCGACGCTCGCTGCACTCATGGTCGAACAGGATGGTGCGTTGCTGCGTGATTCTTATCGAGCGGCACCGAGGGAGTTGCGCAATGCCGCCCACTCACGGCTGCCGCGCCTGGAACGGTTGCTCGCCGAGCATCCCGGGCCGCGCGATGAGTTTCGAAGACTAAGGTAGGCTCAATCTGTGGAAAAGACTCCAGCACGGTATCCATACAAAGCGGCACGGGATCACCTCGGCGGCATTCTTGTGTTCGCCGCACTCACTCTTACGGCGCTGCTCGCGACAGCCGCGCCTGCACCGGAGTCGAGGACATATGCCGACGTGATTCGCCGGCAAGACGTGATGGTGGCGGCGCGCGATGGGATCTTGCTCGCCACGGACATCTACAGGCCGGGCAAGGGGAGTACAGCGACGACGGAGCGGCTGCCGGTGCTGCTGCATCGGACGCCGTACGACAAATCGGACCCGGCTGCTGTTGCCATCGCCGAAACACTGGCGAAGCATGGCTATGTGGTCATGGTGCAAGACACGCGCGGGCGGCACCATTCACAGGGAGTGTTCGAAAAGTATTACTCGTTCGACGCATACGACGGGTACGACACCGTGGAGTGGGCCGCCAAGCAGCCATTCAGCGACGGTAAGGTAGGAATGTATGGTACTTCCTACGCTGCACACACCCAGGCCGATGCGTCGAAACTCGCGCCGCCGCATCTGCGCGCGCTGCTCCTCAACATGGGCGGGATGTCGAACGCTTGGGATCACAGCGTCAGATACGACGGCGCGTTCGAGATGGGACGTCAACTCACATGGGCTTGGTCGCAGGCGCTGGAAGATGCCAAGGACCCGGTTACCAAGGGCATGCTTGCTAAAGAGGACGTCACGGCGTGGTACTCGGCGCTGCCGATTCGTAAAGGCTTGAGTCCGCTCGCCGTGGCGCCGAACTACGAGGGCTACTACCTCGATGAGGCAACGCATTCGGACTATGACGCGCATTGGGACACCCTCGGCATGCAGTGGGAAAAGTTTTACGCGCAGACCGCGGACATTCCCATGATGCATGTCGGGGGCTGGTACGACATTTATTTACGGGGCACGATCGAGAATTGGCGCAGGCTCGGAGCCCTGAAGAAATCGCCCATGCGTCTGGTGATCGGACCCTGGACGCATCACGGCAATACCGCGACGTATGCGGGCGATGTGGATTTCGGATCTGCTGCCGCCATCAAGGATTTCGACACCAATTTTCATCTGCGCTGGTTTGATTTCTATTTGAAGGGCGTGAAGACGGCCGCGGCCACACAGGCGCCGGTTCGATATTTCTTGATGGGCACGGGTGATGGGCACAAGGACGCGGCGGGGCGCCTATTCCATGGCGGCGAGTGGCGCGACTCAAAAACCTGGCCGCCTCCCGAATCGCGCGCGGCCACCTTCTATCTGCACGCCGATGGATCATTGAGCGCGCGCGCTCCGGCGCAGCCTGAGCCCGCCACGACGGTGTTTCAATACGATCCGGCGCATCCGGTACCGACCATCGGCGGAGGCGTGTCCAAGCGCTTGAAAGACGGCGCCTATGATCAGCGCGAGCGTCCCGACATGCCGGGGTCTCGTCCGCCGTACCTGCCGCTGCGCGCGCGCAGCGATGTGCTGGTATTCGAAAGCGAGGTGCTGAAGCAAGATGCCGTGCTGGCGGGACCTGTGGAAGTGACGCTGTTCGCTTCATCGAATGCGACGGACACGGACTTCACGGCGAAACTGGTCGATGTGTACCCGCCGAGCACTGATTTCCCGAGCGGCTTCGACATGAACTTGACCGATGGCATCGTGCGGGCGAGTTATCGGGACCACTTCGAGAGGCGCCAATTGCTCGTGCCGGGCAAAATCTACAGCATCGTCATTCGGCCATTCGACACTGCCAATGTGATCAAGAAGGGACATCGCATCCGTCTTGATATCTCGAGCAGCAACTTCCCGCGTTTCGATGTGAATCCGAATACGGGTGAGCCCTTAGGGATGAGCCGGATGACAAAAGTTGCCGAGAACACCGTCTATCATGACGCAACGCACGCATCGGCCGTGAAATTGTTCGTCATTCCTTGACGTAGGCGATTCGCTGTTCCCGGAGCTTGCAAGCTTGCGCTACGAGTTCGGCGCGATGTTGAAACATGTCATCCGCCGATAACTTTTCCATGTCGATGAGCCTGGACATGGTCTTCTCTTGCGGTTCCAAGCTGGCATCCGCCAGTATGTGGGCGATCGATACGCCGCGTTTCTCTAGCGCGCAGCTGACGAGCAGCGTGCGGTGGCAATCCAGCGGTTCCTTCTCGGCGCACATCAAGGCGACTCGATATTTCTCAGCACCCGAGATCACTCGATCGAGGCCTTCTTTGAAAGCGGCCGTGGCGGCCAAGCGAGAGTATTGAACCTTGCCGTCCTCGTAACAGGCGGGATCTTCGGAGCGCGCGCCTAACTCCTTGCCGAGAAACACGTACGCGATACCGTTTTCGGCAAGGTCTGCCGCGAGCCGGTCCTTGTTGAACTGGGGATTTCGTCTGCTAAAGGGTTGTGAGCGCACATCGGCGATCGCAGTGATGCCGTTTGCGCTCAGCAAGCCCAGAAACTTCTGAAGCGGATGATTCGAGTGTCCGACGGTGTAGATGGTTGTCACATTGCTACGCAAACGTTTCCGCGGAAACGTTCTCCGAGGTTTTCAGGTGCCGGTCTCGCTGGCCGAACAGGCAGGAAAGTGCCATATCGTAGTCCATTCGTTCGCCTTCCCAACGCGTAACCGCGGTCCTGGCATCGATACAGATGCCTTGCCGCTCATGCACGCTTTGGATCTCGTTCCATTCGAGTGAATGAGCGCTCTTGCTGTAAGACCCTCGAAAAGGCCGGCCGTGGTCGCTGAAGAATTCCCAACCGCCGTTCGCGCATTCCTTAATTACGATTTCGCCCTTATGCACCATGCGATGATGGGCTCGGCACAGGGTAATCAGGTTCGAGAGCTTCGTTTCGCCGCCGTCCGCCCAGTGTTCAACGTGATGAGCATCGACGTACTGATGATACGTGCAGCCCGGGAAACGGCAGCCCTCATCTCGCGTGTTTAGCGCACGGCGAAGCGCCGGCGGAATGATTCGAGTCTTTCGGCCGACATTCAGCGGCTCGCCGCGCTCGTTCTCGATCACGCTTACAAGACTTGCATCGCATGATAGGCGACGCGCGGTTTCGACAGGCAGGGTGGGCCCATTTTCAAACTCGCAGCGGCCGTCCTGTCCCTCCCTCAATGTCATCGCGTCGACGTGGACGACAATTTGATAGCGGTCCGCTGCCGATTTGGTGCCTGGGCCATGCTGCAAGAAGGACTCGGCAATCATTCTTAGCGCATCGGCACGACGTTCTCCGTACGGGCGCAGCACGTCTCCTTCTTCGGCGCCTTCCCAATCGAAGCGGCCGTTCGCCGGCGTACAGGGTTCTCTCGCCGGTACCGCTTCCATCGCGGCATCCAGTGCCTTCAGAAACGCAGCGCCTGCGAGCGCGGGCATTCGGCCGTGGAATACGAGACTTCCGTCGGAATCATGCCAGGAGGTGAACCGACATCGCTCTGCCTGCCGATCTTCGCGTTGCAATTCCTCGACGTGCTCGGCTCTTCGATAGTGCTTAACCAGTCGTTCGACGTGATGCGCCGTGCCGTGCAGTGCGATCATCAGGAGGCCGTCCTCGGTTGCGCTGGATGCGATGCGCGTCAATGCGCGAACTTTGGAATAACTGAGCTCACCGCGTGCCATTGAGGCCGAGATTTTCGGAAGACCATCCAGGGCGTGTGCGACCCGAACCTTTTCGCGCGCGGCGCCCAAGTTCAATCCGACTTTGAAGTTGAGCCAATGAGCGCAGGACGGCAGCTTGCCGTCCCACCAGCCGTTTCGGCGATCAAATTCCGCAATCAACGTCAGCCATCGATAGTTGGCCGCGTTGAGATGCCCCGCGAGTTCGGTAATCTGGTTTTCGAGTTCCTCGAGTGAGATTTCCGGCTCTGAGCCGACTCCGTTGTCCATGGCAGTTTCCTTAGGACTGTGTATTTATACAGTATAGCAAAAATGAGCCGGTTTTTGACCAAGCAGGGCATCGGGGAGGTGGATTTAATGCCTTTAAAAACAATGAGTTGAGATCTCAGAAGTCGCGCCGATGGGCTTACTTGGGCCGCGGGTCTTTCAGGTTCGCATCCGGCGCTTTTAGTCCGGCGCGCCGCTGCGCCACGTGGGTTATCAGTGCGCGCGCCGCATTGCGCACTTCTTCGTGCAACGGCGCATCTTCATCGAATGCGTCGTGACTGGTTGCGTACATGCCGTAGTAGTCGATGTAGCGATCGATGCAAGAGCCGGCGCCTGCCTGGACCAATTGCATGTCATTGAGCCAGTCCGACAGCGAGCGCCGCAAAGTTTCGGTTCCGGCGGCATCGCCATGCACGACTATCGAATAAGAACGACCCGCGAGGTGCCGAGGATAATTCCAACCCTTCATTTCGATGGCCTTGGCTTCTACGGCATTCTTTCCGTGTGTGGTGGTCGGATCCGGATTGCCTCCGTCTGCACAAACCATGCGATCGATCATCAGCTTCAAGACGCTCGGCGCCTGATACCAGTACACCGGCGTAATGATCATGATGCCGTGCGCCGCCACCCAGCGTGGATAGATTTCATTCATCCAATCGTTGACTTGGCCCAGACTGTGATTGGGATAGCACGAGCAGGGCCAGTGACACAGCGGCATGGCCGTCGAGACGCAACCTTTGCACGGATAAATGACCTTGCCGTACTCCGACGTCAGGAGGCTCAAGTCCAGAACGTCCACGTCGGCCTTGCGCTCATCGAAGATTGTCTTGGCCAGGCGACTCATGCGAAACGATTTGGACATTTCGCCCGGGCAGGTTTTGTCGTTGCGCGCGGCGCCGCAGATCAACAGGATGCGAGCGCGGGTTGATCGGTCATGCAGCCTTTGCGCTTTGTGAATGTCGGCACGCGCCCGCAACCAGTCGACCGACAAATCGTAGTTCGCGTCGGCGAATCGCTGGCCCGCCTTTCGGGTGACCGGACTCTTTCTGGCGTTTCGATACCCGTCCCAAGCAAGTTTCGACAATTCCTCGATCTCACCGGACTTGCCGGCGAAGCCAGGATCGAAGAATCGGGCGCGGAAGCGTTCGCCGAATTCGGCGTGCGATAGGCGGCTCTCTGCCTGACCCTTTCGCACACGAGGGGTCTTCGGGTGCCTGCTCATTTCTTATGCCTTCGGTTGACTCAAAAGGTACAGTAGGCGGGAAATTCCGCAGATAACAATTCCTGAGGACCCCATTCAATGATCAGCACTTTCCTAGCCGCCGCGGCTCTGGCCGGCGGATTTCAGCATCCCACCTCCAAACCGCCCGC
This sequence comes from Steroidobacteraceae bacterium, assembly GCA_036493935.1. Taxonomy (GTDB): domain Bacteria; phylum Pseudomonadota; class Gammaproteobacteria; order Steroidobacterales; family Steroidobacteraceae; genus Bog-1198. The sequence continues at coordinate 20,975 of DASXOY010000032.1, read as the reverse complement.
TGATTTACCGGTCAGCGTCTATCGCGAGCGACGCGACCGGGTCATGAAGGCGTTGGATGGCTGCATGACCGTCATCGGCTCGCAAGGCGAGGTGTCCGGAATCACCGAGGATTATCGACAGGATGCAGATTTTTATTGGCTGACGGGCATCAACGAGCCCGGCGCCTTCCTGGTGTTCACGCCGAAGGCGGCCTACAACAAGGTGACCCTGTTCCTGAAGTCCCGCGACCCGGAGGCGGAGCGCTGGACCGGGCCACGCGATCCGATCTCGCCCGAACTCAAGGAGCGCTACGGCGTCGATCGCGTCCGGCGTGGTGCGCCGGACACCGCCTTGGAAGGAGCGGGAGAAAACTACGATTGCGTTGCGATCATCTCACCGCCGACTCTGCGCAAGGAAGACCGAAACGATGCGGAACTCGCGACGCGTGCGGCCCAGCGCTTCGGGCTGCGCGTGGTGTATAAGCGCTCGCTGCTGGCGGGCTTGCGTGAAGTGCACAGCACTGATGAGATCGAGCGCATGGAACGCGCAATCGCCATCACGCGTGCGGGCCACGAGGCCATCGCCAAAGGCAGCGTGCCGGGCGTGTCCGAACGCGATTTGCAAACCCAGCTGGAATACGCATTCTTTGCCAACGGCGCAACCGGCTTGAGCTACTCTTCGATCGTCGGCTCGGGTCCCAACGGCGCAGTCCTGCACTGGGACAAAAACACGCGGCTGCTGAAAGATGGCGATCTCGTGGTGGTTGATGCCGCCGCCGAATACGGCCGATACGCGGCGGACGTCACGCGTACTTACCCGGTTTCGGGAAAATTCAATGCGGAGCAGACGAAGGTGTACCGAGCGGTCTACCGGGCGCAGGAAGACATCATGGCCGCCATTCGTCCAGGCGTGACCATGGCAGAGCTGCAGCACGTGGCCGAGGAGTCGCTGCGCCGCGCTGGGTATCTCAAAGATTTCATCCATGGGTTCGGCCACTTCGTCGGTCTCGACGTGCACGACGCGGGGCTTTACGAAAAGCCCTTGCCCGTGGGCGCAATTTTCACGGTCGAGCCGGGCGTTTACCTGCCTGATCAGGGTTTCGGCGTACGTATCGAGGATGAAGTCATCGTCACGGCGACGGGGTATCGTCTCCTGACTGCGGCGTTCCCGAGAAAGCTCGAGGATGTGGAAGCGTGGATCGCCAAGGCGCGGCAGACACATTAATAGATGCTGACTAAGCCAGGAGTGAAAATGCGTTCGTTGTTATTGATGATGTCTTTGATTATTGGCTTTACGTCGGGTGCGCTGGCGCGCTCCGCGCCGCCGGCCATCTCTACCGATCCGCCGCCGGACAAGGCACATCCCGCTGCGATGACGGTGCTGCACATTCCCACGCATGGCGTCTTGATCAATGGGCTGGTGTATTCGCCGGGCGGTGAGGGCCCGCATCCGACCCTGGTGATTTGCCATGGTTTGCCCGGCAACGAGAAAAACCTCGACCTGGCGCAGGCCGTGCGCCGTGCGGGTTGGAATGCCGTGACCTTCAATTACCGCGGGTCTTGGGGAAGCCCAGGCGCATTTCGATTTGCGCAGAATCCCGAAGATGCCGATGCGGTGCTCGCGTATCTGCGGGATCCGGCGAATGCCTCGAAGTTGGGAATCGATCCGAAGCGCATCGTGATCGCGGGTCACAGCATGGGAGGCTGGGTGGTGGCGCACACGGCGTCTCACGATCACGCATTGATGGGCGCGATCCTCATATCCATGGCGGACATGGGGCAGTTGGGTGCGAGGCCGCGGACGCAGGCGGTCGCTGCCATGGCGGATGACATGGAGACGCTCGCCGACGAGACCGCTGAGCGCATGGTCGATGAAGCTACCTCGCATGCCAAGGAATTCGTGGTGGCTGGAACCGCCGAGGGTCTTGCGAAGATTCCGTTGTTGGCAATCACAGCGAACGACCATCTGGCTCCGCAAACGGACGCGCTGGTGGCGGCAATCAAGGCTAAAGGCGGTAAGGTCAGCACGGTGCACATGGACACCGATCACAGCTACTCGGATCATCGCATTGCGCTCGAAAGTTCCGTCATCACCTGGTTGTCGGGATTGCATTGAGTTGGTCCGCTAAACAGTACGTCGCCTTCGAAGACGAGCGAACGCGGCCGGTGCGCGATCTGCTCGGCGCGCTGCCGCCCATCGATGCACGTACGGTCATTGACGTCGGCTGCGGCCCGGGCAATTCCACCGAAGTTCTGGCCGCGCGCTATCCGCAAGCGCAGATCAGCGGCACGGACAGCTCATCGGACATGATCGCGGCGGCGCGGCGACGGCTGCCGCAGATCCATTTCGAGGTGCAGGATCTACAAGACTGGCACGCTGCCGGTCCGTTCGACGTGATACTGGCGAATGCCGTTCTGCAGTGGGTGCCGAATCATCAAACTCTGTTGCCGACGCTTATCGAGAAGCTCGCACCGGGTGGTGCCCTGGCAGTGCAAATGCCGGACAATCTCGAGGAACCGGCGCACCGGTTGATGCGCGAGATCGCCGCATCGGGCCCGTGGGCCGCAAAGCTCGCGCAGTCGGCCGAAGCGCGCGCGCCCTTGGCAGGCGCTGTTTGGTACTACGAATTGCTGCGGCCGCTGTGCGCCAAGGTAGATTTGTGGCGCACCACCTATCATCACTCCCTGCCCGGCGGCGCGGCCGCGGTGGTGGAATGGTTCAAGGGCAGTGGCCTGCGGCCCTTCCTTGAACCCTTGAGCGTACCGGAGCGCGATGCTTACCTGGAGCGCTACACCGCAGCAATCGAGCGCGCCTACCCGCCGGTCGCGGACGGCAGCGTCTTATTGCCGTTTCCGCGCGTGTTCCTGGTGGCGATTCGGTAGCGACAGGCCGCCATGACCGAGTCGATGGATTTCATCGGATCCGTGCCGCACGAGCTGCGCCAATCCGTTGAACGCTGGTGGGAACGCGCTCGCGCGCTGGACGGATTTGCGGATCAGTATCAAGCGCTGTCGGAAGATCATCGCAGACAATTGCCGCAGGTCATCGCTGCCAGCGAATTTGCCTCTCAGGTATTGCTGCTGGACCCGCCATCATTGCAATGGTTCGTGCAATTCGATGCCTGCGAGTCGAGCGTTGCGAACAGCGAGTATGCAGGGCTTGCCGCTGCGGCGCCGTCGGCGGAGGAGTCGCAGCGCATTTTGCGCGAGTGGCGCCGGCGCGCCATGTTGCGCATCGCCTGGCGAGATATTGCCGGCACCGCGGCGGTGACCGAGACATTGCTGGCAGTTTCCGACCTCGCCGATGCCTGCATCCGCACGGCGGCGAGCGCCGCTGAGCTGCATCTGCTGCCGACTTTCGGGCGGCCGTACAGCTCGGATCCATCGCAGGATCCTTTCGTCATTTTAGGCATGGGCAAGCTGGGAGGGCGCGAGCTCAACTTCTCCTCCGATGTGGATCTGGTGTTTCTATTTGCCGAGGCGGGCGAGACGAGCGGTCCACGCGTGATCGACAACGAGGAATACTTCAATCGCTTGGGCCGGGAGATCATTCGCCTGCTGGACGTGAGAAACGCCGACGGCTTTGTGTTCCGCGTGGATATGCGGCTGCGGCCATTCGGCGAGAGCGGACCCTTGGTGGTGAGTCTGGCGTCGCTCGAGGACTACTTGCAGCAGCACGGCCGCGATTGGGAACGCTACGCCTGGATCAAGGCGCGGGCCATCGTCGGTGCCGGCAGCTATGCGGCGGCTTACGAAGAATTCGTGCGTCCCTTTGTTTACCGCCGTTATCTGGACTTCGGCGTATTCGAGTCTCTGCGCAGCATGAAGGCGCTGATCGTGAGGGAGGTCGCGCGACGCGATCTCGATCATCACCTGAAACTCGGCCGAGGCGGTATCCGTGAGATCGAGTTCATCGTCCAATCCATGCAGCTGGTACGCGGCGGCAGCGATCGCCGCCTGCAGAAATCCGCGCTGCTGGAAGTGCTGCCGTTGCTCGCGGGCTCGAAATTGATTTCGAGCGACGACGTTGCGGAATTGATCGAAGCGTATTTCCTGCTGCGCAAGGCGGAGAACGCGCTGCAGATGATGCGCGATCAGCAGACTCACACCCTGCCCGATGATCCGGCGGACCGGGCGCGGCTGGCCTTGAGCATGGGTTTTGACGATTGGGACGCGACATCGCGGGCGATTGAGTCGACGCTCGATGCGGTGGCGGGTCAATTCGACGCGCTGTTGTTCGGCGCTCCGGAGCAGCGGCGCTTCGACGACATCGGGGTGGCATGGCTCGATGCGGCGAACGCAAAAATCGACGAAGAGCTCGCGAACGGCGGATTTCCGAGCGCCGAGATTCCGGCAGTGGCCGCGATGCTCGGCGCCTATCGGCAATCGGCGACCTATCGCCGCCTGGACGAAGCTGGGCACCGGCGTGTGTATGTGATTTTGGCGCGCTTGCTGAAGTCGGCGGCGGAGCGTGCCTCGCCGGCCACCGTCGTGCAGCGCGTGCTGCGAGTGCTGGAAGCCATCGGCACGCGCGCCTCGTATCTGGCGCTGCTCAAGGAGCAGCCGGCGGCGCTGGACCGGCTCATCGAGGTGTGCGCCATCAGCGGCTTTCTATCGCGGCAGATCGCCGACTTTCCCCTGCTGCTCGACGAATTGATCGACGCCAAGGCGTTTGAGGAACTGCCGGCGCGGCAGGGATTCACGCAAGAGTTGGCGGCGCGCACCGAGAGGCTGTCGCCCGAGGATCCGGAACGGCAAGTCGAGGCGCTGCGGCAATTTCAAAAGGTTGCGGTGTTTTCGGTTGCGCTCGCCGACCTGACCGGCCGTTTGCCGCTGATGCGCGTCAGTGATCGGCTCACCGATATTGCGGAGCTCATCGTGCAATGCTGCATGGACCTCGCCTGGCAACAGATGACGCATACGTACGGCACGCCGTATTGCGGCGAGGATGAGGCGCACCTGCGGCCCGTAAAGGTTGCGGTTGCCGGGTACGGCAAGCTCGGCGGGCTGGAATTGGGCTACGCATCGGATCTTGACCTGGTTTTTCTGCATGATTCGGCGGGGAGCTTTCAGCTCACCGACGGCGAGCGGCCGCTCGATAACGGGATTTTTTTCCTGCGCTTGGGACAGCGCATCGTGCATCTGCTCACCATGCATTCGGCCGCCGGGCGTCTCTACGAAGTCGACATGCGGCTGCGCCCGAACGGCAAGGGCGGGTTCCTCATGACGGGCATCGTTGCGTTCGAGCGCTATCAGCAAAGCGATGCCTGGACCTGGGAACATCAGGCGCTGCTGCGCGCCCGCGCCATTGGGGGAGACGCCGCGCTGTGCGCCGCGTTCGAGGGCGTGCGCCGGCGCGTGTTGTCCTCGGCTGTGCGCCGCGATCGCTTGCGCACGGATGTGCTCGAGATGCGCTTGCGCATGCGCAAGGAATTGTCGCGCTCCGGAGCAGGGCAATTCGATATCAAGCAGGACGCCGGCGGAATCGGCGACATCGAGTTCTTGGTGCAATACTGGGTGCTGGCGTCCGCTCAGGCGCACCCCGAGCTCCTAACCTACACCGATAATATTCGCCAGCTCGAGGGCTTGGCGGCGGTAGGGATCGTCGACGAGGCGACTTCGCTGTGGCTTAAGCAAGCGTACATCGGCTATCGCACCGTCCTGCATCACTTGTCGCTGGAGGGTGACGGCGAGCGGATTGTTACGGCGGAACCGTACCAGGAGACCCGCGATCGTTTGCGCGAGATTTGGCGAGCGACATTTGAATCGGCGCCCTGACGTGTCAAAATCGGCGCCACTTTGCTGAGGAATTCAAAGTCCATACCTGATGCCGCGGAGGCGCCGTCACCGGCGCGCGCCGGCAATCCGCTGTTGACGCCGTGGGTCGGGCCGGCCGGCGGGGTGCCGCCGTTCGACCAGGTTCGCGTTGCTGATTTCAAGCCCGCGCTCGAAGCTGCCATGGCGGGGAACCTGGCCGAAATCGACGCAATTACGCGCAATCCGGCCGCGGCCACGTTTGACAACACCATTGCGGCACTGGAACGGTCCGGGCGCACCTTCAGCCGCGTAAACGCTGTTTACAGCGTGTGGTCCTCGACCATGAGCACGGAGGATTTTCAGGCGGTCGAGCGCGACATGCAGCCAATGCTCGCGGCGTTCTCGGACAAGATCTCGCAGAATTCGGCGCTGTTTGCGCGCATTGCGGCAGTCTACGCAGCCCGGGAAAATCTCACGCCGTTGCAGCAGCGCCTGTGCTGGTTCTATCACACAAATTTTGTACGCGCGGGTGCCCAGCTCGATGCGGCGGCGAAACGGCGGGTTGCTCAAATCAATGAGCGCCTGGCGACGCTGTTTGCGAGTTTCAATCAAAATCTGCTGGCCGACGAGGCAGGTTTTACTCTCTACTTAAAAAGCGAACAGGACCTTAAGGGCTTGCCGGAGCCGCTGCGCGCTGCCGCCCGCTCCGCCGCTGCGGCACGCGGACATCCGGACGAATGGGCCATCCTCAACACGCGCTCTTCCATGGACCCATTTCTGACCTATGCGGAGCGACGCGATTTGCGCGAACGGGTCTGGCGTACCTACTACAGCCGTGGCGACAACGGCGATGCGCACGACAACAAAAAGATCATCACGGAAATACTGGCCTTGCGGGCCCAACGCGCGAAGCTTTTGGGGTTCCCGACGCATGCGCATTGGCGGGTGGCGGACAGCATGGCTAAAACACCGGAAGCAGCCATGGGCCTGATGATGCAGGTATGGCCTGCGGCGGTGGCGCGCGAGCATGAGGAAGTCGCCGACATGCAGGCCATCGCCGACCGCGAGCATCCCGGCGTCAAGATCGCCGGCTGGGACTACCGCTACTACGCTGAGAAGGTGCGCAAGGCGAAGCACGATCTCGACATGAACGAGGTCAAGCCCTACCTGCAGCTGGAAGAGCTGCGCGAAGGCATGTTCTGGGCCGCGGGACAGCTCTATGGGTTCAGCTTTATTCAGGTGTCAGGTTTGCCGGTCGCCAATCCCGACGTGCGCGTTTGGCAAGTAACGAATGCGGCGCAGAAGCACGTCGGATTCTGGTACTTCGACCCTTATGCCCGGTCCGGCAAGAATTCCGGCGCATGGATGAGCGAATACCGCGGCCAGCAAAAGCTCGACGGCGACGTTGCGCCGATCGTGTCCAACAACACAAATTTCGTGAAGGACGAGAGCGGCGCACCGATCTTGATCAGCTGGGACGATGCGGTGACCTTGTTTCATGAATTTGGTCACGCGTTGCATGGACTGAACTCCGACGTGATATATCCGTCTCTCGCCGGCACGAACGTGGTGCGCGACTTCGTCGAGTTCCCCTCGCAGCTGAACGAGAACTGGCTGTCGACGCCGGAAGTGCTGTCGCGATTTGCCGTGCATTATCAAACCGGCAAACCGATCCCGCCGGCTGTGGTCGCCAAGATCAAAAAGGCGAGCAGCTTTAATCAGGGATTCGCCACCGTCGAATATTTGGCATCGGCGCTGGTGGACATGAAGCTGCACCTGGCCGGAGATGCCCCGATCGACGTGGCGGAATTCGAGCGCAGCACGCTTGCGGCTCTGGGAATGCCCGCAGAGATGGTCATGCGCCACCGCACGCCGCAGTTCGCGCACATTTTTTCGAGCGATGCCTATTCGGCGGGCTACTACAGCTATCTATGGGCCGAAGTCCTGGATCATGATGCCTTCGAGGCGTTCATCGAGGCGGGCGGCCCGTATGATGCGGAGGTTGCGAAGCGCCTGCATGATGACATCATGTCGGTAGGCAACGGTGTCGATCCGGGCGAGGCGTACCGGAATTTTCGCGGTTCCGATCCTAAAATAGCCGGCTTGTTGCGGGCTCGAGGTTTCGCGCTTAACGTGTAAGGGAGTGATTATGCCGGCGATGGTCCAAGACGATTCCAAGCATCAATTGATTGTGCCGAATGCGCTGCATCACTACACCGTCAACATGGCGGACTTGCCGCTTTCGTGTCCGATGCCCGGAATGCTGCTGTGGAATTCGCATCCAAAGGTTTATCTTGCGATCGAATCGACCGGCTGGGCCAAGTGCTCTTATTGCGGTGCCGAGTACACGCTGAACCGCGAGGCAGCGGGGCCTGCGGATATCAAGGACGAGAAGGACAGCTAAGGGCTCGCAAGCTCAAGGCTTGTACTCGGCGTAGGACTTTTCCTCGACGATGCTCGAGCCGAGCTTTAGATTGATGCGCCGCTTGATCGCGGCCCGCTCGTCATTCTCGAAATAGACTGCGCGCGCGAGACGTACGAATTCCGAGTCGAATGCCTGTGCGCGTTCCTTCTCGCGGATGTCATCTTCGATCACCCAAAGCCGCTCGTTGACCTGCAGCAATGCGGTCACGTCGGCCGCGATGTCGGATTTGGCATAGCCGGAGGCGCTCCAGGTGTCCTCGAGGAGCTTGAGCTCGACGCGCACATTGGCGAGCTTGGCGGCATCGCGCATGCGGATGGATTTGATGCGCAATATGGTGATCTTGTCCAGCAACTCGCCCGGGGAGAGAGGAACGGAAATTTCGCTCATGCGGGCATCTTAGCGAAAATCCCCGGTAAGCATGAGTGCGTCGAGCTTGCCCGTGACATCGTCGACGCCGATCAAGTCCATAACCCCGGGCCGTTCGATTTTCTTCGTCCAGGCAACTTCCGCCGCGGGTTTGCCGAGGAATTTGCGTGCAGCCGCGTCGTACTTGTCCACGCACCAGTCGCGGCTGTAATAGGGGCCGGCGCGCCGCGGATTGGTGGCGGCATAGAGACCTATGACCGGAAGATCGACCATGCCCGCCATGTGCGCGGGACCTGAGTCCGGCGTCAAGAGCGCCGTGCTTTGCGACATCAGCCCGAGCAATTGCGGCAGCGTATCCTTGCCGATCTGATTGAGGAGCGGCGAGCGCGCCGCGGCCGCAATCGATGCCCCCATGCGCGTCTCCTGCGAACTGCGGCCTCCCACCAGCACGACCTGCATACGATGCGCGGACGCTGCGTGGTCGGCGACGGCGGCATAGCGCTCCGCGGACCAATTGCGCGCCGCATGGCTGGAGCAGGGGCTGATGAGCAGCGTCGGGCGCCCGGCGGCGCCGATGCTGCGGGCGTAGTCGAGCGCGTTCGGCGGCAGCGCCACATTCCAGCGAGGCGCGTCCGGTTGGATGCCACAAGCGCGAACGAAGCCCAAGAATGAATCGAGCACATGTTCCGATGTCTTGGGCTCGATCTGCGCGTTGGTGAACAGCCACTGCAGCTCGCGTGCGCGCTGCCGATCGAAGCCGAGCTTGATGGGCGCTGCGACCAATCGGCTGACCAGGCTCGCGCGGAAGGACAGCTGCATGTCGAGCAACAGGTCGAAGCGGCGCCCGCGCAGCAGCGTGCGCAAGCGGCGCAATTCCCGCAGGGTGGCGCCCTTGTCGAAGGTGATAAACTCGATTTCCGGGACGATTTCGCTCATCAGCTTGGCTTCGACCTTGCCGATGATCCAGGTGAATCGCGTTTCGGGCCACGCTGTCTGAAAGGCTCGCAGCGCCGCCAGTGCATGGCAGGTATCGCCGATCGCCGAGAGTCGCAGCAGGCAGACGTGTTGCAGCGGCGGTTTGAAGCTTAAGGTAGTCATAAGAATGATAAAGGGCGGCCAACGCATTGCCACTGCTACGGGCGTCATGCTGGCTGATCCCAATGGCCTTGGCAATCCGCCGCTGCGCGCCGAGGAGTCGCTGTTCGATCCGAATTTTTGGACCGGGCGCGGCGAACTGGTTGCCGTTTCCGGCGGGCGCGGGTCGGCATGGTTTGTCGGTTCTGCGGTGGGAGCCGCGGCGCATCCGTGGGTGCTAAGGCACTATCGGCGCGGCGGCTTCATCGCCCGCATATCGCAAGACCGGTACTTATGGTCGGGCGAGGATAAAGTACGTGCCTTTGCCGAATGGCGTCTGCTCTTTTATCTGGCGCAGCGCGGCCTCAACGTGCCGAAGCCGGTCGCGGCATTTTATCGGCGCGGCGGTTTGGGCGGAATGGCATATCGCTGCGATCTCATCACCGCGCGCATCGAGCATGCGGAAGCTTTGAGCGCGGCGCTCGCGTCGAACGCGTTGGCGGAGCCGGTGTGGCGCGCCATCGGCGCCGCTATTGCGCAGCTGCACCATCACGGCGTGGATCACGCGGATCTGAATGCGCACAATATATTGCTCGACCAGCGCGGCCGGGTGAGCGTGATTGATTTCGATCGCGGACGATTGCGCGCGCCGGGCGGCTGGATGGCCGGAAATTTGGCGCGTCTGCAGCGCTCACTCGTGAAAATTGGCGTGGGCTTGCCGCCTGATCGATGCACTCCGGCGGCGTGGCAACAGTTGATGGCCGGCTATCAGGAAGCCTGACGTTGCATTTCCTGTATTCATTCTTGATCCGATGCGCAGTGCCGTTCGCTTATGCGGCGCTGCTGTGGCGGGGCTTAAGCGACCGGACCTATTGGCAGGGATTAGGCCAGCGTCTTGGGTTCGGGCCATCGGTGCGCGCGCCGTGCATCTGGGTGCATGCGGTGTCCTTGGGCGAAATGTCGGCGGCGGCACCTCTGTTGCGCTCATTGCGGCAGCGTTTTCCGCAGCTGCCGCTGGTGGTGACCAGCGCGACACCCACGGGCAGGGCGCGTGCGCAGGCGCTGTTCCCAAACAACGATGCCGACATCCGCTTTTTGCCTTACGACACGCCGGGTTCGGTTCGGCGCTTTCTTGCGCGCATTCAACCGCGCGCGGCCGCGATCATGGAAACGGAACTGTGGCCGAACCTGCTGCGTGAGTGTGAGCGGCGCGGCGTGCCGGTATTGTTGGCGAGCGCACGTCTTTCGGATAAGTCGGTAGCTCGCTTTCGGCGCTTCGGCAAGCTCTTCAGCGGCGTGTTCACGAGGAGTCTCGTCGTGGCCGCGCAGACCGCCGACGATGCAGAGCGCTTTCGCGCGATCGGCGCCGCCGCCGCGCAGGTTCATGTTTGCGGCAATGTGAAATTCGATTTGGAATTGGATGCCGGCATCGTTGAAGCGGGGCAGACGCTGCGCGCGGTGTTAGGCGTTCAAAGACCGGTATGGATCGCGGGCAGCACCCATGCGGGAGAAGAAGAACAGGTGTTGGACGCGCATGCCTCGCTGCAAGCCGCCGGTGCGAACGCGCTGCTGATATTGGTGCCGAGGCACAAGGATCGCTTTGCGGACGTTGCTGAGTTGTTGAAACGCCGCGGCATTGCATTCGCACGGCGCAGCGAAATGCGGCCAGGCGTCGATGACGCCGCGCGGTTGGGAGTGCTCATGGGCGACACGGTGGGGGAGCTTGCGCTGCTGTACGCGTGCGCGGATGTTGCGTTTGTCGGCGGCAGCTTGGTACCGATCGGCGGTCACAATCTGCTCGAGCCCGCCGCGTTGGGGCTGCCGGTGTTGACGGGACCTTCCTACGTCAACAGCAAGGAGATCGCGCAATTGCTGCTGACGCGTGGAGCGGCGCTGCAGGTGGGCAGCGCGGCGGACTTGGCGGCGGCGCTGGTACGGCTGCTGGCGGACCCGGCCGAACGCCGCCGCATCGGCGCCATCGGACAGGAAATCGTCGCGTCGAACCGCGGCAGCGTGGAACGCCTGCTGGCGCTTATAGAAGTAAAACCTAATTAGTGCGCGCCGCCGGCGGCACATCCGTCGGGGCCGGCGGCGGAGGCGTATCGGTGAGCAGCGCGTTCAGGCGTTGCAAGCTTTGCTCGGAGAGCGTGCCGGCGGCCTGCTGCAGCTTGATCACGTTCAGCATGTAGTCGTAGCGGCTGTGCGCATAGTCGGTTTGCGCTTGCACCCACTGCTGGCGCGACTGCAGCACATCGACGGCGGTGCGGGTTCCGGCTTCGTAGCCGGACTCGGTGGCGCGCAGCGCGGTGAGGTTCGATTCAACCGCACGATGCAGCGCCTTCACCCGCGTGATCTCCGAGAGCACGCCGAGGTAAGCATCGCGCGCATCATGCTCGGTCTGGCGTGCCACCCGCTCCAGGCGCTCCTTGGCCGCTCGATGCTGATAGACAGCCTGACGGACTTGAGAGGAGACCAAACCTCCCGAGTAAATGGGAAACGTCAGCTGAATACCGATGGAGCGCTGGCGCTGGTCCAGGGTCGTGCCGCCCGCGGGGCTGCCGTCATCAAAGGTGTCGATGCCGTTGGTATTGAGCTTGCCGGCACTGCCCACCAAATCGAGCGATGGGAAATGGCCGCCGCGCGCCACCGAGACGTTTTCGCGCGCGATGTCGGCGGCCAGGCGGCTCGAGACCAGCGATAGATTCTGCTGCAAGGCCATTTCGACCCAACGGTCTTCGCTGACCGGATCCGGGTTCGCCATCTCAAAGGGTTCCACCGGCCGCGCCAATGAATCGAAGGGATCGCCGATGATCTCGCGCAGCAATTCCTGGGTCGAGGCCAGGGCCCGCTTGGCGGCGATGACCGCGGCGGCGGTGCTGTCGTGAGAGGCGCGCGCCTCTTCGACATCGGTCACCGCAATGAGCCCGATCTTGTAGCGGGCTTCGGCTTGATCGAGCTGCCGGCTGATCGAGACCAGCGCGACTTGCTGAGCTTCAAGATCATCCTGTGCGCCGAGCACGTCGAAGTAGCGCTGCGCCACCCGCTCCATCAGGTCCTGCTGCGCGGCCTGATAATCCGCCTCGGCCTGCGCCACTTGAGAATCGGCGCGCTTCAGGGCCTGCCAGTTTTCCCAGCGGAACAGGCTTTGCTTCAAGTCGACGCTGTAGCGATGCGTGGTGGTGTCGACCCTGCCTGAAAAGGGAAACGATTCTGCTACCGTCGCGGGCGTGCCGGGAGCGGAGCAGGGAATGCCGGCCGGCGTTGCGGGAGTGCAGGGCGGCAGGGTGACGAACTGGGTGGTGTTCTGGGAGCCGGTGTCGCGCTCCTTGGTGACCTGACCATTACCCGTCAGCTGGGGTAGCAGCGCCGACAGTGCTTGAGGCTTGGCTTCCAGGGCCGCCAAGCGGGTCGCCTCGGCCTCCCGCAGCTGGGGGTCGTTTTGCAGGGCACGCTTGTATACGGCGAGGAGATCCGCTGCCGGGGCGGCGCTCGACAGGAGAAATAAACCCCAAATAATCACAAGTCGCTTCATGAATTACCCATTTTCGGCCCATCCCAGACCCGGTAGTATAGTGTTATATACTACTATATCACCTGCTAGTGGCGGGTCAATACTGCGGAATCCTAGGGTCTATAACCCGGGACCAGGCCAAAATTCCGCCGGAAAGGTTAAAAACTTTACCGAAACCCTGGCGTTGAAGGAAATCCGCCACCTGCGCGCTACGGCCCCCGGAGCGGCAAATCACCACGGTTTCCTTTTGAGGATCAAGCTCCGAGATCCGGTCGGACAGCTCGCCCATTGGGATGTGCACGGTGCCGGTGGGCACCGGGGCCAACGCGACCTCCCAATCCTCGCGCACGTCGAGCAGCGTCATGTCCTCGCCGGCTTCGCGCCGATCGACAAATTCGCGCGGCGTGAGCTCGCCGATGGCGCTCAAAACACGAACCTTTGCGCCGCAGTGGCATTGATCAAGGGTTCAACAACCGTTTCGAACAGGCTTTCCCGGGTCCATTCGCTGTTATCGACCCGGCGGACCAGAATGGCATCCATCACCGGCGCCTCGCCGACGATGGCAAAAAGGCGTCCGCCCACGCGCAACGATCGCTCGAAACGCGAATCGTACACAGGCAGCGAACCGGTCACGGCGATCGCGTCGAACTCGCCCAACGGCGCCGCGGCGAATGCATCGCGAGTCTCGAAATCCACGCGCGCCTCGGCCACCGCCTGCAGATTGGAGCGCGCCAAAGCGGTCAATTCAGCGTGAATATCGATGGATCGCGTCATGGATCCGAGCAGGCTTAAGCAGGCGGCCAGATAGCCGGTGCCGCTGCCGACCTCGAGGACGCTGTCGGTCGGCGCCACGCTCAAGGCCTGCAGAATTCTTCCCTGAATCTTGGGAGCGAGCATCGACTGGCCCAACCCGATCGGTATGGAGGCATCGGCAAACGCGAGCTCACGGTACGGCGGCGGCACGAATGCCTCACGCGGCACCATGGAAAAAACATCGAGCACGCGCGGATCGAGCACTTCCCAGGTGCGTATCTGCTGATCCACCATTTGCTGCCGAGCGGCCAGGTTATCCATGATTTCTCGCGTGCGATTAGGCGCTGATTATGGTCAATTTCAACAGGCTACGCGAGCCCCTTGCGCTATTCTCTACACACGATGGTTCGCGACGTGTCCAGCTCATGAAGGGCGCCCAAATATTAAGCGTCGCTAAGACTCGTCGTTATTGAGGTCAGCGTTGTTCCTGTCTTCCCTCGTGTTGTGGTTGGTGACCGCGGCCATCTTGGCGGTGGGCGTCATTGCGCTTCTGGTCTGGAAGCGCCGACAGGAACGTGCGGTCAACGATTTCTCGAGCCAAATTCAATATCTCATCGATGAGGGCGGCGCCCCGGGGCGCATTGCGCTTGCCGCAGAGCCCGCCGCGCTGGGCAAGCTCGGCGCCGCGGTCAACAAGCTGCTCGAGGATTTGCAGACGCGCGGCGCGCAGCTGCAGGACCGGGAGCAATTGTTTCAGCGCCTGGTCGAAACGGTGCACGACGCGGTGCTCGTGCATCGCAAAACGGTTCTGTACGCCAACGCACGCTTCCTCGCGCTCTTGGGGATGAAGGCCGCGGATGTCGTCGGCCGGCCGCTGACCGACTTCGTCGCGCCGGAATATGTGGAGCTGGTGGAGAGTAATCTGCGGCGGCGGCTCGGCGGAGAAGGCGCGGCCGAGCGCTACGAGATCGAACTCATGGATGGCCGCGGGCAGGTCACGCGCGTGGAGCTCTCGAGCACGGTGATCGACAGCTCAGGGGAGCCTGCGTTGCTGCTCACGGCGCTCGAAATGATGCCGGGCGCGATCCCGACGGAGATTTCCCAGAAGCCGCGCGCCATGGCGACGCTCGATGCGATGGGCGAAAGCGTGATCACCGTGGATGCGGACGGGCACATCGACTACATCAATCATTCGGCTGAAGTGCTGCTCGGTCAGCAGGTCAATCAGGTCCTCGGCAAGAGTTTCGCGGACGTCGCATCGTTGGTGGATGAGAACGACCGCCACCCGCTCGGCGATCCTGTTCTTAAAGCCATGAGCAGCGGGGGTCGCATCACCGCCGGAAGGCGCGCGGTGCTCGTGCCCAGCAACGGCAGCGCGGAGCGCTTCGTCGAAATCGGCGTCACGCCGCTGCAGCTCGACGGCAGGGAAACCTCCGGGCTGGTGCTGGTGCTGCACGACACCAGCGAAATCCGCGGCCTGACCCGGCAGATGACCTACCAAGCCAGCCACGATGCGCTCACCGGCCTCGTCAACCGGCGCGAATTCGAGCGGCGCCTGCAGGAGTCCTTGGATTCCGCGCAAACCGGCGACATCGGGCACGCGCTGTGTTATCTGGACCTGGATCATTTCAAAGTCGTCAACGACACCTGCGGCCATACCGCCGGCGACAACATGCTGCGCGAGATCGCCTCGCTCATCAAAGACGCGGTGCGCGACTCCGACACGGTGGGACGCATCGGCGGCGACGAGTTCGCGCTGCTCCTGGTCGGCTGCCCGCTCGAGAAGGCACGGCAGATCGCGGACAACGTGGTGCGCTCGGTGAATGACTACCGCTTCGTCTGGAAGGACAAGATATTCAACGTCGGGGTGAGCATCGGCCTGGTCGAGATCGGGCGCGACAGCGGCACCATCGAGGACATCATGAATTCGGCGGATTCCGCCTGCTACGTCGCGAAGAAGCAGGGCGGCCTGCACGTGCACGTGTACTCGGCGCGCGAGGAAGCGAGCGCGCGCCACAGCGGCGAGATTCACTGGCTGCTGAAATTGCAGGGCGCGTTGCGCGACAACAAGTTCGAGCTTTATTTCCAGCCCATCGTGCATGCGCGCGCGGGCGGCGTCACGGGACCCGCGCTCGAGGTGTTCGTGCGCCTGGCGGGGGAGGATGGGCAGCCGGCCTCGCCGCCGGCGGAGTTCATCCGCGCGGCCGAGCGCTATCGCTTGATGCCGCACGTCGATCGCTGGGTGGTGCAGGCCGTGCTTGCGGCCCTCGGCCGCGGCGGCTTGAAACTGCCTCCCGGCCGCAGCGTCGCCATCAACATCGCCGGCCAGACCTTGGGCGACGCGGAATTCCTGGAATTCGTGGTCGAGTGTTTCGATCACACGGGGGCGAACCCGTCCGACATCTGCTTCGAAGTCACTGAAACCTCGGTGGTCGCGAACCTCGATCACGCGCAGCGCTTCATCGCCGTGCTGCACGGCATGGGCTGCGAATTTGCGCTGGACAATTTCGGCAGCGGTTTGAGCTCCTTCTCGACCTTGAAGACCTTGCCCATGGATTACCTGAAGATCGACGGTTCCTTCATCAAGAATCTGGCGGGCGATTCGGTGAACCAGGCCATGGTGGCGGCCATGATCGACCTATCGCGCAGCTTGAATTTCCGGGTGGTCGCGGAGCATGTGGAGGATCAACTCGCGCTCGACACCGTGACGGGCATGGGCATCGACTTCGTGCAGGGGTTCATTGTCGGCCGTCCGCAGCCCCTGTCGGTGGTTCCCGCGCCCGGCTAGCCTTATAACGCGCGGGCAGCCGCTCATAACCAACTTCCTATGGCGTTTGTGCCGCGCTTAGGAGGAAAATCCCAAAGAAACACCATTTGCGAGGTCTTCCATGCCCGTTTACGAGGACAACACCCAGTCCATCGGCCGCACGCCGCTGGTACGCATCAACCGTCTCAATGCCGGCAGCGGGGCAACGGTTCTGGCGAAGGTCGAGGGGCGAAACCCCGCATACTCGGTGAAGTGCCGCATCGGCGCTGCGATGGTGTGGGACGCGGAACAGCGCGGCGCGCTCAAGCCGGGAATGACGATTGTCGAGGCCACCAGCGGCAACACCGGCATTGCCCTGGCGTACGCCGCGGCAGCGCGCGGCTATGGCTGCGTTCTGACCATGCCCGACACCATGACCATGGAACGGCGCAAGGTCGTAACGGCGCTCGGCGCGAAGCTGATCTTGACGCCGGGCGCCAAGGGCATGAATGCCGCGATGGCGAAGGCCGAGGAACTGGCCTCTTCGGATCCTAAGAAATATCTATGGGTGAGGCAGTTCGACAACCCGGCGAATCCAGGGATTCACGAAAAGACCACGGGACCTGAGATTTGGGACGACACGGACGGCAAGGTCGACATATTCGTCAGCGGCGTCGGCACCGGCGGCACGCTGACCGGCGTATCGCGCTACCTCAAGAAGACGCGCGGCAAATCGATCCTCACCGTGGCGGTTGAGCCGACGAACTCGCCGGTCATTTCGCAAACGCGCGCCGGCGAGGCGCTGACCCCCACGCCGCACAAGATCCAGGGCATCGGCGCGGGATTCATTCCGCATAACCTGGATATGTCGCTGGTCGATCGGGTCGAGCAAGTGAGCAACGAAGAAGCGATCGACTTCGCGCGGCGATTGGCGCGCGACGAGGGGATACTGTCGGGGATTTCCTCCGGCGCCGCGATCGCCGCGGCCGTGCGCTTGGCGCGCGAGTCGGGCAACAAAGGCAAGACCATCGTCGCCATTTTGCCGGATGCCGGCGAGCGCTATCTGTCCGGTGCACTGTTCGAAGGATTGTTCGAAGAGGTCGAGAAAATGCAGGCGGTGGCCTAAAGGCACGCATGAACGCCAATCCATCATCCAAGCCCCGCTTGAGCGCGATCGAGGAAGTTGCGGGAGAGCTGCTCGGAAGCTATCTCGGCGATGAGCGCGGCCGGCGCATCTCGCAGCGCTACCTGCCCTCGCGCGAAGCGATCGTGGAGATCCTGGGAGCGGTGCTCGATCTCATGTATCCGGGCTACTTCGGACGCCAGGACCTGAATGCCGATAATTTGAGCGCGCATGTGGGGCAAATGGCGGCCGCGCTGCTGCCGAAGCTCGAGCGCGAATTGGAGCATTGCCTGTGCTACGGACGCGAGCGCGAGGCGGTGCCGCCGAAGTTGGGCGAGTGCGCCCCGCGCGCGCATGAGCTGGCGGAAATTTTTCTGCGGCGCTTGCCGGAGATCCGAGCGCTGCTGATCCGCGATGTGCAGGCGGCGTTCGACGGCGATCCGGCCGCGCTGAATCTGGACGAGATCATTCTGGCCTACCCCGGCGTGCTCGCGGTGAGCGTGTATCGCATCGCGCACGCGCTGTACGACTTGGGCGTGCCGATGATGGCGCGCATCATGACGGAGTGGGCGCATTCCAAGACGGGTTGCGACATACATCCCGGCGCCGCCATAGGCCCGGCATTTTTCATCGATCACGCCACCGGCGTGGTGATCGGCGAGACCACGCACATCGGCGAGGGCGTCAAGATCTATCAAGGCGTCACCTTGGGTGCGCTGTCGCTGCCGCGCGATGCCAGCGGCCATATCATCCGCGGCAAGAAACGCCATCCGACCGTCGAAGACGGCGCCACGCTGTATGCCAATGCCACGGTGCTCGGCGGCCAGACCGTGGTGGGGGCGCACAGCGTCATCGGCGGTTCGGTGTTTTTGACGTTTAGCGTGCCGCCGCGTTCGCGCGTATCGCTCAAGGAGCCCGAGCTGCGGGTGGCGAGGCGCGATGCCACCGCGGAAACGGACGCGATTTACTTCGATATCTGACCTGATCGGCACGCAGCTGGGTAACTTTGCAGAGCAAAGTAAGGCCTGGCCGGCGGAATTGCTTCGGCAACCCTTTAGACCCCTTGCCCTCCCTGATATAAAGTATATAAGGTAGTGAGGAGTTCCTAAAAACGATTTCGGGGGGGCACGAAAGTGAATACAACAATAGAGACACACGACCCGATGAAGAATACCGGGCTGAAGAATCGCTGGGCGCAGCTCGTCATGGGAATCATCTGCATGGCGATGGTCGCCAACCTGCAATACGGCTGGACGCTGTTCGTCAATCCCATGTCGGACAAATTTCACTGGTCGAAAGCCGCGATCCAGGTCGCCTTCTCGATTTTTGTGCTTTGCGAAACCTGGCTGGTGCCGGTCGAAGGCTGGCTGATGGACCGGTTCGGACCGCGGCCGGTGGTGCTGGTGGGCGGCATCCTGGCGGGCCTTTCCTGGATCATCAATTCCTATGCAAGTTCGCTCGGCGTACTGTATTTCTCCGCCGTGATCGGCGGCATCGGGGCGGGCGCCGTATATGGGACCTGCGTCGGCAATGCGCTCAAGTGGTTTCCCGACAAGCGCGGCCTCGCGGCGGGCTTGACGGCTGCCGGGTTCGGCGCGGGTGCGGCGCTCACCGTCATACCGATTGCCAACATGGTGAAATCGGGCGGCTACGACAAAGCCTTTTTCGACTTCGGCCTGGTCCAAGGCATTGTGGTCTTCGTGGTATCCCTGTTCCTGATCCGGCCGCCCACCACGGCCATCGTCGCGGCATTGAAGGGGGCGGTGAACCCGCTGACGCGGCGCAATTTCGCGCCCGGCGAAATGCTCAAGACACCGGTGTTCTGGATGCTGTACCTGTGCATGGTGCTGGTGGCCTCGGGCGGATTGATGGCTGCCGCGGAAGTGGCGCCGATCGCCAAGGACTACGGCGTCGCGGCGACCCCGGTCAATTTCTTCTGGGCCACGATGCCGCTGCTCACACTCGCGTTGTCGATCGACAGCCTGGTCAACGGCTTTACGCGTCCGCTGACCGGTTGGCTATCCGACCACCTGGGCCGCGAGAACACCATGGTGCTGGTCTTTACCATCGAGGGCCTCGCCATCTGGGGCCTGATGCAATTCGGGCACTCGACGACCGGCTTCCTGGTTTTCGCGCCGCTGATTTTCTTAGGCTACGGCGAGATCTTCTCGCTGTTCCCGGCGGTAAGCGGCGACACCTTCGGCCCGAAGTACGCGGCGGCCAACAACGGCTTTCTGTACACCGCCAAAGGCACCTCATCGCTGCTCATTCCGCTGGCGAATCTGCTCAAGGCTTCCGCGGGAAGCTGGGTCCCGGTGCTGTGGATCGCGGGCGCACTTCCGATCGCCGCCGCGGTGCTGGCGATTTTCGTGCTATCGCCCATGCGCCGGCGAATGCTCGAGAAGGTAACTGCGGAGTAACCGACAACTACGAGAGCATCTTCCCGAGCACCGGCACCAGCAGCAGTGCCACGATGTTGATGATCTTGATCAACGGATTGATCGCTGGACCCGCGGTGTCCTTGTAGGGATCGCCGACCGTATCGCCGGTCACCGCGGCTTTGTGCGCATCCGATCCCTTGCCGCCGAAGTGGCCTTCTTCGATGTACTTCTTCGCGTTGTCCCAGGCGCCCCCCCCGGTGGTCATTGAAATGGCGACGAACAGGCCCGTGACGATGGTGCCGATCAGCAATCCGCCGAGAGCTTGAATGCCGGTACCGGGTCCCATGAGCCAGTTGATGATGAAAACCAGCACGATGGGCACGAGAATGGGCAGCAAGGAGGGCACGATCATTTCCTTGATCGCGGCCTTGGTGAGCATGTCCACGGCGCGCGAATAGTCGGGCTTGGCGGTGCCTTCCATGATGCCGGGGATTTCCTTGAATTGACGCCGCACTTCGTTCACCACGGCACCGGCGGCGCGGCCCACCGCTTCCATCGCCATCGCCGCGAACAAATACGGCACCAGTCCGCCGATAAATAAACCGATGATGACCGCGGGGTTTGACAGGTCGAAGGTCGTGGGATGACCCAGGACTTCGCCGAGCTTGTGGGTGTAATCGGCGAACAGCACCAGGGCGGCCAGGCCGGCCGAACCGATGGCGTAGCCCTTGGTCACCGCTTTGGTCGTGTTGCCGACAGCGTCAAGGGCGTCGGTAGCGTGCCGGACCTCCTTTGGCAGACCCGCCATTTCGGCAATGCCGCCCGCATTGTCGGTGACCGGACCGAAGGCGTCGAGCGCA
>DASXOY010000031.1:0-70176 GCA_036493935.1 Steroidobacteraceae bacterium | reverse complement strand
CCCCCGGGGCAAGACTGCGCGCCAGCGGCGCAAGCACTTTCGTCACCTTGAATTCCGCGCCCATGCGCGCCCGCCACGGCTGCGAGGCGATCACCAGGTCGTAGTGCTCAAAGATGCTGCCGGGCTTGGGGATCACGGTGTCGAGCAGAAACTTATGATCCTCACGATAAATCACCAGCACTGAGGGCCGCACCACCTGGGGGTTGCCGGTCTTGGGACTCGGGGTGGTCTGCCAGCCATTGGCGAGCGCGGGCGCGAGATCTTCGATCTGCTCGGCATACTCATGGGCGGTCGAGCCGGTGAGCCGCACTTCCTGCCAGTTGAGCGCGGCCGCCACGTGCGCATCGCGCGGCATCAGCCGGGGCGCTTCGGCGTAGTTGAGATTGGTCACGACGAAAACCGTGGCGGGATGCTCGAACAGCCGATCGGGCAGTTTTTCCAGCCCTAAACGAACGTCCTCGAGGCTGATCTCCTTGGCGACGACGAACAACGGCACGGTCGGGAACAGCCGATGCGTGCTGCGCATGACGCGCGTCAGCACCGTGCCGTCGCCCATTCCCGCGTCGAATATCCGCAGCGCCGGCGGCGTCGGCCGCAACAAGGTCATCTCATGCGCGGCGCGGCGCGCAATGGCGGATTTCTCGTTGCAGGTGGTGATGAAGGCCAGATATTTCTGGCGATTGTCGTAGAAGCGAAACGGCACGGCTGCCGCCGCCTTGCCGTCCTCGAGCGGCTCGTCCGCCGACCGTGCTGACCCTGAAAGACCGGAAGGCGCGGTCATTGCCCGCGCCACAGCCGGCGTGAGGCAATCTGCGCCCCTTGAGCCAGCGATTGCAGTTTCAAGTACGCGATGTCCGGCTCGATCGGGCCGAATCCGGCGAAGGTACCGAAGCCGCAGTCGGTTCCCGCCATGACCCGCTCTCGGCCGACGATGTTGGCGAAGCGCTCGATGCGCTCCGCTACCAGCAAGGGATGTTCAATATAATTGGTCGTGGTCGCCAAAAGCCCGGGGATCAAGATCTTGTCGTCGGGAACCTTGACGGTCTCGAACACCGTCCATTCGTGCGCGTGGCGCGGATTCGCGGCCTCGAACAGCAGCCCCTGCGGCTTTGCCTTGAGCACCACGGGCAGCAGGCGCTCCATGGGCACATCGTGATGATGAGGTCCTTCGTAATTGCCCCAGCACACGTGCATGCGCACGCGGTCCGCCGGCACATTTCGCAAGGCGTGGTTCAGGACCTCGATGTGCCGCGCCGCGAGCACCTCGAACTCCTCCAGTGAGCGCTCGCGGTACATGGTGTGACGTCCCATCGCAAGATCCGGCGCATCGATCTGCAGGATGATGCCCGCCTGCACGATGGCCTCGTATTCGGCGCGCAGCGCCTCGGCCAGCGAACTGAGATATTCGTCCTGCGAGGAATAGAAGTCGTTCGGCTGAAACAGCGCCACCACGCCCGGCGAGGCGGCGTTCATGAAAGCCTCGACCGGTGCCGCGGCAGCAACCGCCGCCCGGATGTTTTTCAGGTCCTCTTGCAGCGGCGCGAGATTCTTGACCCGAATCTCGCCGATACAGCGCGGCCGGCGGTACTTGGCGGTCGAGCCGCGATCCGCGAGCTTCTTCAACAGTCCCGGAAACTCCACCAGGTCCTGGCCCGGCTCGCGCGGCGTATCGCCGCCGAATCCCGACAGGCGCTCGGCGATATAGGTGGCGTAGCTGATCTTGCTCATTTCACCGTCGCTGACCACATCGATGCCGACCGCAACCTGCCGCCGCACCACCTCTGCCACGGCATTGGCAATCACCGCGGCGGCGGCGCGCGCGTCGCTCACCTCATTGCGCTCGCGTGCGAACAGCACATCGGTGACCGCCTGGCTGCGCGGCAGGCTGCCGACGTGGGTCGTCAATATCCGATCAGTGCTGCCCTTCATGAAGCGGAATCGGCGGCTAACGATACGTGTTGTTGGAGGTGTGATCCCCGGCAATCCAGCGCTTCAAGTCGGCATGTGCATTGGCCAGCCGGGTCTTGTTGATCTGATCCGCCTTGGGGCTGTCGAGGGTAAATTCCAAGATCAAGCCGTTGGGATCGGTGACGTACACCGAGCGGCAGTAGCCGTGTTCCAGAACGAAGGATTGCGGTTCCTTGTAGCCCGCTGCCGCGAGGCGCTTCTCGATCGCCTGCTGCGTTTCCTTGTCGACGTTGAGCGCGATGTGATGGAAAGGAGTTGCGGGCATTTTCGGCCCGAACAACTCCTCGTCCTCCTTTTTGGCGAACTTGAAAAAAGCCAGTGCGCCGCCGTCGCCCAGACCGAAGAAAAGATGGCAATAGGTGCGCTCGGCGCCGAACAGCTCATCCACCTCGCACCAGGTCGCCAACAGCGGCAGCCCGATCAGGTCCTCATAGAACGTGCGCGTCGCCTCCAGATCCCGCGTCACATACGCGGTGTGATGCAGGCGGGACGGAAGTTTGGATGTACTAGCCATGGAATACCTCCGAATCAAAATTTGTAATCAAGATCCACGCCATAGCGCCGCGGCAGGGCGCGCCAGAGGAATCCTGCGCCGCCGACATTGCCGGGCGAGAATTCGGCGTTGTAGATCTTATTGGTCAGGTTCTTTGACCACGCCGTCACCGTCCAGTTCTTGCCCTGCAGGCCCATGCGTAGATCCACCAGCGAGACCGGGTCGCGCGAGGTGATATTGTACGGCTCCCACCAGGTACGACCGATCTCGTTGTAATCCAGGCGCACCGTGCCGAGCAGCCCATCGCCCAGGGGTTGCTTGTATTGCGCGCCGGCATTGACGGTGTTGCGCGACACCAGCGGCGCCTGGTTGCCGATCACGGTCGGGTCCGCCATGGCGGTGATACGGCTATCGGTGAAACCGACGCCGGCATACAAGTCCAGCCGGTCCGTCGGGTGGGCCGTGATGGAGGACTCGAGGCCCTTGTAGGTCGCGCTCAAATTGCCCAGATTTTGCGTGGAGTCCGCCGCGATGAAGACGAAGAAGTAGCCATTCGTCGATTGCGTGTGGAACACGTCGAAGTCCCAGGTCAGCCGCCGATCCAGGAACTGGCTCTTGAATCCAACCTCGTAAGTATCGGCAATCTCCGCTTGGAACAGATCGTTGACGCCGAGCACGTTGTTGGCGCGCGCCACATCGCCTACGCCGGTCTGGTTGAAGCCGCCGCTGCGAAATCCGCGGCTCCAGCCGCCATAGAAAGTCCAGTCATCGGTGGGCTTGAAGCGCAGGGTGGCCTTGGGCTGCGTCGCGCTGAATGTCGCCTTGCGCACTTCTCCGGTGACCGCCGATGTGCTCGGCAGGAAAAACGCCGGCGTATCAGTGGTGTTCTGCCGCTGGTCCTGGTCGTAGCGCAGCGCGACATCGAGTTCCCACTGCTTGGAGAACTCATAGGTGGCATCGCCAAATACCGCCCAGGCGTTGTTGTCCTGGCTATCCGAGAGGAAGGTTTGGTTGGTATTGGTGGCGTAGGGATTGGCCGGATCGACGATGGGCGAGTAAAACACCGCCGGCACGCCGTCGCCGCGATCGGCCAGGTTGCCCGTGGAGATGAAACGCTTGGTATGGACGAAGTAAGCGCCCGCGATCCACGAGAAGCCATTGACCACCGGGGAGGTGAACCGCAATTCCTGGCTGATGGTCTTCACGTCGATGAACTGGCTTTGGCTTTCGTCGAACGGACCGCCTTGCGCGGGCGTCGGTATCGGGCCCACGAATGAGGTCAGCGCGTAGTTGTCGGACGCGGTAACGTGGCGAAAATCGTAGGCATCGCCGGTGTCGATCTCCTTGGTGTGGTTGAAGTCCGTGATCGCCGTAATGGTTCCATACGCCAGATTGAAATCGAGCTTGAGGGCGGCATCGAAGATGTCGCGGTTGTCTGTCCCTAAGTTATTGTTCTGGATCGGCGAAGTGGTGTCGTTCGCGTTTCCAGGCGTGGTGAAATCCGCGAAGGGATTCGCCTCGTCGCTGCGCGGAATGATGAAGTAATAGGCGGTCGTCTCCGCCTTGTCGTACATCAGCCTCAAGTCCGCACTGAAGTCGTCCGCCGGCGTCCACAGGAGCCGTACGCGGCCCGAGTAGTCGCGATACGGATCGGCCTTGCGGTCGAGATACTGATTTTCCAGGTAGCCGGCGGTGTTGTAGTAGTTGAACGACGCGCGGTATTTCAATGTGCCCGCGGAGTCGAGCGGGCCGCTTAAATTCAGCGCGGCTTTCTCGGCAAGGCCGTTGCTGATTCCGAGCCGCGTGCTCGCCTCAAATTTATCGGACGGGTCTGCCGTATGAATGATGATGGCACCGCCGATGGCGTCGCGTCCGTACAAGGCGCCCTGCGGCCCCTTCAAGACTTCGATTTGCCGGATGTCGTACAGCGATTGAGTGAACTCGTACGGATTGGTCTCAAGCACGCCATCGACCAGCACGGCGACCGACGGCTCGCTGTTGCGCGCCTGCGAGATGCCGCGGATCGTGATGAAGGAGTTGCCGATGTTTTGCGTCTCGACCAACGTCATGTTCGGCACCATCGCGATGAAGTCGCGCGGCGTTTCGATTCCGGCCGCGGCGATCTCTTGCGACGTGAATACATCCACCGACATCGGTACGTCTTGGAAGTTCTCGTTGCGCTTGCGCGCCGTGACCACGATTTCCTCGAGCGCCTGAGTCGGCGCGCTTTGCGCCCACACCGGCTCGGCAATGACGATGATTCCCAATACTGCCGCCAGAATCGACAGAATTCGGCGCATGACAATGAACATGTGAAATCCCCCTTTCGTTATTTCAGGCTCGAGCTAGCCTTCTCCGCTTATGAGTTGCGCGCGCACCATTTGCGCGCCGGCGACCATTGCTTGCAATTTTCCGAATGCCGCTTGGCGCGGCAGATACTTCATGCCGCAATCAGGCGCGATCAAAAGATTCTTCGGGTCCACGAAGGGCAGGGCACGGCGAATTCGGTTCGCCACCACCTCCGGGGATTCGACGGTCGGGTCCGACAGGTCGATGACGCCCAAGATGATTTTCTTTCCGGGCAACTGCGTGAGCACCGCGCAGTCAAGGCTTGATTGCGCGGTTTCGATCGATACCTGCGCACAGCGGCACTCGGCCAGCTCCGGCAGGAACGAATAGCCGGACGGCCGCACATGGATGATGGCCGCATATCCGAAACAAATGTGCACCGCCGTCGTACCCGCGGCGTTCTCCAGCGCGCGATTGAGCGCCGCCAAGCCGAATGCCCGTGCCTCCTCGGGGCGCGCCTGCATGTAGGGCTCATCGATCTGCACGACGTCCGCGCCGGCGTTGAACAGGTCGCAAATTTCTTCATTCAAAGCGGCGGCGTAATCCATGGCCGCGAGTTCGCGGCTGCCGCCGTAGTGATCGATCTGCGCCTGCTGCGCCATGGTGAACGGGCCGGGCACCGTCACCTTGACGCGCCTCGAGGTGTGGCGGCGCAGGAACTCGAGGTCTCGCACGCCGACCGCATGACGCCGTCGGATATTGCCGACCACCCGCGGCACGGGATTCGGATGGCCGCTGCGGTCGAGCGCCGTGCCCGGATTGTCGAGGTCGATGCCGTCGAGTGCGGTCGCAAATCGGTTTGAATAGCTCTCGCGCCGAATCTCGCCGTCCGTGATGATGTCGAGGCCCGCTTCCTCTTGTGCCTTGATGGCCATCAGCGTTGCATCGTCCTGTGCTTCTGCCAGATAGGCTTCGGGGACGCGCCAGAGCTCTCGCGCGCGTACCCGCGGCGGAAAGCGGCCGGCCAGGCGCGCGCGATCGATCAGCCATTCCGGCTGTGGATAGCTGCCGACCAAGGTTGTTGGCAACAGCACTACGCTCTCCCCGCGCCGCCGGACACGGCTTCCGGCCAGGATGACCCGCCGCTCAATGCCTCGCGGATGGCCGCACCGTGCTGATTCAGCAATGGCGCGGCGCTCACGGACGACGCGCGCGTTCCGTCGAATTGCGCGGCCGGACGAACCGCGCGGGTGGCGGTATGCGGCGAGTCGATCGGCACGACAATTCCCAAATGCTCAACTTGCGGGTCGCGCACCACATCATTGAGGAGATTGACGGGTGCGTACGGCACGTCTTCCGCTTGTAGCCGCTGAATCCAATGCTCGAGGGGCTTGCGCGAAAAGCGATTGTCGAGCTCGACGCGCAGGGTCTCGTATTCGGCGATGCGCCGCTCGCGCGGGTTGAACCTCGGGTCGTCCTTGAGTTCCGGCGCGTCGAGCGCGGCGACCAGCCCTTTCCAGAATTTCTCCAGTGAAGAGAGGTGTATTGCGATCAGGCGCTGATCCGCGGTGCGCAAAATGTAGGCTTGCGCCAGGCGCGGGCGGTCCGCGGATGTCGGCGTTTCGCCAAGCGCAAAGAAGGCCGCAAACGGCTCGATCGCAAAATGCGCCATCGCCTCCAGCATCGAGACCTCGACATGCGCGCCGCGGCCGCTGCGGCCGCGTTGCACCAGCGCGGCGAGAATGCCTTGAGAGGCGTACATGCCGGTGATGGCATCCGCCAGAGCAGGTCCTAGGAACTGGGGCCGCCGGTTGTCGACGACCACGCTCAAGAAGCCGCTCAAGGCCTGCGCCACGGAGTCATAGCTGGGGCGATCGTAGTAAGGGCCGCTCGATCCGAATCCGCTAATGGAGCAGTACACCAAGCGCGGATTGACCGCTTGCAGGCGCGCCACGCCTGCTCCCAGGCGCTCAGCAGTGCCGGGACGAAAGTTCTGAATGTAGACGTCGGCCTCGCTTGCGAGCCGGTCGAAGAGCGCAGAGTCGCTTTTGACCTTCATATCCAGCGAGAGGCTGCGCTTGTTGCGATTGTAGGCTTGGAAATGCGGCGAATATTGACCGCCTTGGTAGGCGCGGTAAGGGTCGCCTTCGGGGCTCTCAACCTTGATCACGTCCGCGCCGAGATCCGCGAGCATCATCCCGGCGCACGGTCCGGTAATGAAGGTTCCCTGCTCCAGAACGCGGATTCCAGAAAGTGTGGGCTGGCTGCTCATGGTTTGAATCCCGCCGGCACCTCGCCGTCATAGTCGATCGCCTCGGCGGCGGCGCTCGACATGACGAAACCAATGGCGTGTTGCTGCTCTTCGAGAAGGTGCGCAATCAGTCCAGCCGTGCGCGCCAAGATGGGGATGCCTTTGAGCGCCGCGAGCGGATAACCCGCATCGAGCAGCACTGCGGGTATTGCGCCCGACACGTTCAACGCCAGACGCTTCCCGACCAAATCCGGCAACAGGACTTCAACGTGGCGGGCGATTTGCACGTGCCTGCCTGCACCGCCGACCTCGCCGGCGACTTCAAAGAGCCGCTGGACTCGCGGATCCATCTGCTTATGCAGGGGGTGTCCGTATCCCGGAATCGGCCGCTTTTGGCCGCGGTATTCGAGGATGATGGTCTGTGCGGCTTGGACGGTGCTTACCCCGCTGTCGATTTGTTCTGCAATTGCGGCATACAAATTGCCCGCTGCCTCGGATGAGCCCAGAATGACCGAGCCACAACCGAGGATTCCCGCGGCCACGGCGCCTTGCAATGCCTCGGGCGCCGCTGCGAAGGTCATTCGCGATGCCTGCACGCTGGGCACCATGCCGTGCTCGGCTATCGCGACCAGCGTGGCATCGAGCACCCGGCGCTGCGCGGCCGAGGGCATGGATCCCGTCACGAGCAGCCAGAAGTGTTCGGTGAAGCTGATGGATCCGATCAGATCGCGGGCGAGATCGTGGCCGCGGACCACGATGGTCTCCTCGTTCGAGGTAGAAATCGCCGAGCTATGCCGGTCCTGTGGCCCGATCTTCAAGAATTCCTCCCTCGTAGTTTTCGTATATCGAAAACAACGTCGATATACGAAACCATACTGAGCTTTGAGCCGATGGATCGTCAAGCACGCCGCTCTGAAGCCCTTTCGGGATTTCGGATATCGAAATAGACTGAGCGTGTGCCGTCCCGCAAGACAACACCGCCACGCCGCGAAGCCATGGGAGGACTCGCCAAGGGTCTCGCCGTGATCCGCGCCTTCTCCCGCGATCACGCGGCCCTGAGCCTGAGTGATGTCGCACGCAGCGCGCGCATTCCCGCCGCGACGGCGCGGCGTTGCCTCATAACCCTGGAGGAATTGGGTTACATCACGCGCAGCGGCCGGGACTTCTTGCTGAGACCCAAGGTGCTGGAGCTTGGTGCTGCATATTTGGAATCGATGAACATCGAGCAGCTCACCAAAAACCATTTGGAGGAACTGGCGCGCAGCACCTCCGATTCGGCGGCGCTGTGCGTGTTGGACGGAGTTGAGATTGTCTACGTGGCTCGTACCTCGGTGCGCACCCTGCTGCGCCTGGAAGCGCACGTCGGCAGCCGCTTTCCGGCGCACGCGACCTCCACAGGACGGATCCTGCTCGCCGGCGTGAGTGGTGAACGGCTGCAGCGCTACTTTGCGAACGCGAATCTCGAGGCGCTTACGGAGCGGACGGTGACCGATCCCGCGAAACTGCGCGCACTGATTGAGGAATGCCGGCGATGCGGATATTCCGCGATCGAGGACGAGCTGGCGTACGGGGTCATCGCACTCGCAGTTCCCGTGTTCGACCAAACAGGCCGAGTGGTTGCGGCGCTCAACTCATCGAGCCATTCCCGCCGCACCACCAAGACCAAAATGATCCGCGAACGGCTCGCCATGCTGCAGCAGGTCAGCCGTCAGATTTCGAACGATTTGGCCGTGGTTCCGTGGCTGTCGCTCAGCGCACAGATATAAAAATCCTGCGCTGCTTGACGCTGCCGCGGGCAAGACGTAGCCTGAAAGCGAAAAATATTTCGCTATGCGAATTATAAGGAGCCCGACATGGCCAAGGTTCTCATCGTTTACTACAGCAGTTACGGGCACATCGAAGCCATGTCGTATGCGCAGGCGGAAGGCGCGGCGCGGGTTGCGAATACTCAGGTCATGGTGAAGCGCGTGCCGGAGTCTTGCCCGATTGATGTTGCCAAGGCCTCGGGCTTCAAGCTCGATCAGGCCGCGCCGATCGCAACTCCGGACGAGCTGGAGCAGTACGACGCGGTGATCTTTGGTACGCCGACGCGCTTTGGAAATATGGCCGGACAAATGCGCAATTTTCTCGACCAGACCGGCCCCTTGTGGGGGCGGGGTGCACTCGTCGGCAAAATCGGCAGTGTCTTTTGCAGCACCGCCAGCCAGCACGGAGGGCAGGAAACCACGATCACCTCGTTTCATAGCACCTTGCTGCACCATGGCATGATTATCGTTGGCTTGCCCTACACATTTAAGGATCTGGCAACCATGCGGGAGATCACGGGTGGAACTCCTTACGGAGCGAGCTGCGTCACCGGCGCCGGCAGCGAATCGCGCATGCCCACGAAACTGGAGCTTGAAATGTGCCGGTATCAGGGCGAGCACGTGACACGCATCACCGCTCAGATGGTTGCGGGCGCCGGCCGCCAATCGAACTAAGCCGCCTTCGAGCGCGCAGCCATGTCGCCTCTGCCTGCGCACTCAGGGCCCCTCAAGGAGCGCATCGTTGCCTTCATGCGCGAGGCATCGGTGGAGATCTCTTCGTCGGAGCAAAATCACTTAGCGGAATTGCGCGATCTTCTGCCCCAGGGCTCCGAGGTTTATGTTTCACATGTTCCCAGCGCGTCCCTTGCGCAGGTGGTGAAGGCCTCGTTGGCGGTGCAAGCGGCCGGCTTTCACGCGACGCCCCATATCGTCGCGCGGCGCATCAATTATCCCGAGACCCTGCGCACCGCCCTCGCGGAATTGACCGCACATGGCGTCGAGCAAGTGCTGCTGGTCGCCGGCGACACGGAGCATCCAGCGGGAGAGTTTGAAAGCACGCTGGATGTCTTTGCCACGGGAATAATCGAGAAGTCCGGCATCAAAAGAATCGGCATCGCCGGATATCCCGAGGGGCAGAGGGGCCTGGGGCAGTCGCTCTTGTGGAATGCTCTGCAGGCGAAACAGGCTTTTGCCGATCGCACCGGCTTGGCAATGTTCATCGTTACGCAGTTCGGCTTCAACGGCAACGCGCTGCGGGACTGGGAACCCGAGTTGGTTCGCCACGACGTGCGCCTGCCGATCCTTGCTGGAATTGCGGGACCCGCTCCGCTCTCGAAACTCATCAAGTTTGCAATGCGCTGTGGAATCGGCGCCTCGCTGCGCACCGTGATGCGCAATTTGAGCGCCGTCAGCACGATTGCCGAGCTGGCCACGACTCCGGAGCAGCACGTGATGCGGCTCATGCAGCTCCCAAGCTCGACGCGTGTCGTTGCGCCTCACTTTTTCTGCTTTGGTGGCGTGCTCGATACGGCCCGTTGGATCAACCGTATCGTGTCCGGGCATCTTGTTCTCGACGCCGACGAGACGAGATTTTCGGTCGAACGCTAGCTCAAGCAGCCCCCTTCGAATCCGGTGGCCGGATCGAAAAGGGCTGCCATACCTGCCGTTGCTAGCGTCGGGAATCCGAGTTGTTCTTACCCGTGAATGATTCGCAGGAAACTTTGGGATGCCAGTTCACGAACGCACCGTTGGGATTGTCCTTCCAAGCCCAGACGTGCAGCGTATAGAAAGCCGGCAGCCCGAAGCGATTGGGGGCGTCGAACAAATGGAACAGTTGTCCCATGAGCTGGGGCGGATCACCGGGATGGTTCTTGTCCCAACCTTCGGCGAGAATCAGATAGTCCGCGCCGGTCAGGCGAACGCCCCCGTCTGATGTCGGCTCGTAGATCACAATCTGGGGATTGTTCAGGTTCACTTCACCTTTGGTGACTAGGTCCATATTTACATAGTGGAGTCCCATCGCGCCCGCGCTGTCTCCGCTCACGCAGCCGAAAAGAAGCTGATAGCCGTCCGCCTGAGCCACCTCGACATTCTGAAAGCGCTGCGTCGCGTCTCGGACTTTCTTCAGAAGGGTTTTCGCGTTGCTCTTTTGATCCGTAGTGAGTTCGGTATTTGCCGATACCGTCATGTGGGAGTGGGCTTCTTGCGCCAGTGCGGGCAACTGGCCAACGCCCATGAGAGCGACGGCGATGGCGGGACGATGAAAATGTTTCGCAAATCGTCTGAATGTCATCATTTAGCATCCTTAAAAAGTTATTTGAATTTCAGCTTTTGCGGCGGACCCATCCCGCCGCGACGAATTGGAGTTCATCACACCTCTGTAATCCCAAACATGGAGGCCGCAGGGAGAACGCTTGGAGGTTTAGGGGAGACTGCATCTTGGGCGCGAGACTCGTACCCAATCATCGCTTTGGGCACAAAACGGACACTAAGTGATAAATTGCGCCTTTATAAATGAGGGCCTGCATGAAAATCGATCTTTCCGGAAGAGTCGCGCTGGTCACAGGCGCCGGCGGCGGCCTGGGCCGCGAACACGCGCTGCTGCTCGCGCGGCGCGGCGCCAAAGTCGTGGTCAACGATGTCGGCGGAACCGTTGGCGGAATCGGTGGCTCGTCTGCTGCCGCCGAGGCGGTCGTGAAGGAGATCCGCGCCGCAGGCGGCCAGGCAATCGCGAATGCGTCGTCGGTGACGGACGTCGCCGCAGTGCAAGCAATGATCGACCAGACGTTGGTCCAATGGGGGAAGATCGACATTCTTGTGAACAACGCCGGCATCTTGCGCGATAAGTCCTTTTCAAAAATGAGTCTCGACGATTTTCGCAGTGTCATCGACGTTCATCTCATGGGTTCCGTTCACTGCACCAAGGCTGTGTGGGACCAGATGAAAGAGCAGTCCTACGGCCGCATCGTCATGACGACTTCTTCATCGGGTCTGTATGGCAACTTCGGGCAGGCCAATTATGGAGCAGCCAAGCTCGCCCTGGTGGGACTGATGCAGACGCTTGCGTTGGAGGGGGCGAAGTACAACATTCGCGTCAATTGCATTGCTCCGTCGGCGGGAACCCGCATGTTGGATGGGCTGATGTCAGAAGAAACATTGCGCTTGCTTCCGCCGTCCGCAGTCAGTCCTGGCGTGCTTGCGTTGGTAAGCGACGATGCGCCGAGCCGCACGATTCTGTGTGCCGGCGGCGGCAGCTATGAGCAGGCACACATTACGCTGACCCACGGCATTTACGCTGGTGTCGATGAGAGCGCCGCTGAACGTGTGGCGGCGAGCTGGCAGGCAATTGCCGATCGGGCGGGAGAGGAAGTCCCCGCTGCCGGAATCGGCCAAAGCCAATTGGAACTGCAAAAGCTCAAGAGCAGTGCGACGCGTCAGCCGCAATAAGATCGGCAGCCGGATCAGCTCGGCAGCATCAATACAAAGCCGTCGTTCTCATAGGCGTAGAACCGCCAATCCGCGACCGCTTTCGGCGTCCCAAGGATGACGAGTTGCTGCCGCAGCGTGGCGACGTCGTTGAATACATCGGAGGCTTTGATGATGTTCTCATACTTTCGCAGCAGCGAATCGGTGGCCTGACCCAGCTGCGCGTAGGTGATCAGCACCTTCAAGGGGGCGTTGAACAGCTGCAGCTTGTTCATCGTTTCGTGCGCTTGCGAAGCGTCATTCTCGTGTTCGATGGCGACGGATACCCAGTTCGCATACGAGGCGTATTTGCCCGTATTGTCTATGCCGCGCTCTTCGTAAAGCATGCCGTCCAGCGTGTAATACTCTTTGTTCCAGGACTGCAGGCCAAGTTGGCGCGCAATTTTCGGATAAATGGTCGACCGCATGTAGTAGTTGTAGGACTTGGTTTCAAAGCCCACGGCGTCTCGGAAGCCATCCCGTTCCGATTCCATGACAGCGACAAAGGCGTTTCGAAAATCCCGCGGTGCAATTTTTTTGTTCAAGGCAGCCGCTATAACTTCTGAACGACCACTCGGCCCTTGGGGTCAACGAAGACTCGATAGCGATTGCCGTCCTTGCAAGTCGCCGTATAGTCGCTGTCGGCGTTGCGCTTGCTGTTGACCACCTGATCGCATGGATGGCCGTTGAGGACGATGGTGGCCTGCAAGTCCTTGCCGTTGGATGTGTCCGCGACGGCCCAGGACGCGGCGCCCAGCGCCAGCGCTGCGAAAACCAATCTGCATATGCGCGTACTCACGGTAGCTCCTTCAATGTTAGATGTTCGCAAACTTTTGAGGATCCATCAGAATTCCCCAGATTGCCTCTCGTGAAGAGGCAATCGCCAACGCGAGCTGCGGATCGCCATTCTGCAGCAGTGAAAGCACTTTGAAAATCAACAAGTCGTATTTCTGCCGTAGTTCGGACTGGGGCGTCTTGGCGGCCCCCTTGTGATACGCACGAAACTCGCTCAACAGGTCGTCTACCTGATTCTTCAGCGACAGCTTCGTAAAGACGCCGATCGCGTGCGTGTCCTTCAGACGTTGCTCCAGAGAATTCAAGTCAAGCGATGAAGCGTTAGGCGCTGTGGGCGCGGCCCCGGCCCCGGCCCCGGTCCCGCCCGCAGCCGCGGCCGGTGCCGGAGCTGGCTGTGCTTTCGGCTTGGGAACGGCACTGCGTGCGCTGGCCGTGTTTGGATTAACTGTTGGGCGTCCCGCGGGAGCGGCGCTCGACTTCGATGATGGCGCAGGGGGAGGGGCGGGGGCGGGGGTTGAGGGACGCGAGGACGGCGCCGGGGCTGGCGTTGAGGGGGTGGGCTGCGCCGCCGCCGGAGGCGCCGTTCTTTCGGGCGTCATCGAAGCAGGAGGCGTGGCCGCCGGGAGCTCAGACTTTGGCTTTGCATCGGATGTCTGTGGCGGCGTCCGGCAACTTGACAGCGCCAGCAACGCCGCAATTCCGCACACAAGAATTGCTGCTCGAGCCATCGGACTATTTAGGCACGCCGCGGCGCAATCGGCAACCGAGCGGCAGGACCCAGAGCTTCGACGGTGCAGTTGCCACGATCGAAAGCATCGAGCAGACTTCTCGGACGTGAAGAAGAAATCTGCAAGCGCCGGGCCCACACGGCGTATTCGGCGCGCGGCTTCCGACATGCGCGCCCAAGCACTGGCTGCGGCGCGGCGCCTGATTGTCGAAGGGTCGGACGACGTCCTCACGATGCGCGCCGTAGCCGATGCCGCCGGCGTGACCTATCCCAATTTGAGCCATCACTTCGGATCGGCTGCCGGTTTGCATGCGGCCATCGCGGAGGACCTGGTGCGCGAGTTGTTGACCGGCTTGCAGACCGTTGATGTGGAAATGGGCAATCTCGAGCACGACTATCGCGCCGTGGTGGTTCGCGTCTTCGATCTCTTCAGTGAGAACGGCTTGGGTAGGGTTTTAGGGTGGCTGGTTCGCTCGGGGGAAACATCGAGGCTGGAGCCGGTGAATCGCATGCTCGCGGAGTTCATCGCCAGCCGCGCGCGACCGCGCTCGAAGACCGACTCGAAACGCATCGCGCGCATAGCCCTGATCCTCGCGTTTGCCGCGTATGCGGAATCCTCCGTTGGACCGCTTCTCGGCAGTGTGCTTGGTGCCGGCGCCGCCCAGCGCAGGGATTACTTCGCCCAGGCTCTTGCTGCACTGCGAGAGAGATAATTTATGTTTCCATCAATAGACTATTGACGGATGCATAAATAGAGATTAACTTTACAGGCTCTCTGAAGCGTCAAGATCGAGCTGCCATGCAACATGCCTCGCCCACCCCAAAGGACCTGAGCATCCAACCACGCAACGTGATGTTCGCGCGCGGCCGCTCCGCCGATCGTTGGTGGAACGGCGGCGATGCAGTTGCGACGGCGTTTTACAACAGCCTTTCACTCACCTTTCCGAAAGGCGAGGCGTTTTTCATCGAGAGCGTGCGGAATTTTCGAGATGCAGTGCCCCGAGAGCAGCAGGCGCAAATCGACGCTTTCATCAAGCAGGAAGCTGCGCACAGCCGCGAGCACGCGCATTTGAACAGCCAAGTGGAGCAATCCGGCTACGATGTGGCGCCGATGCACGCCGAGCTGGACGGACGGTTGGCGGAATTAAAGAGTAATCCGCCCATCTTCGGTCTCGTCACTACCGTTGCCCTGGAGCACTTCACTGCCATCATTGCGCATGCCTGCTTGAAGCATGAACGTCATTTCAAGCACGCGTCGCCCGATGCCGCGCGGCTCTGGAAATGGCACGCCATCGAGGAGATCGAGCACAAGGGCGTCGCCTTCGATACTTTTCTGGCCGCCACTGAGAAGCTTTCGGCCTATAAACGCTGGAAGTTTCGCTCGCTGGTAATGCTCAACATCAGCTACAACTTCGTGCGAGGCCGCGTGCGCGCCATGAGGGAATTCCTCCGCCAGGATGGCATTGTTGGGCCGCGGGTGGGCCTGCGCATTTTCTGGTATCTGGCGATTTATCCCGGTCTGTTGCGCCAAGTGTTTCCGGCGTGGCTGTCATTCTTCCGGCCCCGCTTCCATCCCTGGCAGCATGATGACCGCGATTTGGTAGCCGTGCACGAAGCGCGACTGGGGTTGCCCGTGCTCAGTAAGGATGCGCTCGTCCGGCTGAGTTGAGCCGGCCCCGGGTTCGGGCGCGGGCTCTCTTGTAAGTGGTCTCGTAATTCGGCCGCCAACCGGCTCTCCGCGGCGCTCGCCGTTGAGGTATTCTTTTAAAAAAACTATGCCGGGATACCACACGTTCGTTCAAGCGCGGCTCATGGCCGCGTGCTGCTGGCTCATCGCGCCAGCGCTCGCTATGGCAGCGTCGGTGGATGGCGCCCGGGCAGTGTTGGCGTCTGCTCGAGCAGCCGCCGGTCCTTTGGCGATATCCGGAATTCGCGTCGAATCCGGCACTGAAATGGCCAACGGATTGACGGGACGGTGGCGCAAATCCGTCGATCTGGATTCCGGCCGGACTCGCATGGCTGCCGACTTCGGCACTTTTCGCACTATCGAGGTATGGGACGGGAAGACCTATTGGCGCCAGGACAAGTCCGGAGGCGTGCATCCGCTGGATTCGCCTTTTGCTCTGGAAAACAATGTCACCGAAGCGTGGCTGGCATCATTTGGGTATCTCAAGCCGGGCGCGGCCGGTGCAACGCTCGAGCGCCTCGCAGACGGCACCGATGAAGGCAAAATCTTTGCAATCGTTCGCGCGACCCCGCGCGCGGGCCAAGCGGTAGATCTTTGGTTCGATGCGAACACGCATCGTTTGCACCGAAGCGTGCAAATCATGCCGACTTACACCAAAACGGTCGCTTACCAAGACTATCGCAATCGCAGCGGCGTCCCCGTGCCGTCGACGGTGATCACCGAAGATGGGGTAGATGCGGATAGGGACGTGATCCACATTGAAAATGTCGGCCTCGGCAAATCGGCGCATGAATTTGTCCGGCCGCAACCCCTTGATGACTTTTCGATCGCCGGCGGCAAGACCACGGTTCCCATCGAATTCGATGGCGATGTGGTCGTTGAAGCGAAGCTCAATGGACAAGGGCCTTTCGCCTTTATTCTGGACACGGGTGGCCATGACATCGTGACGCCGGAAGCGGCGAAACTTCTGCACCTCAAGCCTGTAGGGGCAGGTGCCAGCGGCGGTTCCGGCGAGGGCACGATGCCGCTTCAATTCGCACAAGTCGACCGGCTCGATATCGGCGGCATGACACTGCGAAATCAGTCCTTTACCGTGATTCCGCTGCCGGTCGACACGACCGAGCGGGGCGCGCGGCCGCCCTTGGCGGGCATACTGGGTCTTGAGCTGTTCGAGCGCTTCGCGATGCGGCTCGACTACCGCAATAAAATGCTTACTTTCCAGCCGCTGTCGGCCTATAAACATAGGGGAGCGGGAATCGCGGTGCCGATCTTTTTCAGCGATGATCAACCGCTGTTCAACGGCAAGATTGCGAATGCCGCCGGACAGATTGCTCTCGATACCGGTAATTCCGGGTCACTGATCGTGCAGGGTGCGTGGGCGGACGGGCGCGGCCTCGAAGCTCAAATGAAGAGCGGATTCCCTTCGCTCGGCTACGGCATGGGCGGCGCATCGCAGAGCTGGTCGAGCCGCGTCGATTTTGAAGTGGCCGGTTCGCAGTTTCGCGGCGTCGTTGCGCACTATTCGAAGGATCAGAAGGGAGCGTTCTCCTCGATCACGGAGGCCGGAAACGTAGGCAACGATATTCTGGCCGGCTTCACGCTCGAATTCGACTACGGGCGCGGCGAAGTCTGGTTCGAAGCGGTGCCGGGTCACGACCTTCGTGTTTACGATCGGGCGGGTTTAAGCTTTTTCAAGGAAGACGCCGATACATTCAAGGTCTCCGCGGTCGCGGCGGGAACGCCGGCGGCCGAAGCAGGACTTCGCCCGGACGATGCCATTACGGCGATCGACGGCAGGCCCTCATTGCAAGTCTCAGGTTGGGACCTGAGGCGCTCGCTGCGCGCGCCTCCCGGAACCAAAGTCACGCTCTCGTTGCAGCGAAACGGGCAACCCTTTTCTGCCGTGGTGACCTTGCGCGAATTGCTGCCCGCGCCACGCTAAATCACGCCGCCATCGCCGCGATGTCTTCGCGGGCCTGGGTCATTGCAGCTTCTTTTGCCGCAGCTCCCTTTGCGGTTCCCTCAGCGCGAACGATGGTCACGTCCGTTAAGCCAATGAAGGCCAGCACACCGGTGAGATAGCTTTCATGATGTTCGAGAGCCGCCGCGGGCGCGCCTCCCGTATAAACGCCGCCCCGCGATGACGCGATGAAAACCTTTTTGTTTTTCGGCAGCAGGCTCTCCACGCCATTTGGGCCGTAGCGGAAGGTTTTGCCGGCAACGACGATGCGGTCGATCCAAGCCTTGAGCTGGGAGGGGATCGAAAAGTTGTACATCGGCGCGCCGATCACGATGATGTCGGCGGCGAATAACTCGTCCAAATAGGCGTTGCCTTTCTCAAGGTCCGCGCCCAATCGGACATCCTCGACGGTGCCGCCTTGCCATGCCGCTAAGTGTGCAGCCGACAAATGCAATGCGGTATCGGCTGCCAGATCACGACGCACGACGCGCATGCCAGGGTGCAGGGCGACCTGACGTGCCGCAATCTCGGCCGACAGTGTCCTGCTGACGGAGTTGGCCCCAAGAACGCTGGAATCCAGATGAAGTAATTGCATATGCCACCCGAAAATGTGTGTTGAAACAAACCCAACCTCGTCATGCTGCACGGGTTTATCTCCCCTGAGAAGCCGTTATATTGCGATGGAATCCATCGGTATAACTGATAGAATAGGGCATGCTCGATGGAGTTTCACTCGATCAGTTGCGGGCTTTCATCGCTTCCGTGGACGAGGGCAGTTTTTCGGCGGGGGCGCGTAAATTGCGCCGGGCGCAATCCGCGATCAGCGAGCTAATCAGTAACCTGGAAACACACGTCGGCGTAACCCTTTTCGATCGATCCGCCCGCTACCCGAAGCTGACGGATGCCGGTGTGCTGCTGCTCGCCGACGCACGCAGCGTGATTGCGAACGTTGACCTTCTCAAGGCGCGGGCCAAGGGAATTGCGGGAGGTCTTGAGTCGGAACTTTCCGCTGTGGTGGACGTGATGTTTCCCATCGAAGCGATCACGGAATCCGCTAAAGAATTCAGGCTGCGCTTTCCGCGCACGCCACTGCGTCTGTATGTGGAGGCACTGGGAGGCGCGTTCACGCCGGTGCTCGATGGTCGCTGCAGCTTAGGCGTGGTGGGTTCGCTGCCGCTGATGCCGCCCGGCATGTCTGCCGAGAGCCTCCAGAGCGTTGCAATGGTCATGGTGGCGGCGCGCGATCACCCGCTGGCTGCAATCAAAGGGACCATCGAAAAGACAGAACTCGCCAAGCATGTGCAACTCGTGCTCACCGACCGGTCGGCATTGTCGGCAGGGCGCGAATTCGGCGTGATGTCGCCGCTCACGTGGCGGCTCGGTGACTTGTTCGCGAAGCACGCATTTTTGCTCAAAGGGTTGGGTTGGGGCGGCATGCCGTTGCATGCGGTAAAGCAAGATCTTCACGAAGGCCGCCTCGCGATGCTGACGATCGAAGACTTGCCGGCCGAAGGTCTCAGCATGCCAATGTCGGCCGTGTATCTCAGCGCCAAGCCGCCGGGCCCCGCGGGCCGCTGGCTCATCGATCGGCTTAGACGATGCTCAAATTCAACTGAATCAGGAGATGTCAAATGATTCTGACTCACCCACGCCGATCAATATCAGCGCGTCCAGCAACTCGGGGTCGCCATGCAGACCGTGCTGAAGAGCGCGACGGTGCCGGTGCAGATCAACGCGGAGCCGGGCGGCACGTTCGTTCTGTTCGGCGGACATATCGTCGGCCGCAATCTCGAACTCATCCCCAACGTACGCATCGTGCAGGCCTGGCGCGAGGCGACTTGGAAGCCGGGCGTCTATTCGGTCGCGACATTTGAATTGTCGGACGACGCCAAGGGCACGCGAATCAGCTTCGATCACGTGGGATTTCCCAAAGGCGGCGGCGCGCATTTGGCCAAGGGTTGGTATGAAAAACTATTG
Source organism: Steroidobacteraceae bacterium (assembly GCA_036493935.1). Classification (GTDB taxonomy): domain Bacteria; phylum Pseudomonadota; class Gammaproteobacteria; order Steroidobacterales; family Steroidobacteraceae; genus Bog-1198. The sequence continues at coordinate 50,759 of DASXOY010000031.1, read as the reverse complement.
GGAGCCGCTCAAGAAATTTCTGGCGCCCTAGGGGAATGGAGGGGCCGCTCGCCGCGGCCCTCTCTTTGAGAGCACCCTAGGCTTCACTCCAGGCCATCACGGTGCTCATGGCTTCCGCAAAATCCTCTTTGAAATCCTGTACGACTCGGGTTGCGGACTTGACGCCGTCAATCATTCCCACTCCCTGACCTACAAAATAAGTTACAAGTTCACGAGCCTGCGCGTTGCCCTTCGCTGCTGCGGTGTTGATCTGCTGCAAAACCGGCTCGACCAGCACGCCCATGATCGGCATAGGCAAAGCCGCAGGCGCGCCCGGCGCCTCCCAGGCGTCGTGCCAAGAGGAGCGCAATTGGCGGCTGAATTTCCCGGTCCGGTATTTAGAGCGAATCGTGTCGCGCGACGTCGCCGCCACCAGCTTGTCGCGAACCACTTCCGCGACCTCGGAATCACTGGTCGCGAGCCACACAGAACCTGTCCATGCCCCGGCCGCCCCCATTGCCATCATTCCCGCCATTTGCTTCCCGGTCATGATGCCGCCGGCAGCAAGCACGGGTACCCTGCGAATCTTCGATATCGCCTCGATGACCTCCGGAATCAGCACCAAGGTCGAGACTTCGCCGCAATGACCCCCGGCTTCGCTGCCTTGCGCGACGATGACATCGACACCCGCGTTGACCTGGCGAATCGCGTGCTCTTTGGCACCCACCAGCGCGGCCACCGGCACGCCGTGGCGGCGGCCGCGCTCGAGCATCGCCGGCGGCGCGATTCCCAGCGCATTGGCGATGAGGCGAATGGGATGCTTGAACGCGACTTCCAGCAACGGTTCGCCGTCGTAAGCTGTGGTAGCGCGCCCTTGGGGCTGCTCGGCCTTCGCCTCGATGCCGCTTCGTCGCAGCAGGTCCGCAACAAAGGCACGATGCTCGGCCGGCACCATGGCGGCGATCGTCTCCGCGTCGGTACCAGGCCTGACGGCCTGATGTTCCGGGATCAGAATATCGATGCCATAGGGTTTGCCGTCGACGTGATCGTCGATCCACTTTAGTTCTTGCTCCAGCGATTGCGCCGAGAAGCGCGCGCCGCCCAATACGCCGAAGCCGCCGGCGCGGCTGACCGCTGCCACCACGTCGCGGCAATGGCTGAAGGCAAACAGCGGAAATTCCGCGCCCACCAATTCGGTCATTTCGAATGCCACGGCTCGCTCCCTCGGGTGCGGTACGACGCTCGTGATTATAGAATGCGCTCTCGCGCCTGCACATACGGATTCGAACACGAGGTTGCCGTGAAACGAACTGCGATTCTAATGCTAACGCTAATTGCAGCATCCGCTCTGTCCGCGGAGTCACTGCCCTCCCAAGAACCCGAGAATTCGTCAGGAACGACCCATAAGACGCCGTTGGCATTCCGCGTTATCCTGCGCAGCATCCCTCCATGAGGTGAACAGAATGACAGAAAGATCCAATCCAGGGATATCGCGCCGGCAATTGTTGACGATGATCGGCTTAAGCGCCGGCGGTACTGCGATGTACCAAGCCATGCACAGCCTTGGGTTTGCGGCTGAATCGAAATTTCAGGGTCCGATCCGCTTGAGTGCTGCTCCGAAAGGGACTTCGGTGCTCGTTCTCGGCGCAGGCATCGCCGGCCTCGTGTCTGCCTATGAATTGCGCAACGCCGGCTACAAGGTGACCGTGCTCGAGTACAACGCGCGCGCCGGCGGCCGCAATTGGACCCTGCGCGGCGGCGATCGCTACACGGAACTGGGCGGAGAAACGCAGGAGTGCCGCTTTGATCCGGACTTGTATATCAATCCGGGTCCGTGGCGTTTGCCTTATCACCATCGCGGCATGCTGAGCTACTGCAAAAGACTCGGCGTCGCGCTCGAGCCCTTCGTGCAGATCAACTACAACGCCTACGTGCACAGCCGCAAGGCATTCGGCGGCAAACCGCAACAGCTGCGCACCGTCAAGGCAGACTTCAACGGCCATGTGGCCGAATTATTGGCGAAGGCCACGCAAACCCATGCGCTCGATGCAGAGGTGACCGCCGAGGATCGCGCCGTTCTGCTCGATGCGCTGCGCTTCAGCGGCGCGCTCGACCAAAATTATCGATTTGTCAAAAGCGAAGGGAGCAGTGATCGGCGCGGCTATGAGCGCGATCCGGGCGGCGGTCTATCGGCCCGGCCGGTGTTTTCCGAGCCCGTGGCCTTGAGCGATCTGCTGAAGTCCGGCCTCTGGGCGGCGCTGCCGTTCGGCGAAATCTATGATATGCAAACGACGATGTTCCAGCCGGTGGGCGGCATGGGTCAGGTCGGCCAGGCGTTTGGGCGCGAGCTTGGGCCTCTAATTCGCTACAATGCCAAAGTCGTCGACATTCATCAGGATGACGCAGGCGTCAGCGCCACCTTCGAGGATTTAAGCGCAGGCTCCAGCCGCCAAACGGTGAAGGCCGACTGGTGCATCTGCACGATACCCCTCTCGATCTTGGGCCAGATCCCCATGAACGTCGGCGCACCAATGGCAAATGCCATCGCCGCGGTTCCTTACTGCACCGGGCTCAAAGTGGGGCTTCAGTTCAAGCGCCGTTTCTGGGAAGAGGATGAACAAATTTACGGCGGGATCACTTATACCGACCTGCCCATCGGCCAGATCAGCTACCCCAGCAGTCGATTTTTCTCGGATGGCAAGGGCGTGCTGCTGGGCGCGTATATTTGGGACATGATCAACTCGATGGAGTTCACGTCCATGACGCCCGCCGAACGGGTGTCGAAGGCGATCGAATACGGCAGCCAAATTCACCCGCAATACACGCGCGAATTCGATAATGGCATCGCGGTGGCCTGGCATCGGGTGCCTTCCGCGTTGGGCTGCTTTGGCCTATGGAGCGAGCAAACTCGAGCGACGCACTACGACAATCTGTGTGCATTCGACGGCCGCATCGTTCTCGCCGGGGAACACGCCTCCTACTTGCCGGCCTGGCAAGAAGGTGCCGTGACATCGGCACTCGATGCCATCGACCGGCTGCATAAACGCGCGCTCGGCGCGGGAGCTCGCGCATGAACAAGCAGAAGCGGCAGTTCGCCGCCGGCAGTATTCTCTGCGCCTTGATCGTGCTTGGCGCATTGTCGAGCGCGTTGCTCCAGACCCCTGCGCGTGCGGAAAGCGCCGGTATTCTCGACCCGGCGCCATTCACCACCACGGATGGCCGGCAGATCTACGAACGCATCTGCCAGGGCTGTCACATGGCGGATGGCAAGGGTGCGGTCGGTGCTGGCCGATATCCGCCACTGGCCAAGGATCTAGCTCTGTCCTCCCGCCAATACATGGCGCTGACGATTTTAGCCGGCAGGCGCAATATGCCGGCATTTGGCGTCAGGCACGCCATCGCATTTGAAGGTCCCCCGGCGTCACTCAATGATGCGCAAATCGCTGCAGTGATAAACTACGTGCGCACCCACTTCGACAATCACTACAAAGACAGCATCACCGCTGCCGAGGTGGCGGCGCTGGATCAGACTCTTCACTGACAAAAGGCGCCATGAAAGACAAACAGATCGCCTCATTCCCCGAGAAAGCATCCAGTTCGGCAACACCGCTGCCACGGCGTACTCTGCTCAAGGGTGCAGCGGCATTTGCCTGCGGTGCGATGGGGCAGGGTGCGATATCGGATGTCGTAGCCGCGCCGGCGCGGCCGCACGGAGCGAGTTCAGCACCGCTAGTCGCGCGCGACGGTGAGGCCATCGTTGCCACGCGTGCAGGACGAGTGGCCGGCTACGTTCGCAACGCAATCTATACCTTCAAAGGCATTCCTTACGCCGACGACACGGCCGGAGCCAACCGCTTTATGCCGGCCGCGACGCCAAAACCGTGGACCGGCGTTCGCAGCTCGCGTCAATACGGTTACGTCGCGCCGCAGGGGCCCCGCTCCGGCTGGGCGAACGACGAAGAGGCGTTCATGTTTGCGTGGGACGACGGCGTGCAGAGTGAGGATTGCTTGCGCGTCAACGTTTGGACGCCAGGCATAAACGACCACAAGAAACGTCCCGTGATGCTGTGGCTGCACGGTGGCGGATACACGGCAGGCTCCGGCCAGGAACTGCGATCCTATGATGGTGAGAATCTCGCCCGGCGCGGCGATGTCGTGGTGGTATCGCTCAACCACCGCCTGAATGTTTTTGGGTATCTTGATCTGTCGAGCTATGGCGACCAGTATGCAGCGTCCGGCAACCTCGGCATGCTCGACATCGTCGCTGCACTCGAGTGGGTGCGCGACAACATCGAAAGCTTCGGCGGCGATTCTTCGAGCGTCACGATCTTCGGTCAGTCGGGAGGTGGCGGCAAGGTCTCGGCGCTCATGGCCATGCCGGCCGCCAAGGGCTTGTTTCATCGCGCGATCGTCGAGAGCGGCTCGCTGCTGCGTGGCATCCCGCAGCAAAATGCTCAGAAGACAGCCGATGTCATCGTCGCCGAGCTGGGTCTCACGCGGGACACTTTGGCGCAAATCCATAAGCTGCCGTACCAGCAGATCCTGAATGCAGCTCTGAAGGCGCTGCGCGATCGGCCAAGGCCGCCCGGCGGCATTCCGAACTTTCGTCGCATCTCTGATTCCATCGGATTTGCACCCGTGGTGGATGGCAAGACCCTCCCCACGCATCCCTTCGATCCGCAGGCACCGGCCATCTCGGCCGGCATCCCGATGATCATCGGCACTACACTGAATGAGTTCGTTACCGCGATCAATCATCCGGAATACGAGGCCATGTCGGATGAGGTCTTGCACTCTCGGGTGGGGGAGGTTTACGGCGAGAAGGCCGGTGCCGTCATCGCTGCCTTTCGTGACCGAACGCCGCAAGCCAAGCCATTCGATCTCTGGTCCCGCATTGCCTCGTCCGGGGTGCGCGGAAGCGCCATCCAACAAGCGAAGCTCAAAGCGATGCAGGGCGGAGCACCGGCCTATTTGTATTGGTTTACCTGGCAGACTCCCATTTTGAGCGGGCGTCCGCGTGCGTTCCACTGCTCGGAGATTGCGTTCGTATTCGACAACACCGATCGCTGCGAGACCATGACGGGCGGTGGCGCGGAGGCGCGGGCGTTGGCGGGCAAAATGTGCGACGCCTGGATCCAATTTGCGCGCACCGGCAATCCAAACCATGCGCATCTGCCGCGCTGGCCCGCGTACGCCGCGGCCGATCAGGCCACCATGATTTTCGACAAGGTGTCGAAGGTTGCGCTGAATCCCGACGGTGAAGAGCAGCGGAGCGTCGCCGAAACGGCTTGATACGAGCCGTGCGACTTTCGTGCGCGGTGCGCCTATCGAGCGGCGGCGCGCCGCTCCAGAATGACCATCATTTTGTTTTTGGGGCGCAAGGTGATCCGGGTCTGCAGTCGGATGTCCTGATGCTCCTTGAGCCGCAGGTAAAATCGCTGCGCCAGCACCGCGAGGATCAAGGACGCTTCGGTCATGGCCAGCGTAGCGCCGATGCACACCCGAGGGCCGCCGCCGAAAGGCAGGTAGGCAAAGCGCGGACGCGTTTCATTCGACTCCTTGCTGAAACGGGTTGGATCAAAACGCTCCGGATCCTGCCATAAACGCCGGTGTCGATGCAGTATCCAAGGCGCGATCATGATTTGCAGGCCCGGGGTGACCTTGAATCCGCAAATCTCATCCGGCTGCAGGGCTTCCCGAATCGTAATGCCCGGCGCCGGCGGATAGACCCGCATCGCCTCTTCGATGACCATGCGCGTATAGGGCAGTTGCGGCAGATCGTCGACCGTCGGCGCCCGTCCGCCGAGCACGGCATCCAATTCCTCGTGCAGCTTTGCCTCTTCGGCCGGGTGCTGCGACAGCAAGTACCATACCCACGTCATCGTCACCGCCGTGGTCTCATGGCCGGCCATGAAAATCGTGATGACTTCGTCGCGAACCTCGGTCGCGTTCAACCCGGCGCCGTCGTCAGGATCCTTCGCGGCGACCAATCGGGTCAGCAAATCCTTGGGTGCCTCGTCGCGGATCTCTTCACGCTCGCTGATCAATCGATAAATGGCCGTGTCCATGCTCTTAAAATGCGAGCGGATCGCCTCCTGCTTGCGCCGGATGCGCCACGGCCCCAGCACCGGCAAAATATCGAGCAGCCCAAATTCCATCGACGCCTGTGCGAAGTCGAGCGCCCCGCGGGAACAAGTCGCCAGCTCCTCTGCGTCCGAGGAAAACATCGTGCGGCAAATGATCTTCAAGGTCAGCGCCTTCATTTCCTCCGCGATGTCCAACTCCGCGGATTCCGGCAGCGCTTCCCACTGCTGCGCGAAGGCGAGCGTGGTCTCGATCATCGCCGGCGCGTACGATTCCACGGTGCGGGTGCCGAAGGAGGGCGCCATCACCTTGCGATGCGTGCGCCACTTGAGCGGAGGCGCGCTCAACAAACCCTCGCCGAACATGGCCGAGAAGAATTCATCTCCCAGCGCATGCTTCGGATAATTGGCGACGTTATCGAGCAGGATTCGGCGTACGCCCTCCGGATCATTGACGATGAGCACTTTTCCGAGCGGCGATGTCGCCAGATAGACCGGCTGCTCGAAGGCTGCCAGCGGCATGATCTCGAAGGGATTGCCCTTAGAGGCGCGAACGGTTTTCAAGAACGACGCCGCCTTTAACGGCGGCGGCGCGAGGCCGGCGAGAGTCTTCTTTACCGGTATGCTGCTCAAGCTGAACGTCTGGCCTGATCCTTGATGGGCAACCGGCGAATTCGCTTGCCGGTCGCCGCGAAGACCGCGTTGCACAGTGCGGGCGCAATGGGCGGAATGCCCGGCTCGCCTACGCCGCCGAGCGGCATGGTCCAATCGGTGTACGGGATCAGGTGCACGCGGATGTCGCTCGGTGCCTCGTTCATCCGCATCACGCGATACTGGTGAAAATTATCCTGCTGCGCTCTGCCGTTCTTGAAGGTGATCTCGCCGAACATCGCGAGACTTAAGCCCATGATGACGGCTCCTTCGAGCTGCGATCGGATTCGTTCCGGATTGACCTGCGGGCCGCAGTCGAATGCGATATCCACCCGCGGGACACTGATTCGTCCCAGTTCATCGATGTCCGCTTCCACCACCGCCGCTGCGTAGCTGACAAAGCTGTAGTGCGCAGCCAGCCCCTGGCCACGCCCTCGCGCGAATTTCTTGCCCCAGCCGCTTTCCTGCGTGACCTTCTCGACGACCCCTCGCAGGCGGCCGGTATCCACGGGATAGCGTTGCGGTGATTCCCCATGATTCCACTTGTCTTGCAGGCTGTTCGGATCGATCTTGCGGGCCGGCCCGATGAGTTCCAGTAAGTAGTCGCGATGATCCTTGTTGGCGCTTGCCGCGAGCTCCGCTACAAACGACTGCACGGCAAAGGCATGCGGTATGTTGGAGACTGAGCGAAACCAGCCGATGCGGCAATGCGCGCTGGCTTCCGGGTTTTCCATCCGCAGATTGGGTATGTCGTAGGGCATGTTGATGAAGCCCATCCCGAGCTCGCCGCCGCTTTCGTGATCGGCTTTCGGGTTGAAGAGCGTCACGAGCGAGGGCGCGACGCTGCGATGCAGCCACGCGCTCACCTTGCCGTTGGCATCCATACCCGCCTTTAGGTATTCGACCGATACGGTGTGCAAGTAGTCGTGATGCAGGTCATCTTCGCGCGTCCAGGTCACTTTGACAGGGCGCCCGTCGAGCGCCTGCGACAGCTGCGCCGCCTCCGTGGCGAAATCCGGTTTTGATTTGCGGCCAAAGCCCCCGCCGAGCAACGTGACATGCACCGTGACATTGTCTTCGGAGATGCCCAGGTGTTTTGCGACGTCCTCGCGCGTTGCCTGCGGGGCCTGCGTCGGAGCCCATACCTCGCACTTGCCGGCTACGATGCGCGCCACCGCGCACGGCGGCTCCATGGTGGCATGAGCAATGTGGGGAATGTAGTACTCCGCCTCTAGGGTTTTGGCGGCTGCTTTCAGCGCGGTATCGATGTTGCCTGACTCGCGTACCACCTTGCCGGGCTTGTGCGCCGACTCTTGCATGGAAGCACGATAAGCATCGGAATCATAAGTTCCGTTGGCGCCATCATCCCAATCGATGACCAATAGCTTGCGTGCCGCCATCGCGGCGCCGGTAGAGTTCGCGATCACCGCGACGCCTGCGAGCGGGTGAAAGGCGGCCTTCGCAACGGGCGCCGGCATTTGCATCACTTTGAGAACGCCCGGCGCCGCGGCCGCGGCCTTGCCGTCAAACTGCTTGACCGTGCCGCCCAGCACCGGCGAGCGCGCAATGACCGCAAAACTCATGTCCTTGAACCAAGGATCGATGCCGTACTGCGCTTGGCCGGTGACGATATCGTGTCCGTCGATCAGCGCTACATTGCCCTTGCCGACATAGCGGAATTCCTCGGCCTTCTTCAAGCGCAGCGCGCTTGGCAGCGGCACCTTGAGCTTGGCGGCGCGTTTCGCCAGCGACCCGAAGCCCAGTTTGCGCCCAGTTTTGCCGTGCAGCACTTCATGATTGACCGCGTGCACCTCGGCTGCCGGTACGTTCCAGGATAATGCAGCGGCCTGTTCCAGCATCATGCGTGCAGCTGCGCCGCAGCGGCGCATCGGGTCGAAGAAATGCCGCGTGCTGCGTGAGCCGTCGGTATCTTGGTTGCCGTACTTGACCTCATCGGCGGGCGCTTGCTGTACGCGGACTTTGCTCCAATCCGCTTCCATCTCGTCTGCAACGATGAGCGGCATGCCGGTGCGCACGCCTTGTCCCATTTCCGAACGGTGGGCGATGATCGTGACCCAGCCATCGTCGCCGACCATGACGAACACTAAAGGATTGTCGATGGTGCCGTGCTCCATCCCCTCGGCGCCGTATTTCGGGGCATCCGCGGCTTTGACGATGTGCAGACCGTCGGCAACCAGCAGCAGGCCGCCCATCGCCTGAAGCCGCCGCAAGAATTCGCGGCGGCTTAAACCTTCGGACGCAACGATCGCGTCGGCGACCGCGTTCATTTCGTCACCGCGCCGTGATTTGCCGCCTGTTTGATGGCAGAGCGGATACGCGTATAGGTACCGCACCGGCAGATATTCCCCGACATGGCGGCATCGATGTCGGCATCGCTCGGCTGCGGTTTGGCTTGCAGCAGCGCGGCAGCGGACATGATCTGGCCGGCCTGGCAGTAGCCGCATTGAGGCACGTTGATTTCTTGCCATGCTCCCTGCAGGGCCGCGCCCACCGCCGAGGCGCCGATCCCTTCGATCGTGGTGATGTTCTTTCCAACCGCTTCGGATACCGCCAACACGCAGGAGCGCAGCGCCTGTCCGTCGATCAACACTGTGCAAGCCCCGCAAAGCGCCATGCCGCAGCCGAACTTGGTGCCCGTCATTCCTAAAAGGTCGCGCAGCACCCACAGCAGCGGCAAATCCGGATCCGCGGCGACGGTGACGGTGTGATCGTTGATCTTGAGGTCCATTGATGCTTCCTTAGGTCTAATTATTCGACGTTGGGGATTTTGACGACGCTGCCCCTGGCTTTCGGATCATTGGGATCCTTCACAACCGTGACGTACAAATCCTTCTCGCCCGGGCCGAATGCCACGTTGGTCGTGCCCTGTCCTGCGGCGATGGTGAAGGCATGCAGAAGCTTGCCGGCGGCAGAGATCTTGAGGATCTGCCCGCCGAACCATTGAGCCACATACAAGTTGCCCTGATGGTCGATTTTCATGCTGTCCGGTCCCAGCCACCAGGAAGTCGCCTTATTGGGGGTCAGAAGATTCAGCAACGCAAAATTCGATCGATCTTTTAGCGAGCCATCGGCATTGACGCTGAATTTCAGGATGCAATTCCCCACCGTTTCGCTCACGTACAGCGTCTTTTGGTCCGGAGAAATGCCGACACCGTTGGCGTAGTTCAAGTCGCGGGCCACCTCGGCCCATTGCTGACTCCCGGGAGCTAAGTACAGGATCTTGCCGGCCACGGCCGTCGGCACATCCTCGGGCGGCCCAAAAACGGTCGCGTACGCACCGCCGTTGCCCGTGACGATGAGATCGTTGATGCCGCCCGTGAATCCGTTGCCCTTAATGTCGCGATCCCAGCGGCGCAGTTGCTTGCCCTGCAGGTCGAGCTCCAAAATCGCGCCATGATTATCCGTGCATGCCAGCAAAAAGGTTCGATGATGGGTGAGCGCCAAGCCGTTGTGGCTGCAGCCTTCGAGACTGTTGAGCACGGTGCTCGTTTTGCCGTCCCATTTCGAGAGCGTGTTGGAGACCCAACCTACGTAGTACAGGTTGCCGTCGACGTACAGAGGACCTTCAGGCCCCAGCACGTTGCTCACGATGGTGACTTCGTCGGCTTGAACTGTCACGGCCGCGAATAGGGCCCAGGCCGCGGCGCAAAGCAGGCTGGCTGTTTTCATGCAGGCACTTTAATCGCAGCGGGCGGCACAATCCATCATTGGCACGAGAATCCCCGCCGCTGGACAGCGGCTATACTCCGGACCCTAAGCGCGTGTTGACAACCGCAGGAAATCGACTCCAATGAAGTTCCAATTGATCCTGACCTTGAGTTTGTATGCGACGGCAACCGTGCTCGCCGCCCAGGAAGTCCCAAAGCCTCAGGACACGCCATACCCGGGCACCATCGAGCTGCAGGTGGATGCCTCGAATGTGGCCCAAAAGATCTTCAAGACGCACGAGCGCATTCCGGTCAAATCCGGTCCCCTGACCTTGCTGTACCCAGAGTGGCAATTGGGTGCGCATGCGCCGGCCGACGGGTCGTTGGCGAAATTGGCCGGGCTGACGCTTAGCGCGGGTCCGCATCGGATCGAATGGAAGCGGGATCCTGTGAATGTCTATGCCTTCCATGCGACCGTGCCCGCCGGAGTTTCCGTTATAGAAGCGGATTTCGATTTCCTGTCACCGCTCGAGCATCCTGAAGGCTCGATACTGATGACGCCGGAAATGCTCGCGGTTCATTGGGAGTCCCTGCTGCTGTATCCGGCGGGATATTTCGCTCACGGCATCACGCTGCGGCCGAGCGTGGTGTTCCCCGAGGGCTGGCAAGTCGCCGGTGCACTCGAGGTCACGGCGCACTCCGGTGCCGAGGTGCAATACAAAGCGGTCAATCTCCAGGAACTCATTGATTCGCCGCTGTACGCCGGCAGGCATTTCAAGCGCTTCGACCTCGACCCCGGCGCCAAAGCCCCCGTGTTTCTCGATCTGTTCGGCGATAGGGCTGAGAATCTGCAGGCAAGCCCGCAGCAAATCGATGCGCATCGCGCGCTGGTGCAGCAGGCTTATAAGCTATTCGGCTCGCACCACTACGATCACTACGATTTCTTGGTGGCCTTGAGCGATGAGTTCAGCTTTTCAGGTCTCGAGCATCACCAGTCGAGTGAAAATGGGGTGCGCACGACGTACTTCTCCGACTGGGACCATCAGCAGTCCTGGCGTTCGAATTTGATGTCGCATGAATTCACACATTCCTGGGACGGCAAGTTTCGGCGGCCGGCCGATCAGCTGACGCCGAATTTCAATGTGCCCATGCAGGATTCTCTTCTGTGGGTATACGAAGGGGCGACCAGTTATTGGGGTCACGTGCTGGGCGCGCGCTCGGGATTGGTGCAGGCTTCGCAAATGCGCGAGGGCCTGGCGGCCACGGCAGCTCTTTATGACCATCGAGTCGGAAGGACCTGGCGATCATTGGCGGACACCACCAACGATCCGATCACCAACCACCGCCGGCCTCTGGGCTGGATGTCATTCCAGCGCGCAGAGGACTATTACAGCGAAGGCGAGCTCATCTGGCTCGACGCCGACACCAAGATTCGTGAGCTCTCGGGCGAGAAGCATTCGCTTGACGACTGGGCACGGACCTTTTTCGGCGTGCAAAACGGCCGGCACCAGGCCTTGGGCTATACCTTTCAAGATGTCGTGAATTCCTTGAATGCCGTTCAACCGTACGATTGGCGCAGTTTCTTGCTGGCGCGCCTCGACGGACATGAGCCGGCCGCTCCCTTGGATGGTGTTGCGCGCGCAGGATGGAAGCTGATCTATACCGATACCCCCACGGATTTCTTCAAGGACGTGGAGGCGTACCGAAAGGTTGCGGACTTCTACTACTCGCTCGGCCTGACGCTCGACGGCAATGGACGCATTGTCGAGGTGCTATGGGACAGCCCGGCGTTTAAGGCGGGACTCTCGCAAGGGTTTACCGTCGTCGCGGTGAACGACAGGGCATACGAGGCCGAGTTGCTGAAGTCTGCGATCAGTGCTGCGAAAGCAGACCGTCGGCCGATTGAGTTGTTGCTCAGGCAGGCAGATCATTTCCAGACCACCCGGATCGACTATCAAGGCGGATTGAAATATCCGCGGCTCGAGCGCATCGAAGGTGCACCCGACCGCCTCGAGGCCATTTTCAAGGCGCTGCCTTGATCATTCGCTCGGTACGAAGATCGCCAACAGGAAATACACCAGCAGGCCGGTTCCCCCGCATAGAAACAGCACGGTAAAGAACAAGCGCCACACCCAGGATTCCATCCCGGTCGCGCGCCCCATGCCGCCGCACACGCCCGCGATCCAGCGATCGTTGCGGCTGCGACGGAAGGCGTTGACCGCGGACGTCAGCGGCGGGTCAGTATGCGGCGGCGTGGAATAGGGCGGCGTAGAATAGGGCGGCGTAGAATATTGCGGGCCGGCGCTCGAGTGCTGCGCATTCAAAAGCCGCTCCTTCGCGCGGACGAATTCTTCCTCCGTTAAGGTTCCGCTCGAGCGCAGTTCCGCGAGCTTTTGCAACTCTTCACTCAAGGTCACGGCGATTTTCTCTGCTGGTTCTGGCGCGCCTTCTCTTTCTCCTTTTCCTTTTCGCGATGGTGCTCAATGACGCATCCGGCGGCGGCCCCCACCACGGCATGACGGCCCGCGACGTGGCCGACCACGCCGCCCACGGCGGCGCCCTTCAAGCAGCCCTTGGCGCTTCCCACGCCGGGAAGAATCGTCAGGCAAGCGGCGCAAACAACAGTGGCAATGAATGTGCGCATGGGATCATTCCTCAAAATCAGGTTAGCGATAACCCAATAACACGCGAGCAGGCCAAAATTGCATTTGTGACTGCTAAACCCAGTTAAATCATGGTATTACGAACCGGCGCGCACGTCGCCGACGACCTCTTTCACCGCCGAGATGACCACATCGGGCCGATCGAACTGAATATAGTGCGTGGCGTCGGGCACCAGTTGGTGACGGCTGTGATGCGACCATGAAGCTTCTTCATCGTGCATGTCTTTCCAGGCGGATTGGATCTGCTTTCCCTGCTCCGGCGTCAGGTCCAGGGCCTTGAGCGTGTCTGCGGGATACGGTTTCGTAGCAGTCAGCACCACGATGGGCCGGTCTCCCAAATCGCGCAGGCGCCCGCCGGCTGCGAAGGTTGCATCGAGGGCCAGGGCCTCGTCGAACGCCGAACCGAGCGACCGGCTGAAATAGGCGTCTTCGGCGCGCTTGGCAGGGGCGGGAATGTTGCCGCTCTCCCCATGGGTCACAATCAGCCGCGGAATGCCCGTCCAGGTTATGGCATTCGCGAACCTCAACATCTTGTCCCCGGTATTGAGTTTCTTGCCGATCGCGCGGTTCATGCGCTCAATCTGGTCCGGGTGCGATGCATCGACGAACACCAAGCCGGCGACTTCCTGCGGATACAGTCGGGTGAAATTCATGATGTAGGGGCCGCCGAGCGAGTGCCCGACCATCACGAATGGGGCGTGTTCTCCGGCATTGACCAGCAACGTGTGAAGATCGCGAGCCTCCCCATCCGCAGAGAATTGGCCGGAGCGCGGTGCGCTCCACATGATGCCGCGGCGGCTGTACGCGCAGGCGCGCGTTGTCGCGGCAACCGCGTCATGCACGGCGCTCCAGCTCAAGGATCCCATCATATCGAGGCCCGAGTCGAAGACCACGGTCGGTGTTCCGCTGCCTCGGCAGTCGATCTGCATGCGCGAGCCATCGACATCAACCAGGCGGCCCTGCACGGGAAAATCGCGAGGCGCCCGCCAGCGCATGATGTGTTCGTAGCCGACGCCGGCGAGCACCGCGAGCAGAATGAGGCCGCCTATACCTAGGGCAATTCTTTTAATCCATCGCTTCATGTTTTTGTCCTTTGTCGGATCGCCACACGCTAAACCATCGGCATTGATTCCTCAACGGCGACGTTGCCGAGGCGTCATTCTGGACGAGTGCCCGGCTGCAATACGACCGGCAATAACAACTTCACGGTGGTGCCGCTTCCAGGCTGGGATTCGATCAGCACGCCAGCTTCAGGTCGACTGGGACGCGAATCGCCCGGGCAAATGCGGTGCGCAGACGCAGGTCGTCCTCGACGACGAGCACCGTGCGGGTCATGCGAAGGCAAGTCTAGAACACTCTTGGGTTGCAGCGCGCCGAATCTGCACCCGCGTGTACCGGATATACGGGACACGAAGCGGAGCCTTTCGAGTAAAGTACGCTCGAAAGAGATGAGCAGCTCGCAGGTCCTTTTCTCCGTCGATATCGCCTGTGTGGCTTTAAACGCCGTACTCGCCGCACGCGTGCTGGCGGCCCGCCCGCGATTGTTGAGCGCTCAGCTGATCGCGCTAATTGCCTGCAACAGCATCTGCAGCATTCTGCTTTCGCGCTACGAGTACGGGTACTGGATTCCGCAGCCGTACCAGTTCGATGTCTCCTCCTTTGCCACGGTGCTCAATTTCGCCCGCAACCTAACACCCGGCCTGTTCATGCTGCTGTGTTTCAAAGTGTTTGTGGATCGACCGCGTTTCCCACGCTGGCTGCTCGCGCTGTTCTTTGCGGAGATGATTCTGGATGTGCCGATGCGCGGGGCGCTGCAGGGGTCCGTGGGCGATGTCTTCACCCGCATCGTTCCGGCAGTCTTGCAAGCGCTGTTTGCCGGATTTGCCGTCTACTGGACGATCGCCAATTGGCGTGCCGACCTCATCGAGCGGCGTCGCTGGGCCAGGGTCCTCACGATTGTCATCATCGGTCTCAATATCATCGGGGCGACGTTGTTTTTGCGTGTGCTGATTCCGCAAAACTCCGTTGAAAACTACTACGCCCATCTGGCATTGGCTGCGAGCAACCTGCCGATCGTGCTGTTTGTTCTGCTCTTTCTGCGGGACGAGGATCTGGTGACATCCATGGACACGCGGCCTGTCCAGGCGCAGTCAACGGGCACGGCATCCCCTCCCTCCGCGGAGATCGCAGCCATCCTCGGACGCCTCTCCCAACTCATGGAAGCTGAGTGCGTCTATCGGCGCCCCAGTTTATCGCTGAAGGAACTGGCCGATCTGGCCGGAGTCCCCGAATATAGGCTGCGCAAAATCATCCACGAGCAATTGGGCTACCCCAATTTCAATGTTTTTCTGCACCATTTCCGCATCCGAGAGGCCTGCCAACAGCTGCGCGATCCGAAAATGCGGCGAATTCCAATCCTGACCATCGCGCTCTCGACCGGTTATCAGTCGATCAACACCTTCAATCGGGGTTTTCGCGAGATCCTGGACATGACGCCCTCGGCGTACCGTTCGCTGGATGAGGCGGAGATTCCCGCCGCCCCAAAGAAAATCTCACCACAAACCACATAACGCTCCCATTTCCTGAAAATGGGGAAGGCTTTCGAGAAATCGGCAAGCCGCGGCGGCGCCATTTTGTTCAAGTGCGGCCCGGATTGGCGATTTTAGGAGTCTTCCCATGACAGATGACGCGCAACCCGTCGTCGAATTGAAAAACGTCACCAAGAGCTACAAAAGCGGCAAGACCGAGGTGCGCGCCCTGCGGGGCATCAGCCTCACGATTCCCGCGCAGCGCTTCACCATGCTGGTGGCACCCTCCGGAAGCGGAAAATCGACACTGCTCAATCTTATCGGCTGCATCGATACGCCGACCTCCGGCGTCGTCAACGTCGCCGGCGAGACGATCGCAAACTTTTCCGACCGCGCGCTGGCGGATTTCAGGGCGCAAAAGATCGGCTTTATTTTCCAGGGTTTTAGCCTGATCCCGGTGCTCTCCGTCTACGAAAACGTGGAATATCCGTTGATGTTGACCCGCGTGCCCGCGGTGGCGCGGCGCCGGGCGACCTTGGCGATGCTGGAGGCGGTGGGCCTGTCCGAGCAGAAGGCACGGCGCCCGAACGAACTGAGCGGCGGCCAGAAGCAGCGCGTGGCCATCGCACGGGCGCTTGTCAAGCATCCCGAGATCGTTCTGGCCGACGAACCCACCGCTAATCTGGACAGCGAGACCGGGGCAAGCATCGTCGCGCTCATGCGCAGGATGCAAAGCCAGTCGAAAACCACCTTCATCTTTGCCACCCACGATCCGCACTTGATATCGCAGGCCGACCGGCTCGTGGCGATGCGCGATGGCGAACTCATTCAGGAGCCGGCCCATGTTTAAGATTGCATTTCGGAATGTCTTTCGAAACACGCGCCGCTCGGGCACGACCGTTCTCACCAACGCAGTAGGCGCCGCGGCACTGCTCGTCTTTGCCGCATACGCACTCTACGACGTGTATGTCTTGCAGACGGTGACCGTGCAGCGCGGCGGCCACCTCACCGTTTATGCCAAAGGTTTTTTCGATTTCGGATCGGGCGACCCGGCTGTCTGGGGCATCGCCGACTACGCATCCGTGGTCAGCGTGGTCAGTGAAGATCCCGTCCTTCGATCCTTGACGGCCGTGGTCACACCCGTGCAATTTTTGGGCGGCATCGCCGAGAATCCGGAGAATAGCGGCTCGCGAACCTTCTTCGCCACAGGTTTTGTACCCGCCGACCAAGCGCGCATGCAGCGATGGAACGAGTACGGCGTGGGCGAGGGTTTGGAGAATACCGCACTGGATAGCGAAGACACCTCGCGCGGCGTGATCGGACTCGGATTCGCGCGCTATCTGGGACTGTGCGAAACACTGCATCTTGCCGACTGCCCCAAGCCCCCTGAGAGTAGGCCGCAGCGAGGCAACGGCGAGGTCGCTTCCCTGCCCACGCAAGACTTCAGTGCGCTGGCCGAACCGGGTGCTTCAGCCTCGAGCACGCCGCACATTGATCTGATGGCCGCGACCTCGGGCGGCGCACCGAACATCGTCGCCTTGAATGTGGGGAGGGTCGAAAAACAGGGCAGCAGAGAAATGGATGATGGCTATGTGGTGATGAATCTCAAGCTGGCTCAGCAGCTCGTTTATGGGCGCGGCGAGCGCCGAGTGACCGGCATCATTTTGCAGCTTCGGCGCAGCGAAGACGTCGAGAAGGCCCGCGCGCGGCTCGGCAGGTTGTTCAAGGATCGCCATCTCAATCTTGAGGTCCGCGATTTCCGTGAGATCAACGCCTACTACGGGCAGACGGAGAATTTTTTCCGCTCGATGTTTTCTTTTATTGCGATTCTGATTGGAATCGTGGTGCTCTTCACTGTGTCCAACACCATGAGCATGAACGTCATGGAGCGGATCGATGAGATCGGTACGACGCGCGCTCTCGGCGTCCGGCGCGGCAAAATTCGCGCTCAGTTCTTGCTCGAGGGCAGCATACTGGGGATCCTCGGCGCTTCTCTCGGCGTTCTGCTCGCCTTTGCCGCGGCAGCCGCTGTCAATCACTCCGGGCTCTCCTGGACCCCGCCGGGCGATGCCCATGCCATACCGCTGAAGCTCTATTTATTGGGCGCGTCCGCAACAATCGTCGCGGTGTGGCTGATGTTGATCCTGGCCGCCACTTTTGCAGCGTTCGTGCCGGCCAATCGTGCCGCGCGGCTGCCCATTGTGGATGCATTGCGCCATGTTTAAGCGAATGCTGCTTGTCGTGGCGATGGCACCGGTAGTCGTGTCGGCTGCGGAGAACGCGCGCGATGTGATGTCGGGGGCGGATAGGGTCCGCAATCCCGATCGTCCCTTCCGCGTGACTGCAACCGTGATCGAATACAAGTCCGGCAAGCCGGTCGACAAGAATGTCTACACGGTGTTTTCCAAAGTCGATCCGGCCACTGGTCAGTTTCGCGATGTCATGATTTACGCGGCACCGCCGCGCGATGCAGGCAAGATGTTGCTGCTGAATGGTGCGAATCTGTGGTTCTACGATCCGGGGTCGCGCCAAAGCGTGCGCATTTCGCCGCAGCAAAAGCTCACCGGCGAGGCGTCGGCGGGAGATGTGCTGACCGAAAATTTGGCGGTGGACTACACCGCCGCCATTGTGGACACCCAGGAAATTGAAGACGCCTCCCATCAAAAGCGCGTCTGTTGGCATCTTGAATTGAAGGCAGCCGGAGATGCGGCCACCTATAACCGTGTCGAGTACTGGGTAGAGCAGGGGTCTTACTACCCTATCAAGGCAAAATTCTACGCCGACAGCGGTGCTTTGTTGAAAGCGCTGTACTACCGCGATTTCACCAAGCGCGGCGACCGCGTCTCCCCGGCGCAAGCGGTCATTATCGATGCGGTCAACTCTGCGCTGGTCACCGTGGTCGATGTCGGCGATCTGCATTTCCAGGATATTCCCGACAGCTGGTTTCAGCGCGATTATCTGCCGCACCTGAAGGTCAATTGATCACGGTGCGTTTGCCCCGGCTGTGCGCGCTGCTTTTGATCTATCCGATCGGGCATTCGGTGCGAGCTCAGACCGATCCCGACATCGATCGTATTCCGCCTGTGTTGGTCCAGCCGGCCGGCGAAGGCTCATCAAATCGCAACCTCTACCTGCAAGGAGATTTGACCTTTAGCGGCATGCGCAACGATCTGGCCGTGCCATTGCCGCCTCCGCCCCCGCCGCAATGGGAGGCAAGGGCGTTTCTGGATTTGCGGCTCAGTCATCAGCTCAGCGGCGAGTTCAGCCTTGCATACAGCGGCCGGCTCAATCTGCGCGCGGAGAATGGCGAAGCGATCCCCAGCGGCGAGAATATTCGTCACGACTTGCGAGAGACCTACTTGTCATGGTCAGGCGGCAACGGCGTGTTTCTGCAGCTAGGCCGCATCAATCTCAAGAGCGGCGTTGCCGAGGGGTTCAATCCAACCGATTTCTTCAAGACGCGCGCGGTTGTCGAACCCACCTCGATCGATCCCGCGGTGCTGCGCGAGGATCGGCTCGGCGTCGTCATGCTGCAGGCGCAATCGATCGGCCCTGGCGGTTCAGTCACGATGGCCTTGGCCCCGAAGTTGGCCGGCGATTCGCCTCCTTACGAGAACAACAATCTTCCCAGTCTTAATCCGATGCTCGATCGCACCAATGCCCGTTGGCGCGGGCTCATCAAGGGAAGCCTCGACTTATCCGGCGGCTTCAGTCCGGAGTTTCTGGTTTACGAAGAGGCGGGTCGGAGCCGTTTCGGCCTCAATCTCACCCAGGGGCTGGGAAAGGCCGTCGTGGCCTACGCGGAATGGTCGGGAGGCCGCCGCGCAAGCCTTGCGGCCGAGGCGCTGCAAGAGGGCCGCGCGACCCAGGTGCTTGCGCCCGACGCTGCATTTGGCGTGAGCGCCAACCGCTCCTTTGCCAACGACCTAGCCGTCGGCGCCTCTTACACAACGCAAGCGGGTATCAATTTAGATCTCGAGTTCGACTATCACCAGGCAGCTTTCTCTGCCAAAGACTGGCGCAACTGGTTTGGCGCCCAAACTGGGCCCGGCGCCCCGACTTCAGGCGAGGTCTGGTTCATTCGCGGCTATGCCGGTGATCAGCAGGAGCCGGTTGCGCGCAGCGCTGTGTTCGCCCGTACCGCCTGGCAGAATGCCTTCACCAACAATCTCAACCTATCCGGTTTTGCTGCAGCTGATCTACGCGACTCTTCGGGTCTGGCTCAGTTCTCCGCCGATTACAATCTCTCAGCGCAGTGGACGGTCGGACTGCTCGCGGACGTGTATTTTGGCGCACGGCGTTCGGATTTCGGCAGCCTGCCGCAAAAGGTCAGCGCACTGCTCTGGATGACGCGGTATCTGAATTAGTGCACCCTATGTCCCGAACTCGGGGACTGATCATGACCAAAAAAATCGATACCGGCACGCCGGACCTTCTAGCCTCGTTGGATGAGGGCGTGCTGACCCTGACGCTCAATCGCCCTGAGGCGCGCAATGCGATGAGCGAGGCGATGAATTACGCGCTGGCTCAGCAACTGGGCTGGGCAGAGTTGGAGCCATCCGTGAAATGCGTGGTGCTCACCGGCGCCGGCAAGGGGTTTTGCGCCGGGGGAGACGTCAAGGGGATGGCCGAGCGCAGCGGAGCCTCGATCGCCGTGACCGCCGATGAGGCCATTCACCGCCAACGGGTCAATCAGCGTGAAACCGCCGGCCGCTTGTTTAAGATGCCCAAGCCCACTCTGGCTTCGTTGCCGGGAGCCGCCGCTGGCGCAGGCTTAGGATGGGCCTTGTCCTGCGATATGAGAATCATGGCTCGCAGCGCATTTCTGACCACCGCCTTTGCGCGCGTCGGCTTCTCGGGCGATTACGGCGGCACGTACTTTCTCACCCAGCTCGTCGGCTCCGCCAAGGCGCGCGAACTTTACTACTTGTCCGAGCGCGTGAGCGCCGACGAGGCACTGCGTCTGGGACTGACGAACTGGGTCTGTGATCCCGAAGAACTCGGTGCTCGCACCCAAGAGATCGCCAGGCGCCTTGCAAAGGGGCCGACCGTCGCCTACCGGTATATGAAAGAGAATCTCAACCGTGCCATGGCGGGAGAGGTTGACGATTGTCTCGACCTGGAGGCAACGCACCATATCCATTGCGTCGCGACTGATGATTATCGTGAAGCGGTGCGCGCGTTCGTCGAGAAACGCGAGCCGCTATTCAAAGGCCGATGAGTTCGCCCATTCGGAAGGTCTAAGCATGCGCCTTCGACAAATTGCACTCGTGGCGGCGGACCTTGCCGCCGCTCAGGCCGACATTGCGGCGATTCTCGGCGTGGACTATGCCTATGACGATCCCGGCGTCGGCAAGTACGGATTGCACAATGCCGTTTTCCCCATTGGCGACACCTTCCTTGAGGTGGTGTCGCCGAAAG
The DNA here is from genome assembly GCA_036493935.1 of Steroidobacteraceae bacterium. Taxonomy (GTDB): domain Bacteria; phylum Pseudomonadota; class Gammaproteobacteria; order Steroidobacterales; family Steroidobacteraceae; genus Bog-1198. The sequence continues at coordinate 29,766 of DASXOY010000031.1, read as the reverse complement.
TGGCTGGCACGACTGCCGGCAGGCTGTTGGAAAAGCGCGGCGGCGATGGCGGTTACATGGTGATTCTCCAGGTCGATGATCTGGCGCAGGCACGCGCGCGAGTCGCCGCAGCATCAGCTCGCATCGCCGATCAGGCGGATGTGAACGGCGCCTCGTTCACGCACATTCATCCCAAAGATATCGGCGGCGCCATTCTTTCCTTGGACTTCATGAATCCCAAAGAGCGGTGGGAGTGGGGCGGCCCGCATTGGCAATCGCACGTCTGCACCGATACGGCGCTGAAAATCGTAGGCGCGGAACTGCAGGCCAAGAATCCCAAGCACATGGCTGCGCGATGGGCAGAGGTTTTGGGGCGCAGCGCTCTCGCGGACGGCGACGCCTGGCGCATCGAATTGGACGATGGCGAAATTCGCTTCGTCGGCGACATCGACGGACGCGGCGAAGGGCTGGGCGCATTCGATGTCGTGGTGCACGACCGCGATGCCGTGCGCGCCTGCGCGGCGGCACGCGGCTCTCTGTCGAAGGATGGCGGCGTGGTTCTCGCGGGCACGCGCGTGCAACTGATCGAATCTTAAGAAACGACATTCGAGGATTGAAAATGATTTTTAAGCCGATGGTATCGATGGTGGTCGCGGCCGCCTGTCTGGCGGCCAATCCGGCACGCGCGGCGAGTATCCCTGGATCCGAAAAGCCGCAATACGGTGCGTGGGGCGTGGATCTCACGGCGATGGATCGGAGCGTCAAGCCCGGTGATGATTTTAATCGTTATGCATCCGGCGCATGGCTCGCACGCACGGAAATACCATCCGATAAGCCCATGGCATCGCTGCGTTACCTAATGAACGACCGCACCGAAGAACGTCTCCATGGTCTGATGGAAAAGGCCGCCGCCTCCGGCGCGGCACAGGCGGGAACCTTGGAGGGGAAAATCGGCGCCTTCTATCAAGCATTTATGGCAGAGTCGAAGATCGATCAGCTCGGTGCCGGTCCCATCGCCGCCGAATTGAACGCCATCCGCAATTCGCATGATCGGCAGGCCATCGCGGAATTGATGGGGCGCAGCAACTCCGATTTCTTCGCAACCACCTTCGTGCTGGGGATCGACGTCGATCTGAAGGATGTCAGCCGCTACGCCCTGTACGCAACTCAGGGCGGCTTAGGACTGCCCGATCGCGACTACTATCTGCAGGCTTCGTTCGCGGCGCAGAAAGCCGCCTATCAAAATTACGTCGAGAAGCTTTTAGCGCTGATCGGATGGTCCGAACCTAAAGCCAATGCCGCGGCTGTGGTCGCCTTTGAAACACGGATTGCGGAAGGGAGCTGGACCAAATCGCAGCAGCGCGAAATCGAGAAGGTTTACAATCCGATCGCTGCGGACGCTCTGGCAAAGTTCACGCCAGGTTTTGCATGGAAGAGCTTTTTACAAGGGGCCGGCGTCGCCGGCGTGGATCGCGTAATCATCGCGGAGAAATCTGCGTTCGTGCGCATCGCCGCGATCTACCAAGCGACCCCGCTGGATGTGCTAAAGGCCTGGCAGGCCTTTACGGTTGCCGACAATGCTGCATTCTATCTCCCCAAGGCCTTTGCCGAAGCCCGATTTGAATTCCGCAATAAAACCCTCTCCGGAGAACCGGTGGAACCGGTGCGCTGGAAACGCGCGGTTCGTGCCGTGGGCGGCGGGGACTGCACCGGCGATCGGGTCGATTGCTTCGGCAACATGGGTTTCGGTGTGGGTCAGCTGTACACGGCGCAATATTTCCCGCCGGCTGCCAAGGCCAAGATTGAAGCGCTGGTTGCGAATGTGAAGGCGGCGATGCGCGCTCGGCTGGAGCGGCTCGACTGGATGGGGCCTGCGACCAAAACCGAGGCGCTCAAGAAGCTCGATACCTATCAAATCAAGGTCGGCTATCCAGATCATCCGCGCGATTATTCTCGTCTCGTGATTCGAGCCGACGATTTGGTGGGCAACGTGCGGCGGACAGGCGAGGCGGACTGGCATTTCTATGTGTCGCGATTGAATGGGCCGGTGGATCGCAGCGACTGGTCGATGACTCCGCAGACCAATGACGCGTACAACGGGTCGCTGCGCGACATTGTCTTTCCGGCCGGCATTCTTCAGCCGCCGGAATTCGACCCCGCGGCGGATCCGGCGGTCAACTACGGCGCCATCGGCGGGGTGATCGGTCATGAACTGACTCATGGATTCGATGATGAAGGGCGCAAGCTCGACGCGTCGGGACAACTTCGTGATTGGTGGACGGCATCGGACGCCGCGGCTTTCGAAGCCAAGGCCAAAGTGTTGGGAGCGCAATACTCAAGCTATGAACCGGTCGCCGGGGCACACATCAACGGCGATCTGACCATGGGAGAAAATATCGCCGACCTCGGAGGCTTGAACGTTGCGCTCGAAGCGTATCACCGCTCTTTGAACGGCAAGCCTGCGCCTGCGATCGATGGCTTCACCGGCGATCAGCGCCTGTTGTTGGGATGGGCGCAAGCTTGGCGGGGCAAGGTTCGCGACGACTATGTACGCAAGCAAGTGGCCTCCGACCCGCACTCGCCGCGCGCCTTCAGAGTGATCGGCCCGACTCGTAATATCGACGATTGGTATGCAGCGTTTGGCGCCAAACCCGGCGATGGTTACTATTTGGCTCCAAATCAGCGCGTGCGCATTTGGTGAGAGGCATTCTCGAGACCCGCATCGCGGGCAGAGAGGAGGCCGATTGCCGACCAATCGAGTTGCTCACCGCCACGGGCAAGGAGAGTTAGGAATCGATCGCGCAGTAGGCTCGCGAGCGGTAAAGGAACTTTCAGTGCCTCGGCGGCGGCGAGCGTCAGTCGAACATCCTTCTGGCCCAGGGGTGCCGCGAAACCCGCCGGCTCGAATCGTTGCTCGACGATTAGACGGCCGTAGGTTTTGTACACGGGTGCATCGAACAAGGTTGAGGTGAGAAGCTCAAGATAGCGTTGTTGGTCAATGCCTCCCTTGCCGACCAGCGCTAACGCTTCGCCCAGAGACTCGATCACGGCCGCGATCAGAAAATTGCCGCTCAATTTCACCAAATTGGCGGCTTCGGGTCGCGGCGACATCACGAAGGTTCTTTGTCCGATGACTTGCAACAGCGGCATGCAGGTTTCGATCACGTCGGGCGCGCCGCCGGCGACGATAAAGAGCTTGGCGCTGGCAGCGGCCTCGGGACGGCCAAATACGGGTGCTGCGAGATAGCGCTGGCCTGCGGCGAGGTGTGCCGCTGCAAGCCGTTCGGACAGTGCGACGCTGATGGTGCTCGATGAAACATGCACGGCACCTTTCTTGAGGCTGGCAACGATGCCGCCTTGGCCGAAAGTCACGCTCTCGAGCGCAGCGTCATCGGCCAGCATAGTCATTACGATGTCGCCGCCGCACACCGGCGCCACCGATCGATGTGCTGTTGCGCCCAGCCGCACCAGAGGCTCGGTCTTGCTCTCGGTTCGATTGTAAACCGCGACATCGTGACCGGCCTTGAGAAGATTGGCTGCCATGCCGGTGCCCATTTGGCCTAGGCCGATGAATCCAACTTTCATGGTTTGAATCTCCTCAAGTGCTCTTGGTAAGGCGCGAGGCGCTAAGAATCACCACGGACTTGCGCAGCAGTTGCCCCTTGGTAGCTCCGTCACCCGAATTCGGATCGGTCGGTAGCGCATGGATTTTACGCACGACGTCCATGCCACTGACCACGTGGCCGAAAGCGGCAAATCCCTGGCCGTCGGGATTTCTGACGCCGCCGAAGTCAAGTGCCGGTTGATCGCCCACGCAGATGAAGAATTTGGCTCCGCGCGTCGTTCCCAGTTCGCGGCGCGCCAAAGAGATGACGCCGTCGATGTGATGAATGCCTGACTGCATAGTGGTTTCGTGCGCAACCGGCGGCAGCGCGCGTTCCATTGTCGTAAGGCCGCCTTGAATCACGGCGATGTGCGCCGGCCCATGATCGTTGTCCGATCGAACGACGCCGTAAAAGGCCCCGCCGTCATAGAGTCCGGCATCGACGTACCTTAGAAATTCCCCGGCCGAAATCGGGGCGTGGGCCAAATCGACCTCGACGACAATCGGCCCGAGGCCGGTCTTAAGTTCGACCCGAGCGGTTGGATCCGCGTGTGCGGGGATGGACGACACCAGGCCCATGATCACGCAGCAGCGTGCGAAGATCGTCACGAGGCGGGATAGAGCGAGCCATCACGGCGGCTGAAGGTCTCCATACCCGGCTCGGCCGTCATGTCGATATCCGAATAGACGCAGCGATCATTCAAGTCTGCATTGCCGATTTCGAGCAGCTTGGCAGGATGTGCTGATCGATTAATCAAATGATGCCCATCGGAATCACCGGCTTTGAACGCAGCACAATCTCCGGCCCGCAGAATTTCCTCGCCGGCGTCGGTAACGAGAGTCAGCTCGCCTTCCAGAATCCAAACGAATTCGTCCTCATGACTGTGCCAGTGACGCTGGCTGGACCAGCCGCCCGGTGGAATCAAAGTCAGGTTGACTCCGAAGTGCGTTAGGCCTTGCGACCTGGCCACAGGCTGGCGCTCTCGGCCGGAGCAAGGTTGGTCAAACGGTCTTGGATACCTCGAACCGCGTTTGGACGAAATCGAGGTCAGCGCAATTTTTTTCATGCAGCAACGCTCCACGGAATAGGCGACTGCGCCATTCTAGTGGTCTGCGGCCGATACGGCACCTGTCAGTGCGGCTGTCGGTCTTTGTCGGGCTTGGGCGGTGGGCTGTCTGGGCGCCGGGTTTTGGCAGCGGCGGCGGCAGCAGTTTCCTGTTGTCGATGTTGCTCTTGTTGTCTCGCCTGTGACTGCTGCAGCTCTTGCGCGCGCTGCTGAGCCTGCTGCTGAGCCTGTGCTTGCTGTAGCCGTTGCCGCTCGGCATTCTGTTGCGCCTGCTGCTGCAGTTCCTGTGCGCGTTGCTGTGCTTGCTGCGCTTGTGCCTGCTGCAATCGTTGCCGCTCGGCATTCTGTTGTGCTTGCTGTTGCAGCTCTTGTGCGCGTTGCTGCGCTTGCTGCTGCGCCTGTGCCTGCTGCAACCGTTGCCGCTCGGCATTCTGCTGGGCCTGCTGCGCTTGTGCTTGCTGCAGCCGTTGCCGCTCGGCGTTCTGTTGGGCTAGCTGCTGGTCCTGCACTCCGTGACGCTCGACCGCCGGGTTGGTTACGGTGGGCGAGGGCGGCTGATGCGGCGCGGGTGTCTCTTGAGGATGTCTAAGGTTGGGCACAGGGGTCGCGGCTGCAGCCGGCGGATTCGCTACGGGTGGCGTGGACGCGGCGTTGCGCGCCGGCGCAACCCGCCGAGGCGTCGGAGCAATCCTAACGTTCGGCGGTAGTGGGGCATTCTGTGCAGGCAATGTCGCATTCCTTTGTCTTCGCGCCGGCGGGGCCACGCGCGCTACCACCGGCCGCGCCTGCACTTCTGCCGGCGGCCTTATGTTGGTCATGCGTCCTGACCCGAGCAGGGCCCGTTTGGTGGGCATCGTCGCGGGTGCAGTGGGCGCCACTCTGGCATTCGCCACGCTGCTTTGATCGAAGCGCACTCGGTTCCTGCCCACAGGCTGCGCGGATGTGAACGCCTGTGAAGTGGTAGCAGCCACCGCGCCGGGCACCCTGCGATTGGCGTACGGTATGTTGCTGTCGACTCTCTTGTTAATGATGGTCGTGTTGTAAACGTTGTTGATGACGGTCGTGTTCACGTACGTATTAGATACGTTTACGTTTCGCACGTAGCCTCGACTCACCCGATAGGAAGGCACGTAGACCTCATGGGGACCGAGCGCAAACCATGCGACGCCCGCGCCTACTCCTACCCACGCTACCAACGCCGGTGCGTACACGGGCCGGATGTAGTCGACGCCGCGCCGGCGCGGCGGCACGGGAATCCAGCACCATCTACCTCTGACAGATGCCCAGCGCCCATAGTGAAACGGCGCGAACCCCCAGGCATGGTCATCAACCCAGGTATAGCCCCAAGGCGCCACATATGCCCAATGGCCGCTGTGGTAGGGAGCCCAGCCTGGCTCAACGGCGCGCGGGAACCAGACATTCCCATACTCTGGTTCGTTGGCCCACGTGCCTTGCTCGTCGAGATCTTCATAGCCGACGACGTCCGTTGATACATAGCGCGCGGACTCCGAATGATCCCAGCGTGCATCTCGCGCCGCACCCCAGCGCTCGAAGTCATCTTGATCGGTGCTGTAGTTCATTGCGTTCTCGGTCAATTCGTCATTGCCCGAAAATAAATCGTATTCACCTGCGGCAACCGGATAGGCGATCCCGCCGCCCGTGACCTCGCCTTGTCCGCTGCGTATCAGCAGCGCCGTGCTGTTGCCCGTCGGATCGACACTGATGCGATATAAACCCGGCTGCAGGACGGTAAAGGCCAGATTCGGGGTGTCGACTTCATATGCCTCGCCATCATCCAGGCGCCGAACGCTCAATAGCAGACTGCCGGAAGACAACTGAATCTGAGTCGCGTTGTCTGAAATGTTCAACAGCGACACGGCTGTGCTTGCCGAAAGCCGCAGCAAGGATCCATCCAGCTCGAGCTCAGCGCGGCCATTTTTATCGGACCACAGCTGATCTCCCGTGGTGAGCGGTCGATTGAGCGGCGGATCCACCCACTGATCGCTGCCGCCGGGCTGAAACGAGACCGAGCCCTCGACATAAGAGAGCCGTGCAATGCGTGTTGACGGATCATTCTCGTCGGCTGATGCGGAGATAGCGAACGCCGTCAGCGCTAGAGATGCACTCATGACAAGTCCGAGAAACCGCGGCGAAGTTCTCATCATGTGATTGCTCCTCATAACGGCCACGCATCTGGAGTCTACAAGCTCGATATCGCGTTGGAGGTATATCAGCCGTGCGCACCGTTATTAATGCTTAATGATTACGAACTATTTACACTCAACCGCGGCACGGTCGGCTTAGTCCTACGCGGGAGCTTCGATGCGGTTCAGCAATGCAATAGTTCGTCTTCCCGGGGCAAACTTTTCCGAGGGCCTGACGACGTCGTCGATGAAATCGGGTCCCGATTGTGCCAAGGCACTGCAACAACATGCTGCCTACTGCGGAGCGCTACGCGAGTGCGGTCTTCAAGTGACGGAGATGGACGCCGATCTCCAATACCCGGACGGGACCTTTGTGGAGGACACTTGCGTCATTGCAGAAGGAGTTGCGATTGCGACGCGGCCAGGCGCAAAAAGCCGCACGGGCGAAGTCGCCTCCGTGGCGGCAACGCTGCGCCGCTTTAGACCCCGCCTGGAACAGATCGAGGCGCCGGGAACCGTCGATGGCGGCGACATTTGCCAGGCGGATCAGCATTTCCTGATCGGGCTGTCCGCGCGCACCAATGAGGCCGGCGCAGCGCAATTGACCGCGATTCTGGAAAGCCACCACTTCAGCGTTTCGATGGTGGATATTCGCGACCACGCATCGCTGCTGCATTTGAAGTCGGGGATCGCCTATCTCGGTGAGCGGCGTTTTCTGGTCGTAGAGGGGTTCCCGTCAATCGACGCAATTGCGGATGCGGAGAGAATTGAAGTTGCGCATCGGGAAGCCTATGCGGCCAACTGCATCAGAGTGAACGATCATGTGCTGATCGCGGCGGGATTTGCGGGAGTAGAAGCTGCTCTCAAAAGGCTGGGATTTCGCGTTCTGGCTTTGGAGATGTCGGAATTTGCCAAGATGGACGGCGGCCTGAGCTGCCTTTCATTGCGTTTCTAGAATGCGCGTCTGTTGGCTAGTCCACGGTGATGATTACTTTGCCGCGCGCGTGGCCCTGCTCGACATAGCTGACGGCCGCCGGCGTCTCGCTTAATTTGTAGCGCCGATCGATGACCGGCGTTAATTTTCCGTTTTGCATCAATTCGCGCAACACGTCGAGATCATCCTTGTTGGCGTTTGCCAGCATGAAAACTTGCTTTTGACTGACGAATGCCGAAACGACAGTTGCCTTGGCCAGGCCAGCCAATGGGCCGATCCAATTGTTGTCGCTGGGGCCGCCAACACCGACTAGTGCGCCGCTATGATTCAGCACTCGTCGGATATCGGCGAGCGAGTGATTGCCGACATTGTCGATGATCAGGTCGTAGCGCGTGGCGCCTTTGGTGAAGTCCTCTTTCGTATAGTCGATGACATGATCGGCGCCGATTGACCGGACCATGTCCACATTTCTGGTGCTGCATACGCCGGTCACTTCGGCGCCGTAACTCTTGGCTATCTGCACCGCGAATGTGCCGACGCCGCCCGATGCACCATTGATCAGTACTTTCTGCCCAGGCCGCAGCAAGCCCTTATCGCGAAGCGCCTGTAACGCGGTTATGCCCGCGACCGGTACAGCCGCTGCCTGCTCCATGCTCATATTGGTCGGCTTGAGTGTGATGGCGCCGTTTTCGCGAACGCTCACGTACTCACCGAACGCACCGTCACGGTCGCCGAACACCTCGTCGCCGGGCTTGAATCGCTTGACGTTTTTGCCGATCGATTCCACCGTCCCCGCAAAATCTGCACCCATGAGGATGCTCTTGGGAGCCCCGAAGCCGGCCATCGGCCGCATGATGTAAGGCTTACCTTGCATATAGTGCCAATCCAACGGATTGACGGACGCAGCATGGACTTTGACCAGCACCCGATCGTCCGCCGGGACGGGTTTGGCAATGGTTTCCAGTTTCAGCACGTCGGCCGACCCGTAGCACCTGTACACGATGGCTTTCATCGATGGCACATTGGCGGCCAGCGGAGGTGCGGCACTGCATGGCGAGTCATGGCTCATCATCACGGCGAGCGTGGTGACTCCGACGATGATGACGATCGCGATGACCCCCAGGATCTTGTATCGCAGCTTCATGAGTTCGCTCCGCTTTGGCGCGCCCATGCAGAGCGCGCAGCATCAGCTGTTTTTGAGCCAAGTCCCCTCTGGCGGCGCGACTGCGCCGCACTCCCAAGGCGCAGTCGCTATTTTCCGCGCTCGTACTTGAATGAGACTTTGATCTTGGCCCGGTAGGCTTCCACCTTGCCGTTCTTGAGCTGAATGTCCAACTCGACGACTTCGGCGACGCGCAGATCCCGCAGCGTCTTTCCCGCGCGGGCGACCGCCGCAGCCGCTGCTTTCTCCCAGGACACCGTGCTGGTGCCGATCAGTTCGATGACTTTGTAGACGTTCTCAGCCATGTTCATCTCCGTCTTTTGTGAGCGCTTATTGGAGGTGTGACCGGCATCGATTGTCGCGCAATTTCAATCCTTTTGTACGGCTTTAGTCGCGGGCTGTTATGGCTAAGGAGGCTGCACCGAGGATGGGGCCTTGACCCCATGCTTGTAGGAGCACGGCCGCATGCGTGGCGTCCGGCGGCAAGGAGCTCAAGGGTATGCGGAAACTGCAGTTGCTGCCGTTCCAGCTTCCCAACCGCATTATTGAGCGAACAATATTGAATTCCTGCAGCGTGCGGCCGGAATTCTCGCCGCGGCCAATGTGGGAGGTCGCTTCATGTAAGTAGCCGATGAGCAGTACGTCCGACCGCTTACCGCCCGGCTGTGCGGCCACCGATACGTCAAGGTACTGCGCGTCGATGGCCATGTGGGTCGCGACGCCTTCATGGGGCGTCGCCAGTTCCTTGAGAATCGCCGAATTGCCGGACCCGGCGACATCGCTATGGCCGTCGATGATGGCCTGCGGAGTGTAGACGGAATCGTGATGCAGCTTCGACGCGTACACATGTTGGCGCCGGGTGGCATCCGACGACGAAAAGCGGTCATGCCAGCCCTGATTGTCCCAATAATCGACATGGAAAGAGAGCGGCAGTACGTCGGATCGTTGCGCGAGCACGCCCATGAACGCCTCGGCAGGCGGACAAGAGCTGCAGCCTTCAGATGTATACAGTTCGACGACAGTGGGGCGCGGTTCAGCGATGACCGCGCCCGACGCAATGGCCGCCGCAATCGCGAGAATGCACTTGACGGAGTGTTTTGCCATGGTGGCGACACTAGCGCGCTTTAAGCTGCCTGTACAAACCCAAAGCGAAGCTAAATTTGGGCTCCATTCGAGCCCAGGCGGGGTTGGCTGTTGGCTCCAATGCGTCGATACTAAAGGTCAGCACCTCCGCTGCAAATTGTTTTCGAGGATAACGATCACGATGGCGAGTAAGACGAGCACGTTAGGCAGTTTGATCCGCCTGGTGCGCAAAAAGAACTCCTGGACCTTGCGCCAGTTGAGCGAGCGGGTCGGGATTCCGCTGTCGACGCTCGCCAAGGTTGAAACCGACAAGTTATCGTTGACCTACGACAAGTTGCAGCAATTTACCGCTCGCTTAGGTTTAAGCATGACGGAGTTTCTGGCGCAGGGGGAGGAGCCGGCCGCGAGCATGCCGCCGGTGATCACGGCGCGCCGAAGTCTCACGAATGGCGGCAATTCGATTCAAATTTCGACGCCGAATTACGACTATGAATATCTTTGCGCCGATCTTCGCGAGAAGCGCATGGTGCCCATCCTTACGCGCATCAGATCCAAGGACATCGGAGAATTTGGCGAGCCTCTCAAGCATAAGGGCGAAGAGTTCATTTTCGTTCTCGAGGGCACGATCGAGGTGCACCTTCAATTCTACAATCCCTTGAGGCTCTCCGCGGGCCAGGGCATCTACATCGATAGCACCATGGGGCATGCCTATGTCGCCAAGGATTGCGACAGCGCGCTCGTCCTCGGTATTTGTTCCAGCGAAGATCCGAATCTTGCGAGCGAGCTCATCAGCCTTGCCGCCAATGGCAGCGCCTCTTGATCCGAATCATGGTGCCGCGCTTTGAAGTCTCAGCGCGGGCTTTTTCTTCAGCCAGAGCCCAACCGCGATCAGCACGATGATGAGCGGCACGGCCACGCCAAATTCATCGATCACGTAGGCTGTCAGTGTGCCGCGCGAGCCGGTTAGCGGCGTGAAGAATCCCTGAATGAATAGATTGTGGCTGGCGTGCAAAATCGCACAGGGCCAGACACTGTTCGAAACCTGCCGAAACCACGCCATGATGACGCTGAGTCCGATGGTTAAAGCGCAGAAGCAGGGCATTGAAAACCACCACGGCGTTCCGCTGTTGTAGTCGGCGAACAGCAGCAGCGGCATGTGCCATGCCGCCCAGATCACGCCGATCATCAGGGTCCCCGCGGTGAACCCGAATCGTTGCACCATCAGCGGCGTCAGAAATCCGCGCCATCCGATCTCTTCCCCCAGTGCGTGCGCGACGCTGGTAATCATTTGCGTCGTCGCAATGAGCAGAAAATATAGCGGCACGACCGTGATCGGGCTGCTTATCGTCCAACCTAGCTTCTGCGCGATCGCGGCGACGGCAGCGGAATCGGGAAAGAAGCCGAATCCGCACACCCAAATCAGCGCATAGGCGAAGGTTGCATAAGCCAGGGGCGTGAAATACGAAAGTAGCGCATAGCGAGCGCCGCCCCAACGCAACCCCAGCATCTTGAAATCCAGCCGCCGGATGTAAACCGTTGCAACCGCGGCAAAGGCCGGACACCACATCAGTCCTGCGACATACAGTCCGTTGCCGGCACCCACGTGGCCCGACGCAATCATCAATGTCCAGAAGAGACTGCTCGCACAAGCGGTGAGCGCGAGATAACAAAGGATAGAGGCACCCTGCTTCTGCACGTTCAATTCTCCCCTGATTGACAAATTCTCCCGCCAGGCTAACTATCGCACAAGTTTTTCTTATTGGAAAAAAATTCCTATCCCACGCCGTGGCGCTATACGCGCCGCCAAGGATTGCCTCTTCATGTTTCGATTCAAATCAATCGTTCGACGGATTGCAGCCGCTCCTTTGTTGCTGGCCGCTGTGCCGGTACTTGCGCAGGCGCATGCCGCGCCATTCACTATCGAAGAGGTCATGCAGGCGCCCTATCCCTCGAGCCTGGTCGCGGCCGCGAAAGGCGATGGCGTTGCCTGGGTATTCGACACCAAAGGGTGCCGGAACATTTTCTTGGCGCAGGGCAAGAAGTCGCGACAGGTGACGGCTTATACCCTGGATGATGGTTTCGACATCGGTGACCTCGCGTTGTCGCCTGATGCCGGCATGCTGGCGTTCGTGCGCGGCGGCTCCATCGAGGATGATCTTCCGGCCAATGTCAACAACTCGCCCGACGGCGCAGCGCCTCGCGAAGTGTGGTTGATTGCCGCGTCGGGTGGTACGCCCCGCAAGGTGGGGACCGGTCATTCGCCGAGCTTTTCGCCGGACGGCGCCCGCATGGTGTTTGCGGACAAGGGCAAGCTTTGGTCGGTCTCGACAACGGCAGAAACGGCCGCGGCGCCCCTTATCGTCGACCAGGGCCGCATCGCGTCCGCGATATTTTCGCCCGATGGTAAGAGATTGGCGTTCGTTAGCGCCCGCAAGGAGCATTCACTGATCGGTGTCTACGAGTTCGCGACCAAGTCCATCACTTGGCTGAGCCCCAGTCTCGATCACGACACCTCACCTGTGTTTTCGCAAAACGGTGCGCGGGTCGCCTTCATCCGCGTACCGTCCGAGAAAAATCCGGAATTCGTCTCGCGCCGTGCGGGTGAACCCTGGTCCGTTTGGATTGCCGACGCGGCGAGCGGCGAAGGCCGGCGGGTCTGGGTGTCCGACGCCGGTGTCGGCAGCGCCTTTCATCCCACCCTCTCGGCCAAGAATCTGCTCTGGAATTCGCGCGATGAACTGGTGTTTCCGTGGGAAAAAACCGGTTGGCTGCAACTCTATGCGCTGCCGGCCCGCGGCGGCGCGGTCCGCCCCGTCACCACCGGTCAATTTGAAGTGGTGCACATGGCCTTGAGCTTTGATCGGCGCCACCTGGTCTACTCCTCGAACGAGGACATTGACCGCATGCACGTCTGGTCGATCGATTTCCAGGGCGGTCAGCCTGCGCCGGCGGCCAAGGACCGAGCGATCGAAGACTATCCGCAGATCAGCGGCGACGGCACGATTTTCGCCCTGCAGAGCGATGCCACCAAGCCGTTGCAGCCGGTCGTATTGAGCGCTGGTCGGTGGCAGCCTTTGGCGCCGGAGGGCACGGCGGCTTTCCCCTCGTCAAAGCTCGTCACGCCCGAAGCGGTGACGTTTTCCGCAAAGGACGGGCAGCTCGTGCACGCCCAGCTATTTCTGCCGCACGATGCTGCCGGCGCGAAAGCCCACCCGGCAATCATGTTTTTCCACGGCGGCCCGCGGCGCCAAATGTTGCTCGGCTTCAATCCCATGGGTGCTTACAACTGGATGTATGCACTCAACCAGTACTTCGCCGCGGAAGGCTACGTGGTGATCTCCGTCAATTATCGCGGCGGCATCGGCTATGGGCTCGACTATCGGGAGGCCAAGAATTTTGGTCCGGACGGCGGCAGCGAGTTGAACGATCTGCTCGGCACCGTGACCTACTTGCAGAGCCGAAAAGATGTCGATTCGCGCAGGGTCGGCATTTGGGGCGCAAGCTATGGTGGACTCATGACGGCCTTGGGGTTGGCGCGGGCGTCGAAGGATATCGCCGTCGGCGTTGATTATGCGGGCGTCTATAACTGGAACTCGATGCTTGCATCAGTCGGCGTCCCGGTCGAACCGGGCGAAGCGACGCGGCGCGGCTTCGATTCCTCACCGATTGCCACCATCGATCAGTGGCACTCGCCGGTTTTGGTGGTGCAGGCGGACGATGATCGCAACGTGCCGCTGCAGCAGTCATTGGAGCTGATTGAAGATCTACGCCTACACCGCATTGATCACGAGGAGATCATGATACCGAATGAAATCCACGACCTGGCGCACTATTCCTCTTGGATCGCGTTGTTCAAGGCAACCAGCGACTACCTGAATCGTCATCTTCAGCCGTAATGCACTGATCCGCTTGCCGGCTTGCGATCCAGACGCTAGCCGGCCTTGGCTGGGGCATCGCGGCACTTAAAGAGCTCGACCGAGGTTTGCTTGTCGTTCTTCATGCGGTAGATGTTCACAATGTCATTGCCGCTCAGCAGCTTGATGCCGTCCAGCTTGAAATAATTCCCGTACAAGGAATTCTTGTTGACGTCATCGATTTTGGCGTTCGGCAGCGCCTTCTTGTACCAATCTTCAACCGCGGCCAGGGCATCCGGAGTGGCCGCCGAGAAATGAGTGCAACTTTGGCCGTTGGGCAACGATCGGAATGCCGCATCCATCTGCTGGTTCTTCATGTTCGGATAGGTCGGCAGGCCGGTCGTGTTGCTTTGGTCGGCGGCCTGCGATGAGCAGATGAGCGCGCAGCAGGCTGCGGCAATCAAGCCACCCGTCTGCACAATATGTCGGATTCGCATAGCAGGATCCTCGCTGTGATGTCTTAATAGCTAAACCGCAACGGCAGCGAAATCCCGCCACTTGAGCCTCTGCAGCGGCCTGTTCACTCTCCGCGTACTGTAGTAGCATCCCCGGGGATGGTAGGAGTCAAAAAAACACGTCTTTCCAAAGCCGAGACACGGGTTCTCGAGCAATTCTGGAAAATGGGCACGAGCTCCGTGCGGGAAGTTCTCGAGAGCCTGCCGGACGAAGAGCGGGTGGCTTACACGACCATCCAAACGCTCGTTTACCGGCTCGAGGAGAAGGGGGCCCTGCGCCGGGTCAAGAAGATCGGCAACGCGCAATTATTCGAGCCCGTCATCAATCAGGGCGAGTACCGCAGCGGCTTGGTAAGAGATCTGCTCGATTTATTCGGCGGATCCCCGCGCATGCTGGTCTCCAATCTTCTGGAAACCGGCACAATCACGCTAAAGGACTTGAAGGCGCTGCAAAATGCGCGCGCGGCCAACAAGAACAGGCGCGCAGGAAAAGATCATGCATGAGCAAATTGCACGCGTGATGTACTACTTCGATATTCATCTTTTGTTCGCCTCAATCGTTGCGTGCGCTGCATTGGCGTTGACCGCGATGCTGCGCGCCAGCGCCACGGCGAAATATTGGATCTGGGTTGCGACGCTGCTGAATTTTGCGTTGCCCCTCGGGGCGCTAATCGACAAGCTGCTCGCTTCGCACCTTCATTGGGCGAGGCCCTTGGGACTCATCGGTGATGTGGCATTCCGTATCACGCAGCCTGGTCCGACCGCCACGGTGATGGGCTCCATATGGTTGATGGGCGCCGCCGCAATGTCGATGCGCCTGTGTCTGCGCCTGCGCCGTGACGTCAGGGCAATGACGCATGAATCAGCGCAGGATTGCGCACCGGTTTTTCTCCTGCACGGAATACCTGTCAGATTTGCCGGTAGTCAGCAGGCACCGGCTGTCGACGGGGTACTGCACCCCCATATTTTGCTCCCTTCCGGGATCGAACGCCTATTGAGCCGGCACGAGCTCAACGCCGTTCTCATGCACGAAGTTACCCATGCGCGAAGGCGGGATAATTTGATCCGGCTCATTCACGAAGCGGCGCTATGCATTCTTTGGTTTCATCCCTTGGTTTGGTTCGCCGGCGCGCGTCTTGCTCTGTATCGCGAGCTCTCTTGTGATGATTCGGTAATTCAAAATGCGCGCGGAGAAGACCTGATTTCGGCGCTGGCAAAGCTGGCGGCGCCCGCGCGCGCGTTCACGCTGCAAGCGTCGGCGTCCTCATTCCTGAACCGGCGTCTCGCACGGCTCGCCGGCCAGCCGCAGCAGGACTTGCGGCTCGCAAGCGCCGTTCTCTGCGCCCTCTTTGCCGCGGCTCTTCTCGGCGGCGTGCTGGAAACGGTGGCGCACACCGCCTGCTGTTTCGTCCTTCACGGGGGAACCTAGCTAGACCCTTCGAGCGGCAGCGATAGGCTGACCTTGACGCGTTCGAGCGCCACGTGGGTGTCGAAGCGGGTGACGTGCCTGTTTGCTTCGAACCATTTTCGTGCGAATGCGCCGTACGCCTCCATGCTGGCCGCGATCACGATGACCACGAAGTCGTACGTGCCCGTCACGTGGTAACACTGCTGTACCAGGGGATGGTCGATCATCTGGCGCCGGAATCGGTCCAGGTGCGCCGCCGGCGCCGGCACCGCTGCCATGCTCAAGGTGACGATGCACGTCACCATCGAGGCGCCGACCAAAGCCTTGTCGAGCACTGCGGTTTCCGCCGCAATGACGCCCTCGGCGCGCAGGCGCTTCAAGCGCCGCTGCACGGCGGCGGCCGATAGGCCGACTTCCTCGCCGATCGACTGCGCGATGCGGCGAGTATCAAATTGATAAATATTGAGAATCTTGCGGTCGATGCGATCCATGAGGGCTCCGGATGCGGCTAAGCCGCGTTTTATGGTCGCTAAACGCGCCAAAACGACCAATCTCTGAGGTTAATCTACCTGAGCAACTTCAACAGGGGGGATGACATGCGCGCTCGTATCCTGAGTTTCTGGTGTCTGGCGGCCGCCTGTGCGGCGACCGGGGCCCATCCATCGGATGAGTTCGCGCAGGTCACTGCTTCAGACGTCGATGCGGTGCCGCTCGGAAAACTCGAGCAGGCCATCGCTCGCGGCGACTACCCGAACACCACCAGCGTGCTAATTGTCCGCGGCGGCAAGCTCGCTTATGAACACTATTTCGGCGAAGGCGGTGTAGCCTTTCTCAACAACACGCGCTCGGCGACCAAATTCGTGACTACCTTGGCGCTGGGCGCAGCCATCGGCACGGGCGCGATCCCTTCTGAGCACGCCCGCGCCTTCGAATACCTCACTGACCTGAAGCCTTTCAAAAACGATACCCAGGACAAGCAGGGGATTACGCTGCAGGACATGCTCAGCATGTCTTCGGCGCTCGCCTGCGATGATGGCGATGATGACAGTCCCGGCAACGAGGACAAGATGCATCCGCAGCCGGACTGGACGCGCTGGGCGGTCGACCTGCCGACGCTGCAGGGATATTCGCGAGACGCTGCCGGCCTGGGTCCATTCCGCTATTGCACAACCAACGCGTTTCTCGTGGGTCAGATTGTTCAACGCGCCACCCGCACGCCCGTGGACCGCTTCACGGAGGATAGAATTCTTCGCCCGCTCGGCATCCGCAAATGGCATTGGTCTTACTCGCCGGCCAAGGAAGCCATGACCGGCGGCGGCTTGGAGCTACGGTCGCGCGACCTGGCAAAGATAGCGTGGATGACTTTGAGCGGAGGGCGCTGGCAAGACAAACAGATCCTGCCGCAGCACTGGATCGACGCCGCGCTCGCGATCAGGCGTGCATCGCGCCCGAACCAAAATTATGGCTATTTTATTTTTGAGGGCGACTTCAAGACCGCGTGTGGTTTGCGTCCCGTCTGGTACATGGCGGGAACCGGCGGCAACCAGATCCTGATTCTGCGCGATCAAGGCACGGCGATCGTGGTGACCCGCACCGCCTTCAAGTTGCGCGGCACTTCGGCGCAGACCGTGGACATGCTCGAAAAATACATTCTGTCCGCATTGCCCTGCAGAAGCATCTAGCTGCGGCGCCGGTAGGGCGAGTTCGCTGTTTCTTGTATCATCTCTGCTCCATAAATAGGGAGTGGGCGATGCAAGCAACCGTGAAATGCAATCTGATGGCTTTGGCTGCCCTGTGCGCGGCCTCCGCTGCCGCCGCTGAACCCCCGAACACGCGTCACGACACGGTCATTCGCCACGGGCTCATTTACGACGGCTCAGGCAATGCGCCCGTCACCGGAGATGTCGCCATCGACGGCGATCGGATCAGCTATGTCGGGCCTCACGCACCCGGCAAGGGCCGCTCCGAAATTGATGCCCACGGCAAAGCAGTGGCGCCGGGTTTTATCAATATGCTGGCGCATCCGGAAGAATCCTTGCTCATCGATGGCAGAGCCTTGAGCGACTTGACGCAGGGCGTCACGCTCGAGGTCATGGGCGAGGATTCCATGGGTCCTTTGTCGCCGGCCATGAAAAAAGACATGGCAAGCCATCAAGGCGACATTCACTACGACGTCAACTGGACCACGCTCGGCGAGTATCTGGAGAAATTGCAGCAGCGCGGCATCGCGCCCAATGTTGCCGCGTTTGTCGGCGCCGGCACGGTGCGCGTTAACGTGCTGGGTGAAGACAATGTTGAGCCCAACGCGGCGCAGTTGAAGCAAATGCGTGGATTGGTGCACCAGGCCATGGAGGAGGGCGCGCTCGGCGTGACGACCGCGCTGATTTACAATCCGAATACCTATGCCAAAACGCCGGAATTGATTGCCCTGGCCAGCGAATCGGCTCAGTGCGGCGGCATGTACATCGCGCACATGCGCAGCGAAGGCGATCGGATCACCGAGGCGGTGCAGGAAACCATCGACATCGCGAAAGGCTCGGGCGCTCCTGCCGAGATCTACCACCTAAAGGTCGCGGGCCAGGTCAATTGGAACAAGCTGGACGCTGTCATCAAGCAAGTGGAATCGGCGCGTTCCTCGGGAACGCGCATTACCGCGGACATGTATGTGTACACGGCGGGCGCCACCGGGCTGGACGTGTCCATGCCTGCCTGGGTCCAAGAGGGTGGACTCGACAAGTGGATCGAGCGGCTCAAGGATCCTGCGATCCGCGCGCGCGTCCTCGCGGAAATGCGCGCACCGTCGCCTACTTGGGAGAATTTGCTGCAGCGGTCAGGCGCCAAGGGCGCGTTGCTGCTGGAATTCAAAAACCCTGCCTTGAAACCCCTGACGGGAAAGACATTGGAGCAGGTCGCGGCCATGCGCGGCGTGAGCCCGGAAGAAGCGGCAATGCAGCTGGTGGTCGAGGACGGGTCGCGGGTCGGGGTGGCTTACTTTTTGATGTCGGAAGACAACGTTCGCCGCGAAGTGGCGTTGCCCTGGGTGAGTTTCGGTTCCGACGCGAGTGCGCCGGCGCCGGAGGGCGTGTTTCTGCAATCCAACGAGCACCCGCGGGCCTACGGTAATTTTGTGCGCGTGCTCGCAAAGTATGTGCGTGAAGACAAGGCCCTCTCACTGCAGCAAGCAGTGCGCAAATTGAGCGGCTTGCCGGCGCAGAATCTTTCCATCAAGGATCGAGGGATGCTGCGCAAGGGTTATTTCGCGGATGTGGTGATCTTCGATCCGCGCACCGTTCAGGATCATTCAACCTACGAGAAGCCCCACCAGCTGGCCACCGGCGTCGATGAAGTCTGGATCAACGGCGTGCAGGCTCTGCACAATGGGACGGCCACCGGGGCGCCGAGTGGCCGCGTCGTTCGCGGACGTGCCTGGACCGGCTATCCCGGCGGCGGGTGCCGTGCCGCCTCGCAGAAGTGGACATGGAGCAAGTAGAGCTTTTTTTCAGCTCATTTCAGAAGGATTCAGAGTGCCTTCAGGACTTGGAGATCTCAAGGGAGCAGGGTGCACGCCTCACCCGCCACCCATTGGAGGTCTCACCATGATTCGTCTCACGCTTCTCGCGGCCGTTGCATTCGCTGCCGCTCCCACCCAGGCCGCCACCTATACTTTCGAGCCGCAGCACACTCAGGGCGTGATTTCCTGGAACCATCTCGGCTTCGCGAATCCGACCGCGCAATTTAACAATGTGGCCGGTACGCTCGATTTCGACCAGGCCGACCCCACGCACGCCGCTGTCATGGTGACGATTCCGCTCACGTTGATGAGCACGGGCGTCGCAGATCTCAATGACGATTTCAAGTCCGCCGACTTTTTTGACTTCGCCAAATTTCCAACCGCGACATTCAAGAGCACGCGAGTGGAGAAGGGCGCCGCGCCCGACACGTTCAGGGTGACCGGTGACTTAAGCCTGCGCGGTACGGTTCGGCCGGTAACCCTTGATGTCACCCTCAACAAGCTCGGCACCAACCCTAGAAACAACGTGCCCACCGTGGGGTTCGAGGCGATGGCGACACTGAAACGTTCGGATTTCGGCCTAGGGCTGTATGTTCCTCAGGTCAGCGATGAGATTCGCATCCACATCACGGCGGAGGCGGCCGAGAAAAACGCCTACGAACAGTATTTAAAAGCACAAGCAGCCCGCGCCGCCGCCAAGAAGGCGAAGCAATAGGCGCGAGCGCAAAGCCGGCAGGCGAAAAGCCCGGCAAGATTCCTTGCCGGGTCTTTGGAGGCTCATGCCGTACGCATCAAACCCAATTGCTGTAGAGCGGTCACGCCGTCGTCCAAGCCGATTTCTTCGGCGATTTTGCCGTTCTTGACGCGCAGGACCGTCGTGCCGGTAAATTGCATCTTGCGTCCGGTTGCGGCGGGCAGGGCGCCAATCAGAAAGTCGCTGAAAGCGGGTCCGGTATGGGTGCCGCCACCTTGCCAGCGCCCGACAACGTAGTCGCCCTCGGCAATCAGCTCTGCGGCGCCCTGGAAATTGAGGTCCGGGAATGCGCGGCGAAAATCACCCATGAACGCCTTGATGTCCTCGCGGCCGCGACGCGGCGCGTGCAGCGAATACTGCAGCAGCATGTCGGGTGCGGCGAGTTCATCGACGATCGCAGGATCGTAGGACTTGCCCCAGAACTGTGTGAACCAGCGGCCGATGAGAGCCTTGTTATCTTCCTCTTGTGACATTTCAAGTTTCCTCTTTGGGTGTCGGTGAGGAAAGCCTAGTCACCGCAGTGTCGCGTGACGCTCCGTTTCTTGCGCTCGCTTCAAACTTTATCTCTATTGATTTGCGAAGAACGAGCGGGTGGCCGCGAAACAGAGCGGCGCCACCAACATGGCGTGATAGGCCTCGGCTACCGCCAGTGCACCGCCGTCGGTAGCACCCTGTGAGATGGCGGTTGCGGCGACCAGTGCTTTGGCCACGGCGAAATCCTGTTTCAAATTGGCGTAAGGATCCCCCGCCGTAGCCGCCGCCTCGAGATCGAGCACGCTGAACTGTGTCGACCCCTGGGAAGTCCAGTAGTTTTGCATCAGCTGTGTGTTGAGCCAGAAGACCAACGGATCGACATCGCCCCCGCACAGCAGTATCGGCACCGAGGGTACCCAATTACGCAAATCGTTTTTCTGCAATGCCTGGCGCCAGGGCAACGCAGGTGCCGCGGCCGGCACTCCGGTGGTCAGCGTCGGAAAGCCGCCATCGGGATGCGCCTGAGCGTCTTGAAGATAACTCAAGCGGTAGCTATTTTGCAGCAAATTGCCGGCGCCAAAACCCAGTGCAAACACCTCGGCAAGATTTGCCGGCGAGGTCGGCGGTGTGAACGAGGCAAATTCGGGCGCGGGCGGCGATGAACTGAACAGCGCAAATTCCGGAAGCTTGCCCTGTGCGTACAGTTGGCTTCTCGGCGTCGTGCTCGGCAGCAAGGTTTGGATGCCGGGCGCATATTGGGGCTCGAAGACTTCAGTCGGGTCGGAGTAAATATTGCCGTAGGCGGTCTGATACGCCGCGAGCAACAAGGTGGAGGATACGGTAGCGCCGCCGTTGACTTGACCGTAAAACACCGCATCGACGAATGCCCCGAGTGCATAGGGTCCTGACATGGGCGCTGACGCGGTGACCTTCATGCCGGCCGCTTGCATGGCGCGATGCGTGGCCATCGCCACGTATCCCCCCTGCGAGTAGCCGGTAATAAATAGCTGGCCGTTGTCTTTTACCGTCGTAGCCGAAGCCAGCGGCAGGGCAGTGCGCGCCGCCGTCAGTGCGTCGATCATGTCCTTCGATTGCTGGTCCGCAATCAGGTAAGGATGGTAGGGCAATGTCGAGGTGTCGTAGCCGGCATAATTCGGCGCCACCACGATGTAACCCTGTGAAGCGAACAACGCCGCCAGCGAGAGCGTTTCGGCATTTTGTAAATCGGCCATGTTGTAGTCGCGGTCCGTGGTCGTGCCGTGGGCGTACAGCACAAAGGGACGTGAACCGGTGCAGCTCGCACCCAATCCGGTCGGCACCATCAATACCCCGGATGCCGTTGTGGGTTCGTTCGCTCCGCCGACCGTCTCGTATTGAATGTGATAAAAAAGAACGTCGCAGACCGGGGTGCCGCTCACGGAAAGCAGCAGCTGATTCGCGGCGAGATTGAGTTCGCCGAGCAGTGCCGTCACGGTCAATGTCGATAAGAGATCCGGCGGGGTTTGCAGCAGCGTACCTCGCGGCGGAGGCCCGCTTGGACTGGAATGACCCGTGCCGCCCCCGCTGCCGCCGCCGCATGCGGCCAAGAGCAGTGCACAAACGAGCGGTAAATGACGTTTCTCGAGCGGCATAGAGTTAAGCTTAAGACTGTGGCGCAAAAGCATCGTTCACTGCAACTTCTCAAGTTAAGCTCCATTGACTTAAGTGCATCGAGTCCCCATTGGGGGCAGACGACCCTCGGCGGAGCACCGATTGACCCTGTCATCCCCCAGCGACAGCCAGGCCCCGGAAAACCCGGCGGGCGCAGTCGTTTTTCGCGGCTCCAAAGCGCTCTGCCATGAATACAGCTTGGTGCTCGAGTCGCGCGGCATCGAGCACGAGGCGCGGGAGAGCGACGGATTGTGGGCGTTGATAGTGTCTGGCGAACTGCGGCATCGGGCCTACGACGAAATCAGCCGCTATTCTGTGGAGCGCGGTGTACGTCGCCGTGTGCCGGAAGCGATTCCGACGCATTCCGGCGCCGCCATCGGCGTGATTTTCTACGTTCTGATTTTAATCGTGACGGCTTACTGCGCCGGCAATGATGCTTTTGGCGCCGATTGGTTGTCGCTGGGTGCGGTCGACGGCGGTGCAAGAAGCGAATGGTGGCGAGCCGTCACGGCGTTGACCCTGCATCTGGATCAGGAGCATCTACTCGGCAACGTGCTCTTCGGCGCCGTGGCGGGGATCGCCGCAAGCCGGTTGCTCGGACCTGGGGTTGCGTGGGCGGGCATTTTGGCGGCGGCCGCTCTGGCCAACTACACAGAAATGTTTTTGACGCCGATCACGCACCGGGCCGTCGGCGCATCCACGGCGGTGTTCGCGGCGTTGGGCTTGCTGTCCGGAATGGCATGGCGGCAAAGACTCTCGCTACGCGAGCGTTTGTGGTATCGATGGGCGCCTCTTTTCGCCGGAATCTGTCTCTTGACGCTGCTGGGGGCGGGCACTGCGCATGTGGATGTGCTCGGTCACGCGCTCGGATTCCTCTTCGGTCTTGGGCTGGGTTGGATCTACATCCGCGCCGGTGTGCCCGACCTGCGCGGTCAGCGGCGGCAGCTCGCTTTGGGTCTCGGTGCTGTGGCCGCAGTGTGCCTTGCTTGGTTTCTTGCATTGCGCGTTGGCATCTAGACGCGAACACGCCCTGCTAAAGAGTTCTTACAGCTTTATTGCGCGCTCAAGTTAGGTAAAGACGGCCTTCAAGTCAGCGCCTTTGATTTTGGTTCGGTACAGCCAGAACAACAGGGCGATCAAGCTGCCGCCGGGCAGCAGCAATTCGATCGCGACATAGGGGCCGAGGGTGCGTGCGACAGCAATGAGCTTAATGAGCAAGGTTTTCAAGATTTTCTCCTTCCGGCATCCTGGCTGCGCCAATACGTCTATTAGACGAATGAGAAAACTCGATAACGACAATCTCCGCTGAGAATTTGCGGCGAGACGCGGCGGCGCGGCGGCGCTGCGGCGCCGCGCCGCAGAGAAGTTTTTTTAAATTGGCTGTCGAAATTACGCAGGCTGGATCGTCGTTCCAGTAACCAAGCACAACCAGGAGATCGATATGAAAGTAGCGGTATTTGTAAAAGCCACCAAGGACAGCGAAGCCGGCGTGTTGCCGACCCAAACCTTGCTGGCCGACATGGGCAAGTTCAACGAGGAGCTCGTGAAGGCAGGGGTGATGCTTGCCGGCGAAGGCCTGCGCCCGAGCTCTCAAGGCAAGCGTGTGTTGTTCTCGGGCCGCAGTCGAAGTGTGACCGACGGGCCGTTCTCGGAGACCAAGGAATTGGTGGCGGGTTTCTGGCTTTGGCAGGTGAGATCAATCGATGAAGCAGTGGAATGGGTCAGGCGCTGTCCGAATCCAATGCCCGGCGACTCCGAGATCGAGATTCGGCCGTTGTACGAATTGGCAGACTTCCAATGAAGGCGGGTTAGGAATCGGTCATACTTTGAGCATCAACGGACACTACTGAGGCCTGCAATGAGCTACATGTTGCTGATCGTGGAACCTACCGGCCAACGTCGGACGCGAACAGAGTCGGAGGGCCGCGCGCTCTATGACCGCATGGTGAACTACAGTGAAACGCTCAAGGCACGCGGCCTGCTGACGATGAGCCAATCCTTGAAGGAAGATACTCGCGGCGCACGCGTCAAGGTGCGTGCAGGTTCGACCACGGTCATCGATGGACCCTTTGCAGAAGCCAAAGAGATGATCGGCGGAATATTTTTGCTCACCTGCGAAACGCGCGAGCAAGCCATTGAAATTGCGGCTGAGTGTCCCGTAGCGACATCGTGCACCATCGAGGTCCGCGAGCTCGGACCTTGTTTTGAGTAACGCCGGACCGAACCTCGCGATGCCTGAGCCCAACGTTCAAAAGACCGTCGAAGCGGTGTGGCGTATGGAATCCGCCAAGATCATCGCAAAGCTCGCCCGCATGTTGCGCGACGTCGGCATTGCCGAGGAGCTGGCGCAAGACGCGCTGGTGACGGCCCTCGAGCAGTGGCCGGTGTCCGGCGTGCCGAACAACCCAGGAGCGTGGCTCATGACGACCGCGAAGAACCGCGCGCTTGATCAGCTGCGTCGATTCAAGCTCTTGCAGCGCAAGCACGAGACCATTGCACAAGAAGCCGAGTTGCTCGAGCCCAAGCCGCCGGCGCCGGATGAGGAATCCGAAGACATCGACGATGACCTGCTGCGCCTCATCTTTATTGCCTGCCACCCCGTTCTGTCGACCGAGGCGCGCGTGGCATTGACGTTGCGGCTGCTGGGCGGTCTCAATACGGCCGAAATCGCGCGCGCCTTTCTCGTGCCGGAGCCCACCATCGGGCAGCGAATCGTGCGTGCCAAGCGGGCACTTGCCGAGGCAAAAGTACCTTTCGAATTGCCGCGCACTGAAGAGCTCGCCGGGCGCCTTACGTCGGTGCTCGAAGTCATTTATTTGATTTTCAATGAAGGCTATGCGGCGACCGCCGGCGATGAATGGATGCGTCCCGCGCTATGCGACGAGGCACTGCGTTTGGGGCGAATTCTTGCGGAACTTGCGCCGCAGGAGCCGGAGGCGCACGGCTTGGTCGCGCTCATGGAGATTCAGGCGTCGCGCGCGGGCGCGCGCACCGACGCTTCCGGCGAACCCATCCGGTTGCTCGATCAAGACCGCTCGCGCTGGGATCAGTTGCTCATTCGCCGCGGGCTTGCGGCGCTGGAGCGCGCCGAGGCGCTGGGTGGCTCTCTCGGCCCCTACGCATTGCAAGCCGCGGTTGCGGCCTGTCACGCTCGGGCGCGCACCGGCGGGGAGACGGACTGGGTGCGCATCGTGGCACTGTACGATGCGCTGGCCCAGCTTGCGCCATCACCGGTGGTCGATCTTAATCGAGCCGTTGCGATTTCCATGGCCTTCGGTCCCGACGCGGCACTGGAGATCGTGGACGAGTTGGTCGCCGACACCAGGCTCAGCGCCTACCATCTGCTGCCCAGCGTGCGCGGCGACCTGCTGGAAAAGCTCGGACGCTTTGAAGAAGCGCGTACCGAGTTCACGCGGGCAGCGGCGCTGGCGCAGAACGCGCGCGAGCGGTCCCTGCTGTTGGGGCGCGCAGCCGCCTGCGGCGCCACAGCCCACTAGATTCATGCGGCGAGCGTGACGATGAAGCCGTTGCGCCCTTCTTCCATGATCGCGCATCGGGCGTCGCCGCCGTGACGGCGCGCGATCTGGCGCACCAGAGACAACCCCAATCCGTTGCCCGTGCTGCTGCTGCCGGGGCGGCGGTAGAAGGGCGTGAACACCGGTTCGAATTCCGCTTGAGAAGGTCCTGGACCGTTGTCCCACACCTTGAGCACGGCCATGGTGCCCTCGAGCTGCACCCTGACCTGCGTGGGCGGCGCACCGTGGCGCTTGGCATTCTCCAGAAGATTACGAAGTAAGCGCCGCAAAAGCCGCGCATCGCCTTGGATCTTGGTCGGCGCGCCGTCGAGATGCACATCGTCATAGCGCGAACACTCTTCCGCCGCCAGCGCCAGCAGGTCAATCTCTTCGCGCACCTCGTTTTGCTCAACCGCGCCGAGACGGCTGGCCAGCAGAATTTCGTCGACCAGTCCGTCCAATTCGGCGATGTCCTGCTCCAAGCCCGCTTTGGTCTTGGGATCTGCGGATTGCTTCAACATCTCCAAGGCGAGGCGAATGCGCGCCAAGGGCGTGCGCAACTCGTGCGACGCATTGGCGAGCAGTGACTGGTGTGCCCGAACCAATTGTTCTATACGGCCCGCCGCACGATTGAAGCTTTCCGCAAGTCTCGCCACTTCATCGCCGCCCTCGACGGCCACGCGCGCACCAAGGTCACCGGCACCCAAGGAATCCACGCCGGCCTGCAGGCGTTCGAGACGGCGGCTGAGATGCCGGACGATGGGGAATGCCGCCATGCCTATTCCCACTGCTGCGCAAAGCAAAAGCAGGTGAAAATTCAAACGCGAGCCAACCAAGCTGATGGGAACGCTGGCGGCGAGCAACCGCCCATCGGCCAAACGCACGCTGGAAACGGTGCCGCCTTGCCAATGAGAAAAGTTCAGTGGGTGGTAGCTGCGCGCATTCGGCAGCGGCAATGGCCGGCCGATGGCGGCAATAACAGTGCCATTCGCTGCAAACAACGTCACATCCGCCTTCAACCCCGCTGCGAATTTCTGCAGCGCTTCTTGTTGAGCCGAATCAGGCGCCTCTGCAGACGGCAGGACATTTTGAACCACACGTGCAGCGGTAGCGCCGACCTGCTCCATGGGGCCGCCCGCAAGGCGCAGCAGCACTGAAGCGGCGAGGGCGAAGATCGCCAGGCTGGCCACCAGCGCGATGTAAAAGCGCAAGTACAGCCGCAGCATCAGGTTTGCGCCTTGGCGAAAACGTATCCGGCGGCGCGTACCGTGATGATGCGCCGGGGCTTCTTGGGATTGTCTTCTATTGCCGCGCGGATGCGAGAGATGTGCACGTCAATGGAGCGATCGAAGCTCTCGAATTCCTCACCCTTGACCTGATCCATCAGCGACTCGCGTGACAATACCCGCCCCGCATTCTTTGCGAGCGCGACCAACAGATCGAATTGATAGCCGGTCAGCTCGCAGGGTTTGCCGTCCAATCGAATGGCCCGCGCTGCAGTATCGAGCTCCAGTCGGCCGAATTGCAGTGATTTCTGCGCGGTGCTGCCGCGCACCCGGCGCCGCATGATGGCGCGCAGCCGCGCCACCAGTTCTCGCGGTTCAAAAGGCTTGGGCAGATAGTCATCGGCGCCCAGTTCCAGTCCGACGATGCGATCGACTGCGTCGCCGCGCGCGGTCAACATCAGCACCGGGGTGTCGTACTTCCTGCGCAACTCTCGGCAGACGGCTAGGCCATCCATATCCGGCAACATCAAATCCAGTACCAGCGCGTCGAAGTCAGCCTCGGCGAGCCGTTCGAGCGCGGTGCCGCCCAAGGTTGCGACGCTGACGCCAAATCCCGCCTGACCTAGATACTCCGAGAGCATCTCTGCCAGGCGGGGGTCATCCTCGACCAAAAGTATTCGCTCGGACATTGACGGGGGACTCTAAAGAGAGAGAGCCCGCAATGCCAGCGTTGCTATGATTTACCGTGCATTTTCTGCAGATGAGCAGCCAGCGCGCTGCGCTGTGCCGGGGTCAGCACCTCATCGACATCTGCGATGAGCTGCACCAAGCGCTTGGAGGCCTGGTCGGCCAGCTGTAGATGCGCCACGCGCGCGGCTTCCAAAGCGGATCGGTCAACCGCATTTTGCGTCAGCGCCTGGAGGGCCTGAGCGTGAGCCGCCTGCAGCTGCGCGTGCAGCGGCGTGAGATCGGCGACCGCCTGCTTTACCAGCGGAGAGATCTGCGCTTTTTGCGCGTCGGTGGCGTCGATTTCGACATACAGATGGTCGAGCACGTGGTCGACGTGTGCGGAAATATCCGCGGCGCTATGCGCCCCGCTCATGACGTGATGCCAGCCCATGCCGCCGGCACCCGCGACGGCGGCGATGCTGCCGGCCAAAGCGGCTCCTGCGACAAATGCAACCACGGTCATGCGGTTGAAGAAGGAACGGCGCGGCAGCGCGGCGTAATCGAGTTCGGAATTACCATTCATGGCAGGCCCCTTGATAAAGAACACGATGAACAGTCTGAGCCCGAACTGTTAGCCCTCTTTGGAGCGCACGTAAAGATTTGTAAAGCGCCCGCGTAAAATTGATTTCGGACGCGCTATGCTAGGACGCAGCATAGCGAGAGGGGATCGTTCAATGCGTCGACACAGCTATATTCTTACAGGCCTGACCTTGGGCTTTTCCGTGCTCTTCGGAAATATTGCGCAGGCTGATGGCAATACGCCCGCCGCGAGCGCTAAGCAGCTCATGATCGAAGATCTTGTGGGTCTAGCCGACAAAGAGGTACTCATGTCGACGGTGACATATCCGCCTGGAGGCGCCTCGCCGCCGCACCGTCACGACGCTCAAGTATTCGTGTACGTTCTCCAGGGAGAATTGATCATGCAAGTGCGGGGCGGCCCCAAGGTCACCTTGAAACCCGGGGAGACCTTTTACGAGAGCCCGACGGACGTGCATGCCGTGTCGGCCAACGCCAGTCAGACGCGGCCTGCTACGTTCTTGGTCTTCATCATCAAGGAAAAGGGCGCGCCGACTACGCGCGCCGCGGCACCGTAGGCGCAAGTGGACAAATTTAAAATTGACGGTTGCGCGGCTTGGATGTGCTGCCTGCTGATCGCCGCGCCGTCGACGCGCGCAGCCGACAGCGGCGAGGTGCGCGCAAAGAGCGCCGCGCGGACCATCCTGGGTGCGGCGGCGCCGCGCACGACCCTCAAGACCATCGACGGCGAGTCCATCGATCTTGGCAGTCTTTACGGTAAGAAGGCGGTTTACTTCAAATTCTGGGCCACTTGGTGCGTGCCGTGCCGGCAGCAGATGCCGCATTTCGAGCATGCGTACGAAACAGCGGGAGCGGATTTGGCGGTCATTGCCGTCGACGTGGGGTTCAACGAGTCAATCGGGGCTATCCAGGACTATCGAAAAAAGCTCGGCATCAAAATGCCGATCGTCATGGATGACGGAAATCTAGGCGCCGCGCTTCATGTGCGCGTGACGCCGACACACATCGTGATCGGCCGCGATGGCCGAATACTGTATGTGGGCCACTTGGCGGACGAGCACTTGGGCCGCCTTGCAAGAGGCCCGCGGACAATCCGCGCAGTCCGCAAACGGAGCCGCGCCCACCGCGCAGCTGGCAATTCACGACGCGCCCCCCATCGAAATCGGCGCTCGGCTGCCGGCGCAGTCGCTGCGCACCATCGATGGAAAACATTTCCCGCTGCGGGGAACCGACTCCGCCCGGCCGATCACAGCGCTCGTGTTTTTGTCGCCGTGGTGCGAGTCCTATCTCGCCACCTCGCGGCCTAGCGTTGCGGAAAATTGCCGCAATATCAGATTGCAAGTGAGTGAGTTGGCCGCAGACCCGCGCGTGAGATGGCTCGGCGTCGCATCTGGTCTTTGGGCGGACGCCGATGACCTGCGGAAATATCGCGGGCAATACCAGCTCAGCATTCCGCTGACCTTGGATGCGTCGGGGGCCGTATTCAGAGAATTTCGCGTTAACGACGTGCCGACGGTGCTGATTGCCGGCAATGGCGGCAAATTACTCAAGCGAATCGAAGCAGACGCAGCGGCCAATCCTAAGACACTGCGCGACGCGCTCGGCGGCTTGTAGCATCAC
>DASXOY010000030.1:0-12961 GCA_036493935.1 Steroidobacteraceae bacterium | reverse complement strand
ATTTCCACGACGGCCGCGGACCCCTACATCTATGCGTATTCGAAGGCGGTGGCGCCGGATCCGACCTTCGGTGCGGATGCGTATGCCTATAGGCTCAACGGCACGACGTACGGGGCACGATTGGGTGCGGAATATTCGCTGAGCGCGCACAGCTTGATCGGTTGTGGCTTTCGGCGCTTGGAAACCCACGCCATCGGCGGCAACAGCTACAGCGACTCTCTACCGGAACTCACTTGGAACTATCGGTTTTAAATGCGTAACAAATTTACCGTCGGCATCGGATTGGTTTTGGTTTTGATTTGCGCGGCAGTGACCCATGCCGCGGAACTGCGTGTGCTCGTCAAGGATCACAAGGGCAAAGGCGTTGCGGATGCCGTGGTGCTTGCCGTTCCGGCCGATCCGCGCAATGCGCAGCGTGCCCGGCCTCAGCCCGACGCCGTGGATCAGGTCGACAAGGAATTCGTGCCCTACGTCAAACCGATATTCGTCGGTTCCACGGTGCACTTTCCGAACAGCGACCACATTCGCCACCAGGTGTACTCCTTCTCGCCGGTCAAGAAATTTGAACTGCCCCTGTATGGCGGCACCGATGCGCCGCCAGTCGTTTTTGACAAACCCGGCGTCGTGATTCTGGGCTGCAACATCCATGACTGGATGATCGGCTACATCTACGTTTCTGAAACACCCTTCTTTGCAAAAACCGGGCCGCAAGGCACGGCCTCGATCAGCGAACTGCCGCCGGGCGAATACACGGTTAGAATATGGCATCCAAACATGGATCGCGCCGAAGACACGACGAGCCGTCGCATCACTCTGGCCGCGGATGCGCCGGTGAGTGTGGAGTGGCAAGTCGGTCTCAAGCCGAGCATCCGCGTGCCGCGGGTGTCCGGCGGGGCGTCGCCGTCTTACCCGTAAAATCGCAATCGAGGCAACATGAGCAACCCTGTGAAGATCGCCCTGGTGACCGGCGGCAGCCGCGGCCTGGGCAAAAATGCCGCGCTTAAATTGGCCGAGCACGGCATCGACGTCGTTTTGACCTATCGCAGCAGCCGCGCCGAGGCCGAGGATGTGGTCAAGCAGATTGAGCGCTCGGGCCGGCGTGCCGCGGCGTTGCCGCTGAACGTCGAGCTCAGCGCAACCTTTGCGGATTTTGCCGCGAAGCTGCGCGACACCCTCAAGTCATGGCAGCGCGACCGATTTGATTTTTTGGTGAACAACGCCGGCATCGGCATTCACGCCAGCTTCGCAGAGACCACCGAGGCACAATTTGATCAGCTCGTGAACATCCACCTCAAAGGGGTTTTCTTTCTCACGCAAAAGCTTCTGCCGCTGCTCGCCGACGGCGGCCGCATCATCAATATGTCGAGCGGCCTGGCGCGCTTTTCACTGCCCGGTTATGCAGCCTACGGCGCCATGAAAGGTGCCATCGAAGTCCTGTCACGCTACATGGCGAAGGAATTGGGACCCCGCGGCATTGCCGTGAACATCATCGCGCCGGGCGCCATTGAAACCGACTTTGGCGGCGGCGTGGTGCGCGACAACAAGCAACTCAATGCCATGATCGCGTCGCAGACCGCGCTGGGCCGCGTCGGTTTGCCCGACGACATCGGCGGCGTCATCGCATCTCTATTGTCGCCCGAGAATTCCTGGATCAATGGCCAGCGGATTGAAGTCTCCGGAGGCATGTTCCTCTAAGGGTTGAAAATCTAAGAGAACGCCTGGATGCCGGTCTGCGCCCTGCCGAGGATCAGGGCGTGGATGTCGTGCGTGCCTTCGTACGTATTCACCACCTCCAGATTCACGACGTGACGGATCACGCCGTATTCATCTGAAATGCCGTTGCCGCCCAGCATGTCGCGCGCCACGCGCGCGATGTCCAACGCCTTGCCGCAGGAATTGCGCTTCATGATGGAGGTGATTTCGACCGAGGCCGTGCCGTCGTCCTTCATGCGCCCCAGGCGCAGGCATCCCTGAAGTCCGAGCGTGATCTCCACCTGCATATCCACCAGCTTTTTCTGGACGAGCTGATTTGCCGCCAGCGGGCGGCCAAATTGCTTGCGGTCCAGCACATAGCCCCGTGCCGTATGCCAGCAGCTCTCAGCGGCGCCCAGCGCGCCCCAGGCTATGCCGTAGCGCGCAGAGTCGAGACAGGTGAAGGGCCCTTTGAGACCGCGCACGTCCGGCAGCAAATTCTCTTCCGGCACGAATACCTCGTCCATCAAAATCTGTCCGGTGGTCGAAGCACGCAGGCCCACCTTGCCGTGCAACACCGGAGTGGTAAGCCCTTTCCAGCCCTTTTCGAGAATGAAACCGCGGATCACATCGTCGTCGGTCTTTGCCCAAACGACGAACACGTCTGCGATCGGGCTGTTGGTAATCCAGGTTTTCGCGCCCGACATTTTGAAGCCGCCGGCGGCCTTGCGCGCGCGCGTGACCATGCTCGCAGGGTCGGAGCCATGATCCGGTTCGGTCAAGCCGAAGCAGCCGATAGTATCGCCGCGCGCCAGCGGCGGCAGGTATTTCTGCTTCTGCGCTTCGGTGCCGAACTGGTATATCGGCAGCATCACCAGCGACGACTGCACGCTCATCATGGAGCGGAATCCGGAATCCACGCGCTCGACTTCGCGCGCAATCAGTCCGTAGCTCACATAGTTGAGCCCGCCGCCGCCGTAGTTTTCGGAGATGGTCGAACCCAGCAGGCCGACGCCGCCCATTTCCTTGAATATGCCGGGGTCGGTGTGCTCCCGGCGAAACGCTTCGAGCACGCGCGGCGCCAGCTGTCCCTGCGCGTAGGCGCGGGCGGCATCCCGAATCATTTTCTCCTCGTCCGTCAACTGCGTATCGAGCAATAGCGGATCGTCCCAATGAAACTGTGCGCGTGCCATGCCTTGCGGTCCTGCTCTTTTAATCCCCGCGCAGGATCGCACACTCCGCGCGGCTCGGCACGCCAAACCGGCATTTGACAAATTTTCGCACGCGTGTGGGGGCATGCGCGCGGCGCGACGATTTTGTCCTTTGCCGGTCGGTGCGCCTGTCGGCAGGGTCCTACATTGTCAAGCTCTCAGGGTTCCGAAGCGCCTCGCCGTTGACCTACATTGCCGCGGAAACACTGGCTCTAATGTGTGCCAGGTGATCAATTAATTGCAGGAGTTTTACAATGTCCAACGTCAATCAAGGTTCCGACAAAACGCAGAATCAGCCTGGGAAGAATCCCTCCCAAGGCGGACAGCAGGATCAGGGCCACCGCGAAGGCCAAGGTCAACAGCAAGGCCAACGCGAGCCCGGAGGCAACCAGCAGACCGGCGGCAATCAGGACCGCAACAAGACCCCCGGCCAGGGCGGCGGAATGGATCAGCAGAAGCGCAAAGAAATCTAAGAACAACTACCGCAGGCGAGCTGGCGACGGCGTCAGCCCGCACTGCCGGGACCGGCCGCCTTGGAAATTAGAAAAACAAAGGCCCGCATAACATCCGTCCGTCTGCTCGTTGCCGGCGCGATTGGACTGACGCTTTACTTCGCTCACGTTGCGTTCATTCCGGTGGCTCTCGCGTTGCTCATATCATTGATCCTTTCCGGACCGGTGGAAGCGCTGCATGACCGGCACGTGCCGCGCAGCTTGAGCGCCGCCCTGATCATGGCCGCCATTCTTGGAATCATGGTGGCGTTGGTCAATGTCATGTCGGAGCCGGCGCAGAAGTGGTTCGCGGCCGCGCCGCACACAGTGAGGCTCATCGAACGAAAAATCCGGCCTTTCGAATTGATCATGCAGCGCATCGGCGAGCTGCGAATTTCGGCCGGCAATATCGGAGCCGGCCCGCAACCTGCGCAGGCCGCCGCCCCTGCTCCGCCTCCCGCCGCCGCGCCGCACGAGAGCGCGCCGGAGCTGCTGCTCGACGGCGCACGCACGGTGGTTCTGTCCTGCGTGACCATCGTCATTCTCACGCTGTTCTTGTTGTCCGGCGGACCGCCGATGCTGGCGCGCATGACTTCCGCGTTTGCCAGCGACTTGAAATCCGCGCACATCCTCACGGTCATTGAAAAGGTGCGGCGCGAGGTGGGCCGTTTTTACGTTACCACCGCGCTCATCAACATCGGCTTAGGGATAGCCACCTCCCTCGCCATGATGGCGTGCGGCATGCCCAATCCCTTTCTGTGGGGCACGATGGCGGCCATTCTCAACTTCATCCCTTATGCCGGCCCGACCGTCACGTTGATGGTGCTGACGGTGGTGGCCATCATCTCATTCGACGGGTTGGGCCATGCGGCCGCGGTTGCAGGATGCTATCTGGCGCTCGCCACCGTGGAGGGGCAGTTCGTGCAGCCGCTGTTGGTGGGACGGCGCCTGCAGCTGAATCCCATGTTGGTGTTCCTGGCATTGTGGTTCGGCGGCTTCTTCTGGGGAATCGCCGGCATCATCTTGGCGACCCCGATGCTGGCCACTCTCAAGGTTGTCGCGACCAATTCCGCCGGCGGCCAGCAACTCCTGGACTTCTTGAGTCCCCACCATGACGATGATGCTGCGCCCAAGCTGGGGCGGAAGAAGCGCAGCAATTCAGCGCCCGAAGAATCAGAGCCAGACACCCCATTGGTTGCGCTTCGGCGGCGCCGCTCGCTGCCCCCTTCGCTCTAGAGCGCGGGCCCGTCGCGGCCTTTGACGTGAAATTACCGCGTGCTGTGTCTAGAATGACGCGGTGAGCACAATTGTTACCGAATCCGATGGATATATGAGCGGCTTCGGCAACGAATTCGCCACGGAGGCATTGCCGGGTGCGCTACCTCAGGGCCGCAATTCCCCGCAGCGTTGCCCCTATGGCTTATATGCAGAGCAATTCTCCGGCACGGCCTTTACGGCACCGCGCTCGGCCAATCGGCGCTCCTGGTTGTACAGAATCCGTCCGGCTGTGACCCATCAGCCGTTCGAGCGGTTCCAGCATCGGCTGCTCGATGAAGCACCGAGCGCTGAATCGACTCCTCCGAATCAACTGCGCTGGGATCCCTTGCGCGATCCTGACGGGGCAGTCGATTTCATTGAAGGACTGGTGCCGGTCGCGGGCAACGGATCCCCCGACGCTCATGCGGGCTGCGCGATCTACCTGTATGCCGCGAACCGTTCGATGCAGACCCAGAGGCGCTTTTTCTACGATGCCGACGGCGAGATGCTCATCGTGCCGCAGCAGGGCACGCTCGTGCTCGATACCGAACTCGGCCGCATACAGCTACAGCCTCAGGAAATTGCCGTCATCCCGCGCGGCCTGCGCTTTCGGGTCGATCTTCCCGACGGCAGCGCACGCGGCTACGTTTGCGAGAATTTTGGAGCCCCGTTCAAGCTGCCGGACCTCGGCCCCATCGGCTCCAATGGTCTCGCCAATGCGCGTGATTTTCTCACGCCGCGCGCCCGCTACGAGGAGATCGATGAGCCGTGCGAACTGATAGGGAAATTCGACCGCCGCCTGTGGATTGCACGCATGGATCACTCACCGTTGGACGTGGTCGCCTGGCATGGCAGCAACGCGCCCTATAAGTACGATTTGCGGCGCTTCAACACTTTGGGATCGACTTCATACGATCACCCCGATCCATCGATCTTTCTCGTGCTGCACTCGGCGAGCGAGACGGTAGGCACGAGCAACATCGACTTCGTGGTGTTCCCGCCGCGCTGGCTGGTGATGGAAAATACTTTTCGCCCGCCTTGGTTTCACCGCAACATCGCCAATGAATTCATGGGCCTGATTTGCGGGGTCTATGACGCGAAGAGCACCGGCTTCGTGCCCGGCGGCTCTTCCTTGCATAATTGCATGAGTGGTCATGGCCCCGATGCGGCGACGTTCGACAAAGCCAGCGCCGCCGACACCTCCGTTCCGATGCACATCACCGACACCATGGCGTTCATGTTCGAATCTCGCAGCGTGCTCAAGCCGACGCGCAACGCACTCCAGGGCACGCCGC
The DNA here is from genome assembly GCA_036493935.1 of Steroidobacteraceae bacterium. Taxonomy (GTDB): domain Bacteria; phylum Pseudomonadota; class Gammaproteobacteria; order Steroidobacterales; family Steroidobacteraceae; genus Bog-1198. Next base: position 7,015 of record DASXOY010000030.1, on the reverse strand, counting down.
CGCTGCAACGCGACTACTTAAGTCACTGGGCGGGGCTCAAAAAACGCTTCGATCCCCCCAAGCCGTGACCCGCTTAGAGTTGGATGCGACGCACGACCCCAACGCGCGCAGTTGGCTGCTCTCCGCAAATTTGGATGACTGCGCATTTCCGCTACAGAATCTTCCCTTCGGTGTATTCCGGCGCTTAGGATCCGGCGAAGAGTTTCGCGGCGGTGTAGCGATAGGCGATCAAATCATCGACTTGCGCGCGCTCGCCGATGCGCGGCTGTTCACCGCAGAGGCCGCCGAGGGCGTCCGTGCCGGCGGCCTCCCCCAGCTCAACTCGCTGATGCAACTCGGTCCCGGCATCTGGAATGCGCTGCGGCGCGCCCTGTTCGATGCCATGGCGGGAGGTTCGGCGCACGAGCGCGCGCTCAAAGCGTGCCTGGTACCGCAAAATGCGGCCGAATATTCCCTGCCGGCGCAAATCGGTGATTACACCGACTTCTACATATCGATTCATCACGCCACAGCAATCGGGCGGCAGTTTCGTCCAGACAATCCGCTGCTGCCCAATTACAAATGGATTCCGATCGGCTACCACGGCCGCAGCTCGTCGGTGGGCGTATCGGGGCAGAGCTTCCCGCGCCCTCGAGGCCAGAGATCTTCAGGCACCGCCCCCCCGACGGTGGGCCCGAGCAGCCGGTTGGACTACGAGCTGGAGATGGGGATTTTCATCGGCACGGGAAATGAACCCGGCGAGACCATTCCGCTCACCGATGCAGAAAATCACATTTTTGGATTGTGCCTGCTCAACGACTGGTCGGCGCGGGACTTGCAGGGCTGGGAATACCAGCCATTGGGCCCGTTTCTTGCGAAAAATTTTGCAACCACCATTTCGCCCTGGGTGGTCACCTTGCAGGCGCTCGCACCTTTTCGCGCTCCCTTCACGCGGCCTGATTCCGATCCACAGCCTTTGCCGTATCTCGACTCTCAACGGAATCGCGACTGCGGTGCCATCGACATCAGGCTCGAAGCCTTCATTCAAACCGCCAAAATGCGCGCTCGTGGCGCAGCGCCGCAACGTATCTCGCAAACCAGTTTTCGGCACGCCTACTGGACGATCGCGCAGCTCGTGGCGCACCACACCGTCAACGGCTGCAACCTTCGGGCCGGAGACCTATTCGGCAGCGGTACACAGTCAGGTCCCACAGCCGCAGAGGCCGGCTCCTTGGTGGAACTCAGCAAAGGGGGCACGGAATCTCTTGGGGTCGGCGAGGATGAACGCCGCGCTTTTCTGGAAGACGGCGACAGCGTGATTTTTCGCGGATTTTGCGAGCGGCCTGGAGCGGTAAGTATTGGATTTGGCGAGGTTTGCGGAACGGTGCTGCCGGCACGGAACCCTTAAAGACGGGTCCCAACGGCGGCTCTGACATTATTATCAGCGTTGTTCCTACAGCCCCACAAAAGCACGAACTCTAAAATCGCGGCTTGTTGAAATTTCCGTTGAATTGCTGAATTCCCGGTGAACTGCCATGAATACCGCGATCGCTGTGCTGCTGCTTTTATGCCTATGCCTCGTGCTGGCGTGGGGTTTGCTCAGTATCTTCCAAGGCTTGACTGAGAAGAACGTGCATGACGGCCCCGGGTTTCGCGAGCCCGGCCCGATTTTTCACGATCACCGCGTCGAGTTGCACGGAGCTAGATCTCAATTTGCCTGGCAATCTCGATCACATTCGAAGGCTCCAGATTAAACCGATCGACGATCTTGACCGAATTGCGGTAAAGAAACGCAAATAGCACCAACCGCCAGCCGCGCAAGCCGGCATTCTCCTTCTTCGACACCACCAGATCGCGGGTGCCGACGAACAGAGCCTTGTCGAAGTCCACGCTCGCGGGCAATCCGTGCGTCTTGAGCAGCGCCTGGCGCAGATCCGGAATTTCGACGAAGCCGAAGCGCGCCACCAGGTGCCACAGCCCCTCCCCCACATTGTCGATCACCGTGCAGCTGGCGCCGGCGATTCGCGGCGTGTTTTCGAACACCACGCTCAAGGCGATCGCGTTGCGCGGCAGCACACCGACGAAGTGCGCGTGATCCATGATGACCCGGGAGACCTTGCGTGTGCTGCGGGTCAGAAACACGGTCGTTCCGTCGACGCGCGGAATCAGCCCGCTGCGCAGATCCGATAAAAACTGTTCCGCCGACTGCGGTGCCTGCAGCAGGGCGGCGCGAATGGCCTCGACGCCCCGGCGCCAGGTAATCATGATCACGAACAAGACGGCCGCAAAGGTGAGCGGCAACCAACCTCCTTCGGCGATCTTCAGGAGATTCGCGCTGAAGAAACTCGTGTCGACGATGATGAATATGCCCGCGGCTCCGAGCGCCACCGGCAGAGGCCAGTTCCACAAAACGCGCATGGCGCGGTACAGGAGAAATGTCGTCAGCAGCATCGTGGTCGACACGGCCGTACCGTAGGCCCCTGCCAGCCGATCCGAGGACCCGAAACCGATGGTCGTGGCAATGGTCGCCGCCATCAACAGCCAATTCACCGCGGGAATATAAATTTGACCGTAGATGCGATCGGATGTTTGCCGGATGGCGACTCCCGGCAGCCAGCCGAGCTGCATGGCCTGTCGCGTCATGGAAAACGAGCCGGTAATGATTGCCTGGCTGGCGATGATGGTGGCGATTGTGGCGAGCACCACGAGGGGATAGACCGACCAGGCAGGTGCTATCTGAAAGAAGGGGTTGCCGGTCACACTCCCTTGGTCGAGCAGAAAGGCGGTTTGGCCTGCATAACTCAGCAACAGCGACGGCAGCACGATGCCATACCACGAGCGTCTGATCGGGCCTTTGCCGAAATGGCCCATGTCGGCGTATAGCGCTTCGCCGCCGGTGATGCACAGAAACACGCCGCCCAACACCAAGAATCCGGCGCGGCCCGAATCCATCATGAACCGTATCGCATGGCGCGGATCCACCGCGGCGATGACTTGCGGGTGTTTCACCATCGAGGCGATTCCCAGCACCGCGATGACGAGAAACCACAGCATCATCACGGGGCCGAATGCGCGGCCGATTTTTTCTGTGCCAAAACGCTGCGACGCGAACAGCACCAACAGAATGACCACGGCCATCGGCATCACGAACGGCCTGAGGTCCTCGGTGACGACGTTGACGCCCTCGAGGGCGCTCAACACCGAAATAGCGGGCGTGATGACGCCGTCGCCGTAAATGAGTGCAGCACCCAATAAGCCCATGCCGGTCAGCAGCCGAAGCCCCGGCGTAAAGCCGTTGGCGCCGACCAAGGACATCAAGGCCAGAATGCCGCCCTCGCCGCGATTGTCGGCCCGCAATACAAAGAGACAGTACTTGATGGAGATGGTCACGACCAACGTCCAGAAAATCAGCGACAGCACGCCGAGCGCACTTTGCGGTGTAAATTGACCGCCCATCGCCTGCACCACCGTCTGAAGCGTGTATAGCGGGCTCGTGCCCAAATCGCCGAACACGACTCCCAGAGCGCCGAATGCGGCCCATCTCGGGCGATTCACGCGATGCTCGCTAACCAATGTGGCGCTCGCCATGCCTTGTGATTCCTTTACATTTCTTGGAAGTATCTTGGTAGGGCCCATCCCACATCAATCATAGATGCGCGCCGCTGCTGTGCCGGCCGCGCCGTCCCTACCATCAAGGCGTTTCCTGTAGTGCTATCGGAGGGCTGAAACATGCGTCGCAACATCAAGGCTTTATTGGTTTTGGCGCTGCCGTTTTTGATAGCGGGTACCGCGCTGGGCGGCGATGGAGTCCAAGTCAAGATCACCAATGACGGGACGCAGGACATCGTCGTCACAGTGTACGACATGAACGCGAATCCTCAGAAAATCTTGCTGCAGAATGCACGAATCAACGGGTTTACGTCGGTGCCGATATCCGCCATTGCGGACGCGACCGGTCGCGCAAACTTGTCGTGGACTGCAACCAGCACGGACGCGAACTCAACCATGTGCGGCCACGCTGATTCCTTAAGAGTCAGCGACGACTCCTCTGTCCACGTGCGCGCCGACTCCAGCTGCAAGGCGTAGCAGAGCCGCAGCGATGCGCTCAACGCGAGCGCATCTCCCTTGCAGTTGCCGCCATCCAAATCCCCAACAGCCCGAGCAGGGTTGCGAACTCGAGCGACCCGCCGCCGCCGCCTCCGGAGCTGGGCGCAGCAGTGACGGAGAGCATTACGGAAGTAGACGGTGAAGCGCCGGCGCCATTGGAGCAGACAAGTGTGTACGTGTCGGTGCCGACGCCTGTCGGACTGATGGTCTGCGAACCGCTCGCAGCCAAGCTGCCTGCCCAACTCCCAGACGCCGTGCAGCCTGAAGCGTTTGAAGAAGACCATGTGATGGTAGTGGATCCGCCGCTCACTATAGAACTCGCAGCGAGAGTCAGGGTTGGCGCTGCAGGAACGGGGCCCGTCACAGTTAGCGTCACAGACGTAGCTTTCGAACTACCGGATGCATTTGAGCATACGATTGTGTAGGTGTCTGTACCTACTGTCGTTGGGCCAACGGTCTGACTGCCACTGTTTGCCAGGTTGCCCGTCCACGCTCCCGAAGCCACGCAGCTATTAGCATCCGGCGACGCCCAGTTTATTGTGGTGGAACTCCCGGTGGGTATCGAACAAGATCCCAGAGTCAGGGTAGGCGCAAACGGAATGCCGGAATCAACCTGTTGAGCGGCAAGATTAGCCTGCACAAATCCATAGCCGGCCGCAAAGTTAGGAGCGCACGACGTTGGTTCTGCGCCAATGAGAACAGTGTTCTCCCGTAAGAAGGAATAAAGCTGAGTCGGCGTGAGAGTAGAATCCGCCTGGAGAAATAACGCCGCAATGCTGGCTACATGTGGCGCTGCAGCCGAAGTGCCAAAGAAATTGGGGTAATTGGCGTCATTAGCGCACTGTGTGATGGTACTGGGATCCGAGATATTGCCACTTGCTAGCGTGAACCCCAGAAACGTGTCATTGCCGCCGTCCGGGCCTACAACGTCGGGTTTTTGTCGTATTTGCGGTGTCCCGAGACGCGTGCCAGTTGAGTCAAAGAGAATCGGATCGCCGCCCGCGGAAGAGAAGGCTTCAAGCGCCGGCGTAAAACCACATGACGGCGAGCTGGCAAAGAACATCGCGCCGACCGCCAAAGCGCCTGCCGCTCCCGGATGCCCTTGCAGGGTGCCACTCTTGGTCGCGAATTTATTGATCGTACTGCCGGCCCCATCGTCCTCTACCACGACTTTAATGCGCCCCGGGTTCGTCGTGCCTACGACACCCACCTGTATGTTGAAGCTCTGCTGTTGGCTGTTGTGCTGGCTGTCTCCAGTGGTCGCGTTCGCCGGATTGTCAATGATCATTACTTGCACGGGGTCCTGATGCAGTCCGCTGGGACCGCTGCAGGTTGCTGCCTGAAGGTTGCCGTTAGCAATGATATCTTGGCCGGCAGTTGTCGCAGTAATGCACACATCGATCTGACTTGTTGAACCGCCGCTCGCCGGGGCACCCGTAACATAGGGCTGGTCCCATTCGACAACGATTGCAACAAACTCGCCGGGTATCAACGATGGAATGGTGATGGGTAAATTCGTCGTTGCCGTTGCGGATCCCGACTGATCGAAATTAAGCAGATGCTCACCTGAGTTCGGACCCGTCGACGCCAGCGTCGCAAAACTTGGCGAATCGTTGTTGTATGCCAGCGTTCCGTTATTGCCGGCTGAAGAAAAGTACGCGACGCCGTTCGCTTCGACACCATCAATAGCCTGCGCGACGAGGCCGTCCTGAAAGAAAGGTTCATCGAAATAGCCGACATCATCAACGATGATCTTGGCGCCGGCTCCGCCACTTGCAACGGACGCAGCTAACTTAGCGATGCCTAAAGCAAAATCCGCCTCACTATTTTCGGCGGTGTAGAAGGCCAAGCCGGCGCCGGGCGCCACGTCATGGATGATCTGCATCATTGCGCGGCCTTCGTCGCCAAAGGGCAATTGCACGGGCGCGCCATAACTTTGACAGGTTGCCTCCTTGATCACGCTGACCGAACTAGGAATGTCTCCAGTTGTAACATCGGTGCCCGCCGTCGCAGTGAACCCGTTGTTCGCGTACCCCTGCTGCCCTCCAGGCGGAGGGTTGCCAGCATCGTGATACTCCTGATAGCAATCGTAGCTATCGGAAATGACACCGACTGTGACCCCCGCGCCGGTGAGCGCATTCTGCGATCGCACTAGATCGCTATTTTGCGCATAGTCACCTTGTGACGTGATCGCCCCCGATCGAGTTTTGGACATGGCGGCGCGCACGGCATGAACTTCGCCCAGCGCAGCAGCGGCATCTAGCTGATCAATCGGCAACCAGCCGCCGACGTCGTTTGAGTACTGCGCTGCGCCTTGCAGCCCCAAGCCAACCAGAGCCGCTTTCAATTTCTGCGGATCACCTGTGGTTATTGCATCAATCGATACCAGCGGCCTCGAGCTGCCGGCCGTTTGAACAAATTTTGCTGCTGGATTTATTGCGTGTAGATCCTCGATTTCGTGCCCAGGCCGAACGCTCGTCACATCACGCGCTATTTCAGCCAGCGATGCATCGAATTTGTAAGCAGCTGGATTCTGAAGCAACTGCTGCGCGCTACGGCTGCCGGCTACGTGAAGGGTGGCTCTGCCCGGCGCAGCGAAATGCAGGCGCACTGGCGAAGGACCAACGGCGGATACGGCCGTGAGGGTGCAAAGCACGCCCAAAGCTCCGATTGCTAAGAAACGTGAAGACATCCGTGGTCTCCCTTTATTGCCACGATTATGGTCCGGCGATTGAGACATGTCCGCCGGTTAAAAGTTTGCACCCAATGGTAGCAGCAGCGCGCGGCCCCGTCTGAATAGTCGTGATACGGCGACGGCCGACAGGCAAACGGTCGGTCCGGCCGCGGTCCTCAACCATCCAGCCAAGTGCTGGCCATGGGCGCCACATGCAGCTCGGCGCGGTCCAATTCATCCTCCAGCAAATGATAG
>DASXOY010000029.1:0-10050 GCA_036493935.1 Steroidobacteraceae bacterium | reverse complement strand
GAGCATGACCTCGACCTGACTGGACATCACATCCTGGGTTCCTTCCTTCAGTGCAATATCCACCGGCTTGGTTTCCGAGACGCCGGTGGCGCGCTTGTTCTGCCAGTCGAAATTCAGCTCGACCGTCGAAGCGCCTTCCTTACCAAGATATTTTTCCGGCCTGACATGATCGCCGATCAAAGTCAGCCAGCTCTTTTGCACCAGGTCATCGTGGTACGCGATGCGGAATATTCCGCGCGCGGTGATGGTCCAGGTGTAAAGGTAATGTCCCGGCTCCGTCCCCTGTTCCAACTTGATGTCGCTGGTGCCGACGCTGATCCCCTTCCAGTCGGCCTGGTAGTGCGCGACGAACGGCGCGATCCCCGTGTTGTTCGGCGTCTGCGCGCCGGCATGAGCTGATGCAACGCATGTGAGCAGCAGTGCGGCCCTGAGAGCTGTCATGCCGATGTCTCCGCCTTCACGTCGGATATCTGCACCGGTTCGCTCAGGGGCCGGCCGTCCAGCCATGCTTTTCCTTCCGCGCAATGCAAGCGCCCTTCGCAGAACCAATTGACCGCAAGCGGATAGATGATGTGTTCCTGGATCAGCACGCGTTGGCCCAACGTCGCCTCCGTGTCGCCCGGCAAGATGGGTACTCGCGCCTGCAGCACACGGGGACCCCCGTCGAGCTGCTCCGTGACGAAGTGCACCGTGACGCCGTGTTCGGGCTCGCGTGCCTCGAGCGCCCGCCGATGCGTGTGCAAGCCTATGTACTTGGGCAGCAAGGAAGGGTGAATGTTCAAGATCTTTCCGGCAAAGCGTTCGACGAACGGAGCGGAAAGGATGCGCATGAATCCCGCCAGCACGATCAGGGACGGCGCGTATTCCTCGACCGCGGCCGCCAAGACCCCGTCATAGGCAGTCCGGTCCTTGTCTTTGGCCTGCGGCAGCGCCCGCGTTGCCACATTTAAGTGCCGCGCAATCTCCAGCCCGGCGGCATCGGACCGATCAGCGATGACCGCGGCCACCGAATAGGCCGAACGGCTGGCTTGGCTGCGCTCGATGAGCGCGCGCATATTGCTGCCGCGCCCGGAAATCAGAATGACGATCGGCTGCCGCTGCGTGCTGCTCAAGCGATGACGACGCCGCGCGTTCCCGTCCGAATCTCGCCGATGACCAGCGCCTCTTGTCCAGCTTCTCGCAGGATGCCGATCGCACGTTGCGCATCGCTGGGTGCCACATGGACGGTCATGCCGATGCCGCAATTGAAGACCCGATACATTTCCGCATCGGCAATCCGGCCCTGCTGCTGCAGCCAGTCGAACACGGCCTCGCGCCGCCAGGAGCTGCGCTCCAGCACGACTTCCAGCCCGTCGGGCAAGACCCGCGGAATGTTATCGACCAGACCGCCGCCGGTAATGTGCGATAGGCCACGCGGTGCAATCTCGCGCATCAACTTGAGCAGCGGTTTCACGTAAATCCGCGTCGGGGCCATGAGCCGGTCAATGAGGCTGATTCCTTGCATGTCGGCATGCAGATCCGCATCGGAAATCTGCAGGATTTTCCGGATCAAAGAAAAACCGTTGGAATGCGGACCGGAGGAGGGCAGCCCCAAAACGACATCGCCGGCGCGAGTGTTCGAGCCGTCGATAATGGCGTCTTTTTCGACCACGCCGACGCAGAAGCCGGCGAGATCATAGTCCGCGCCGTGATACATGCCCGGCATTTCCGCGGTCTCGCCGCCCACCAGCGCGCATCCCGCTTGCACGCAACCTTCGACGATGCCGGCCACGACGCGTTCACCGACATCAACGTCGAGTTTTCCGCTGGCGTAATAGTCCAAAAAGAACAACGGCTCAGCGCCTTGAACGATGACATCGTTGACGCACATGGCCACCAAATCGATGCCGACTCCGTCGTGCCGATGCGTGTCGATCGCGAGCCGCAGTTTGGTGCCGACGCCATCGGTTCCGGACACCAAAACGGGCTTGCGGTAGCGATCCAACGGCACCTCGACCAGAGCGCCAAAGCCGCCGATGCCCCCCAGCACCTCCGGCCGCATCGAGCGCTTCACCCGCGGCTTGATACGCTCGACAAGTTCGTCGCCGGCGTCGATATCGACCCCGGCGTCGCGGTAGGTCACTGGCGCTCGCTCAGTCATTCAATGGATCCCTTCATGTAGGACTTGGGCCAACGCGGTTGGCACTTCAGCTGTGGTATTTTACAACACCATGGCACAGTACTTACGGCGCTTTTTGAAGCAAAATTTTCGCCTCGCCGCCATTGTCTGGGTGTGCGCAGCCTGGCTTTGCGGCAGTGGAGCGGCACTTGCGCTGACACGCGCGGAGATGTATCAGGCCACCGTGCCGGTAACCGACCGCTCCGAGCCGGCGCAGACTGCTGCCTTCCAAAATGCGATGAAGACCGTCCTGATTCGCGTCACGGGCCGGCGCAACGCAGATGAGGATCCCGCGTTGAGCCCGCTGGTCGGCAATGCCCGGCGCTACGTTCAGCAGTATCGGTCGGCGCCGGATAGCCAGCTGTTTGTGACCTTCGACGGTGCCGCCATCGAGCGATGGCTGACGCAAAACGGCCAGCCCCTGTGGGGCCACGAGCGGCCGACCACGCTGGTCCTGGTAGCGGTACAGACGAGCGCGCAAGGCGGCAGTGTCATCACCACCGACGACAATTCCGATCTCAAGTCGGCCATTGACGGAGCGGCCGCCGTGCGCGGGTTGCCATTGGTATGGCCGAACGCCGCTGAGCTGCAGAGATTCCATATCGACTTCGCCGCGGTCAATGGCGGCTCGCCCTCCACGTTTGCGGATGTTGCACGGCGCATGGGCAGCGATGGGGTTTTGGTGGGGCGCGCGAGCGGCAACACGGCGGCCGCCAACGTGCGTTGGACGCATCTGTTCCAGGATCGCAGTAGCGAATACTCCGGTACCCTGGAGGGAGTGAATCGCGCCGCCGATTTGTATGCCGGCCTGTTCGCCGCCAGCGGGGGACTGGTCCCGGTCGACATCGAGGTCAGCGGCGTCAATGACCTAAAAGACTATGCAGGACTCGAAAGCTATCTCGAATCGCTTACGTTCATCTCGCACGTGAGCGTTGAGTCCCTGTCCGGGGACACTGTCAGATTCCGCTTGTCGACGCGTGGCGGGCTCGAATCATTGCAGCGCGCGCTGTCGTTGAACGGGCGTTTGCAGCCGGCAGCCGCCGGCGAGAATGGGATTCAGCGCTTCCAACTGCGTCGCTAGCCCGGAGCGAAGCTTCGGCCAATGCGCCACATACCGAACATCATCAGTGTGATCCGAATCCTGTTGGTGCTGCCGATCGCGCTGGCGCTCGGTCACCAGATGCTCGCGCTCTCCATCTTGTTGTTCGCAGTCGCCGCCATATCTGACGCCGCGGATGGCTTTCTTGCCAAGCGGTTCGGCTGGCAGAGCGAGCTCGGTGCGGTGCTCGACCCGATCGCGGACAAGTTGCTGCTCGCCACGGTTTTCATCACGTTGAGTTACATGAAACTGGTTCCCCTGTGGCTGATGGTCGCCGCGGTGGCGCGCGACGTGATCATCGTGTCCGGCGCCGGTGCCTATCGCATCGTCATCGGACCCTTGACGGCGCATCCGTCCTTCATCAGCAAGATCAACACGCTGTGTCAGGCTTTTTACATTTTGGCGGTCGTAAGCCGCGCAAAGTTCATGATGCCGTCCGAATGGGTTGTCACATGGCTCGGTGCGCTCGTGTTTGCGACCGTGGCGGTGAGCGGTATCGACTACGTTCTTGTCTACGGCCGTCGAGCCGCGGCCGCATGAAACAGCTTGCCTTGGGCGTGCGGCTGCGCGCAGGCGCTGTGTACGAAAGTTTTGCGCCGGGTCAGAACTCGGAACTCATTACGGCGCTGCGCGCCGATGCTGCCACGCCCCTGTGGCTGTGGGGGGGGCGTGGAACGGGCAAAACCCATTTGCTGCAAGCTGCCTGTGCGGCGGCAGGCGATGCTGCTGGATATTTCCCTTTGGACCGGTCAATCGGCTTGCCGCCGGAAGCGATGTCGGGGTTCGAGCGCACCCGGCTGCTGTGCATCGACGATGTCGACAGGATAGCGGGCGATGCGGCATGGGAGCGAGCGCTGTTTCGGCTCTTCAATGAAGCGGCAGAGCTGCGCACGCGCTTGATCTTCGCCGCCGGCGTGGCCCCGCGGCAGGCCGAATGGATCTTGGATGACTGGCGCTCGAGGGCTGCCGCATGCGTGGTGTATCAGCTGCGCGAATTGGACGATGCCGGCCGTATCGAGGCGCTGCGCCTGCGCGCCGCTCAGCGCGGACTGCAATTGCCTTACGAGACTTCCGAATACTTGCTGAAGCGCATGCCGCGCGACTTGCCGTCGTTATTCGATACCCTTGATGCGCTCGACGAGGCCTCCATGGTCGAGCAACGCCGGCTCACCATTCCCTTTATTCGCGATGCTCTCGAGAAGCACGCAAAAACAAAATCATAGTGCAGAACCAAGCGAAAACCAGCAGCATGCTTAACGCCGCGACCCAACGCGCCTGCGGGTTCGCCAGAAGCTCGGTGAGTGCAAACGCCAGGTAAGGTATCGCGAACAGGGTCGCCCAGGCATAAGTGTAGCGTCTGCCGCGCAGCAGTCCGTTCAGTGGTGCGAGCAGGGGCAGCACGGCTATGACGCAAATCGGCCACGGATAGCCGACGAGGACCCAGGCCAACAAACTTGCGGCAAGCGCAACCCACAGCCAAATCGTCAGTGCGCGTGCGGTCGACTGAACGCTCACGTGCGCTGAGCAAGGCGCTCTGCGAGAGCGGCTACCCGCGTGCCCAGCGCTCGCGCCAAGGCGCTCTCGTGCTCCGACAGTTCTCCGTGTTGCGTCAGCGCCGCGACATGGCTCGCGCCATATGGAGTGCCGCCGCTGCGGGTATCCGAGAGCCCCGGCTCGGTGAACGGCAACCCAACCAAGTACATGCCGTGGTGGAGCAGGGGCACCATCATGGACAGCAGCGTCGACTCCTGTCCGCCATGCAGAGTCTGTGTGGACGTAAACACGCCGGCGGGCTTGCCGGCCAACGCGCCGGATAACCACAGTGCGCTCGTGCCATCCAAAAAGAATTTGACCGGCGCCGCCATATTTCCGAATCGGGTCGGACTGCCCAGAATCAGGGCACAGCATTGAAGCAGATCATCGTGGGTGGCGTACGGTGGACCCTCGTCAGGCACCGGCGGATCGAGCTTCTGCGTGGTGGCCGTGACGGGCGCCACGGTGCGCAAGCGCGCTTGCATGCCGGCGACTGCCTCGACGCCGCGGCAGATTTGCCGCGCCAGCGCAGCGGTGCTTCCTTGGCGCGAATAATACAAAACCAGTACTTCGTTCATCGATGCTGTTCCGTGGAAATCGAGGAGAATCGCCCATCTTGTGCTGCGCCGGCGCAACGCATTAAGTAAGGCCGAACGGATATTGTATAACGGTGCTTGTTTGACGGCCTTAGTGGCTATTGCTAGTGTCGCGCAAACCCTATGTCGCGCCTCGTCGTTGTCCTACTCGGTGTCGCCTTTCTGCTGGGATGCAGAATGGGGCCCCCCGTGCAAGAAATGAGCGACGCCAGGCAGGCGATCGTCGCGGCGGCAGCCGCCGGTGCGACCCGCGGCACTTCGCCGGAATATGATGCCGCGCAAGCGGCAATCGCCAGAGCGGAAGCGCATTTGCAGGCGCAGGAGTACGCACGAGCGCGGCTGGCTGCCCTGCAAGCCAAGCACCACGCGGCCGCTGCGCTCGCGAACGCCCAGCACGCAGAGTCGCCGGCTCCCGCTCCCCACTAGCGCGCTCTTGCATGCCGATGGAAGAGATTACCCGGCGCTTTCTGGTGATGGGAAAGGTTCAGGGCGTTTTCTTTCGTCATAGCGCGCGAATCGAGGCCAACCGCTTGGGGCTCAAGGGACTGGCGCGCAATTTGCCGGACGGCTCCGTTGAGGTCGTCGCGCAGGGCAGCATCGCGGCGGTCGAAGCGTTGCATCAATGGTTGCAGCGTGGCCCGGCGCAAGCGCAGGTTGTGGGAGTACGCGAAAGCGATGCAACGGACCTTAAGATCGCAATGCCTGAAGGCTTCGCAGTATTTTAGAAACGCCAGGCTCGCTGCCAACGCTGCATCACGAGCGCCGGATATTTGTTGCGGCCGACACTGCCGTTGTAGCGGGCCAGGGCCAGCGACCAATTGCGATGCTCGACTCGCAGGTAGTAGCGCAAGATCTCACAGCCCATGCGGATGTTGGGTGCAATCTTGACGAGTTGATTCTGCACGCCGAGCTCGCGCGGCCAGAAGGGCATCACCTGCATCAAACCCACCGCCCCGGCCGACGAAACGGCCCAACGATCAAACCGGCTCTCCACTTCCATCAGCGCTAGCACCAAATCAGGCGGGATCTGCAAGTTCGGGTCGCGTTTTGCTTCGCAGTACACGTGATCCAAAATCTCCACCCGCTCCGCGTGCGTGGGCACGAACTGGGCGAGACGCGGCTCCATCGCCTTGTACCAGACTTCAGAGTCGTACTTATCGGTGAAGCAGTCGGACGTGCCGATTATCTTTTGCAGCAGCTCCTTCAGTTCCGGATCGCGCTGCTGATCGGCACGGCAGACGCTCGGAAGAGCAAAAGACAGGACTAGCGTTAGCAGCACCGCCAGGGCGTACCGCATGGGCAACCTCAGCCATTTAACTTATGTCGAATATAGCCTACCGGATCGGCGGCGGAAATTTCCGTCGATTCCGTCTCGCGGCGGTGGCGATATTCGAGATTGCCCGCGCTTAAGCTGCGTTCGCCGATCACGATGCGGTGGGGAATACCCAACAGCTCGGCGTCGGCAAATTTGACGCCAGGGCGGGCGTCGCGATCATCGAGCAGCACGTCGATGCCCGCGGCATTGAAGTCCCGATAGAGTGCATCGGCGGTTTCTTGCACCTTCGCCGACTTCTGGTAGTTGATGGGCACAAGCACCACTTGGAATGGGGCGATGGGGTCCGGCCACACAATTCCGTTGGCGTCGTGATTTTGCTCGATGGCTGCGGCGACCACGCGCGTCACACCGATGCCATAGCAGCCCATGAACATGGTCAGCGCCTTGCCCTGCTCATCGAGCACGCTGGCGTTCATCGCCGCGCTGTACAGCTGGCCGAGCTGAAATATGTGTCCGACTTCGATGCCGCGGGCTACTTTCAGCGTGCCGCGGCCGGTGGGGCTCGGGTCGCCGGGCTGCACGTTGCGGATATCGACGGATTGGGGATCGGCCAGGTCCCGTCCCCAGTTCGCGCCCCGAAAGTGCATGTCCTTTTCATTGGCGCCACAGACGAAGTCCGCCAGATGCGCTGCCGCATGGTCGACGTAAATTGTGCCCTTAAAGCCCACCGGTCCGATAAAGCCGGGCTCCGCACCGGCGGCGCGCACTCGCTCAGCGCCCGCCATTCGCAACGGATTGGCCACCCCCGGCAGCTTCTGGGCCTTCACCGCATTCAGTTCGTGATCGCCGCGCAGCACCAAAGCGACCACGCCGCCGTCGCTGCCGTCCACCAGCAGCATTTTCACGCACTGCGTTGCCGTCACGCCGAGCAAGGCGCTGACTTCCGTAATGGTGCGTGCGTTCGGAGTCGGCACCTTGGCGAGCGGCTGTGTGGCGGCGCCGCGAGGTCCCCAGGGCCTCATCGTCATGGCGGTTTCCAGATTCGCGGCATAGTCGTCGCCGTCGGAAAAGACGATGGCGTCTTCGCCCGAATCCGCCAGCACGTGAAATTCCTGCGACGTGTCGCCGCCGATGCTGCCCCCATCGGCCTGCACCGCCCGAAATTTCAGCCCCATGCGCGAGAAAATGCGCGTGTAGGCGTCGTACATCAGCCGGTAGCCTTCGGCCAAGCTCGCCGCATCGGTGTGAAACGAATAGGCATCCTTCATCAAGAATTCGCGGGCGCGCATCACGCCGAAGCGCGGCCGGATCTCGTCGCGGAACTTGCTCTGAATTTGATAAAAATTGACGGGCAACTGCTTGTAGCTGCGCAGCTCCCGCCTTGCGATGTCGGTGATGACTTCCTCGTGGGTGGGGCCGTAGCAGAACTCGCGATCGTGGCGGTCCTTGAACCGCAGCAGTTCCGGACCATACTTGCTCCAGCGGGTCGATTCGATCCACAGCTCGGCGGGTTGCACCGTGGGCATGCATACCTCAAGAGCGCCTGCCCGGTTCATTTCCTCGCGGACGATTTGCTCCACCTTCTTCAAGGTTCGCAGCCCCATCGGCAGCCAAACATACAGGCCGGCTGCCAGGCGGCGGATCAGTCCGGCGCGCAGCATCAGCTGATGGCTCACGACTTCCGCGTCGCCGGGCACCTCTTTGAGGCTGGAAATGGGATATTGGGACCAACGCATGGGCACATATCTTACATGAGCCCCCCTGGTATTATGGCGGCCAATGAGCGACGACGACGATTCACCGGCACGGCCGCGCGGAGTCTATTGGCTCCCGAACCTGCTCACAACCGGCGCAATGTTTGCCGGCTTTTATGCCATCGTGGCTGCCATCGATCTGCGCTTCGAATATGCCGGCATCGCGGTGTTTGTCGCGATGATATTCGATGGCCTCGATGGACGAGTGGCTCGATGGACTCAAACCGCGAGCTCGTTCGGCAAGGAATACGACAGTCTTTCGGACATGGTGTCCTTCGGCGTGGCGCCGGCCATCGTCACCTATCAGTGGGGCGTGGCGCGCATCGCCGAGTACGGACCTTTGTGGCGCCGGGTGGGCTGGCTGGTATGTTTTTTCTACGCCGCGGCCGCGGCCTTGCGTTTGGCGCGATTTAATTCGCGCGCGGCTGTGCAAGACAAGCATTACTTCGAGGGACTGCCGAGTCCGTCGGCGGCCGCGATCGTTGCGGCACTCGTCTGGCTTGCCAGCGATCAAACCAATATTGGATTGCCGGGATTGATCCTGGCGTTTTTTGTGACTGCAACTGCGGGTGCGCTGATGATCAGCCGCTTCGCCTTCAACAGTTTCAAGTACGTCAATGCGGGCGCGAAAGTGCGCTTCACCTACATCGTCCTGGTGCCTCTGGCATTTATTTTGATTTTTTTGCATTTGCCGACCAGCCTGCTGGCTATTTTCGGCCTGTATGCGCTATCGGCCCCCTCCGTCTGGGTCTATCGCAAGCTGCGGCGGCGCAGCCGGCCGCCCGCGACGACGCATGAATAGCGAGCTGCGGCAAGAATATCTCGCTGCCCTGGGGCTCAAAGTTTGGACGCTGCGCGCCCAGGGCGAAGCGTGCGCGGCAACGGAAGCGATTGCGCCGGCGCCGTTCGCGCCGGCGCCGAGCGCCGACACTCCGGCGCCGCGATTGAACGATACCGCGGCTTTGCGGGAGGCGGGTGCGGACTGGGGCGAACTTCGGGCGCGGGTGGCCGCATGCACGCGCTGCGGTCTGAGCGCAACACGCACGCAAACGGTTTTCGGCGTCGGCAATCTGCACGCCGATTGGCTCGTGGTCGGCGAGGCTCCGGGCGCAGAGGAGGATCGCAGAGGCGAACCCTTCGTGGGGCGGGCAGGGCAGCTGCTCAATTCCATGCTGCAAGCGATAGGATTGCCGCGGGAACAGGTATACATTGCCAATGTTTTGAAATGCCGGCCCCCCGGCAATCGCGACCCCGGACCGACCGAAGTCGCAGAGTGTTTGCCCTACTTGGAACGGCAGATTGCATTGTTGAAGCCCAAGATCATGCTCGCTGTCGGACGCATTGCCGCGCAGAACTTATTGCGCACCGACAAGACCCTGGGCACCCTGCGCCAGCAGGTGCATCGTTTCGGCGCCGCGCAAGTGCCGCTGGTGGTGACCTATCATCCTGCCTACCTGCTGCGTACGCCCGGGGACAAGCGCAAGGCCTGGGAGGATTTGAAATTCGCGCGCGACGTGTGCTCTCGTGTCTAGCGTAAAGATCGATGTGGCCTTCGCGCGCGTCGACGTGCGCGCCATGCATGAGCTTGACATTCCCGTGGTCGCCGCAATCGAAAAGGCGGCATATCAGTTCCC
>DASXOY010000028.1:0-97559 GCA_036493935.1 Steroidobacteraceae bacterium | reverse complement strand
GTTATCAATGAACTTAAATATCACACGCTTGCGCGCAAATCAGTTTCTGCTCTTGATCGGTTTGGGATTTCTCGCCATCACATCACGGGCCGAGGGGCTCCGAAAACTACTCGTTCCCGCCGATGGGCGCGGGCCTTCCATTTTCGGTGCGACTCTGGACCCCTGCGCTATGCCGTCAGGGCCGATCCAGGTCGGCAGCGGTGAATTCTTCTGCAAGAACCTGCCTTCGCAAAAGTAAATACTTAAGCGCAAATCCGTACTCTATGAAATCGAGAATAACGCCCGTGAAAAGCCGCCTAGATGACCTTGCTCGAATATCGGTCATGTCTTGTGTGCTGCTCGCAGCCTTTGCGCGAGGCGCGCCGGAGGAGCATGGGCCTGTTTGGCTCAACGATCACGGTGCGCAGACCATCAAATGGTTGAAAGAGCGTAACTCGCAAACCCTGGCGCAGTTGCGGGCGGATTCGCGTTTCGTAACCTTTGAGACCGAGGCAGCCGATATCCTGACTGATCCTGGCCGTCTCACACCGGTAACGTTCATCGGTGACTACGTCTATCAGTACTGGCAGACCCGTGACAGTCCGTTCGGGGTGTGGCGGCGTACCAAGCACAGCGACTATGTTGCCGGAACGCCGAACTGGGAGACCGTCATCGACGTGCAGGCGCTTGGCGTAGCGGAACATGCCAGATTCATATTTGCCGGTGCCGATTGTCTTGAGAGCCGCTGTCTCATTTCACTGTCTCGCAATGGAAAGGATGCCGCCGAACAGCGGGAATTCGACCTGAACAGCAAGGAGTTCGTCCGCAATGGCTTTCACATTCCGGAAAGCAAAACCGAAACGTGGTGGTATGACGCGGATACCGTGCTGGTCGCGCCTGCGTTCACTCGCAGCGAAATGACTGAAGGCCTGAGTGCGCGCACCATCCGTGTATGGCTGCGTGGCACGCCATTGAACTCGTCGCGCATTTTGTTCGAAGGCCGCGACTCGGACGCCGGTGTGAATGCGGCGCTGGTCAAGGCAGGCGGCTCCGCCAACTTCGTTGCCGCTCGGCACAAGGACTTCGAGCGGCGCGAATATCGGCTGGTATCGCTGGATGGAACCTCGCGTCCGCTTGCTTTGCCGGAAGCCGCGGCCGTCATGGGCGTTCACGCAGGCAAGCTGTTGATCCGTCCAAACCGGGACTGGACCTTGGGGAGCGGGGTGGTGGTGCCCAACGGGACTTTGGCGGCGATCGATCTCGGCGCACTGATGCGCGAAGGGAAGATTTCATCGGTTGATGTGATTTATTACCCCACGGGTGATGATGCGATTCGCGGCGCTCGATCCCGCGACGGCCACCTGTTTGTTGAGCTGCTGCACGACTACGCAAGCCGGCTGGTTGAGCTGACTCCGCGCCAGACAGGCGCATGGGGGGCGCGGACCATTCCACTGCCGGGAGGACGATACATTCAGATGATGGATTTCACGCAGGGCCAGTTGTTGCTGCATGAACAGTCCCCGCTCCTGCCCGACCGGATTGTACAGTTGGACCCGCAAACGGGAGCTGAGAAGCCGCCCCTCTATCAACAGCCCGCACTTTTCGATGCGTCCAATCTCCTCACTGAGTACAACCAGGCGCGCAGTTCCGACGGCACACTGATCACTTATAGCATCACCCGCCGCCGCGACCTCAAGCTCCGCCAATGTTCGGCGACTCTCGTTTATGGGTACGGAGGATACGACGTTCCACTGACTCCCCGTTACGAGCCGCTGTTTGGAAAGCTGTGGCTGGAACGCGGCGGCGTCTACGTGCATGCCTATCTTCGCGGCGGCGGCGAGCGCGCGCCCGATTGGCACTGGAGCATCATGCGAGACAAACGGTACCTGGCGTTCGATGACATGGCTGCGGTCCTCAAGGACTTGCACAGCCGCGGAGTCACTCAGCCGAGCCACACGGGAATCATGGGTCGTTCCAATGGGGGACTGATGACCGCGGCGGTGATGGAGCGCTATCCGCAGCTCATGAATGCCGTCATCGTCGGCGGACCTCTGACCGACATGCTGAATTTCATCGAATTCCCGCCAGGATCCACCTGGACGGCGGAGTATGGCGATCCTCGCGACAGTGCCGCGCACCAATACTTGAGCACCTATTCTCCGATGCAGAACGTTGCGGCGTCGACCGTTCATTATCCTTCGCCTCTTATCATCACCTCGACCGACGATGACCGCGTGTTGCCTGGGCAGGCGCGGCGGTTTTCGGCTCTTCTCACCGAGAAAGGACACGATAATCTGTACTTTGAGGATGGGCAGGGCGGGCACTATTGGGAACTTGCGGGGGGGCCGGCGCCGGGCGATTGGCATCTCAGGGCGACTGCCCGCGCGGTGGAATTTACCTATTTGTGGCGCCGGCTCGGGCAGACCACATGCCAGTAACGCGGTGCTCACGAACAGAACAATTACGGCCCACCCGTCTCGGGCTTTTGCGGCACCTGGCCTTGGTCCTGGAGGCTGTTTTGTTCGATGCCGAGGAGCATTGCAGTTATGGCAACCTTGCCCTGTGCCTCTGACGTGGCCGCAATCAGCGCTTGGACGTCTTGCGGTGTCAGGTTCCCATTTGATGAACGACGAGAAATTGCTTCAGCAACTTTCAGCGGACTGGTGAAGCCGATTACGGATTCCATGATATCGCCGAGAAGCTCATAGAAATAGTTGTGGCCTTCGATCTCATCATAGGGCATCAGAGCCAATACTCCGTTCTGCTTTACGGATAACCAAGCCGCGTCGCGCGGGCGGAAGACTGTGTGCGAGTAATTGAGCTTTCCACTCATCGTCGTATTTGATGATTGGTATTCTCGAATTACCACCATATCTCGGTCTAGCTCGTCCTGAAGCGTTTTGATGGAATCAATATTCTTTCGAAGAACCGCGCGATTGCCATCGAGTTCAACAGATAGCTGATTGCGCGCCTCACGCAGTTGATGGCGGTGGTGCAGATACTCGACGGTCTGTTCAAGACCGATTGCAATGAGCAGCCCGATAGCTATCGTTGCAATATGGATGAAGAAGTCCTTCCACGTGTGGACGGGTTGATGGGGAGCGTGGACGTCAAGCATGGGTGCAGTATTTTCCTGAACGGTTGGATCGACTGATGGGCCTGCGGTGATTTCCGCCGAGCTTGTTATGGAATCCGCGGCGCGCGGATTGCCGGGCGGCGGAGTTTGAGATGCCGCCTTGGAATCGCCGTCGTCTTTCACTTGCTCTTGTTTGACCCCGAGTCAACGATATTCTGATGATATCGCCATTGGACCAGATCAGGGTGGCAGTTACTATCGGAGCCATGGGACACATCGGCGGGGTTTTACTGAGCCTCGCCCCGCCTATTGGCGCTTCGCAGGCACCAAAACAAATGGAAAATCTCTTAAAAAATCGAAGTAGGGTCAAAAAGGCGTGAATAGCAGCGCTGTACTCCCAAACTGGAAATTGGCAGCGGAGACTTCGCCCACGGCCAGTCCATCGGTTACCCAACTACACACGCCATCTGGCTGCTTCTATCTGAAAGCGAGCGCTTCCGCAGAGTCAGTGGAGCGGGAGCTCGATCTTCTGGAGTACCTCGCCAGCGCGGGACTGCCGGTGCCGCGCTTTATCGCCACGACGGGTGGACAGCGCTATGCCGTCGATGACGGCAAGGCGTTCTGGCTTTCAAGAAGACTTCCGGGCCACCACTTCGCGCAGTTTCACGGTCCGACGGGTGTCGACCAAGTCGAGCGGCTGGCGACGCAGCTCGGCGAGCTGCACCGGGTTGTCGCCGGAGCACCGAATCCGCAACGGTTCCCGGCCTTTCGCGACTCCGCGGAGCATTTATTGGGGGCGCTCTTGGCTGGCGCGACTCCGTTCGATACCGATCGGCTGCGGGGCCTTCGAGGTAAGGTCGCACCGGCGGGGGCGTTGCCAAAGCAGCTGATCCACCGCGACTTCCATCGCGGCAACGTTCTGTTTACGGACGAGGCCGTGTCCGGCTTTCTCGATTTCGATATCGTGCAACAGGGGCCGCGACTCTTCGACGTCTGCTATTGTGCGTCGGGCGTACTCAGTGAGAGCTTTCGAGAAACGGGATATGCCGAGTATTGGCTCACCATCCTCGAGACAATCTTTCGTGCCTACGGGCGGATCGCCGGCTTGTCGACACAGGAGCGATCACTGGCCTGGAGCATGCTGATGAGCATCGAGCTTATATTCATGAGCAGCTGCCTGGGCAGACAGGCCCGCGACGCTGCACTTATGAATCAGGGCGTGCTGTTCTGGTTCGAGGACCACCGAAGCGAGATCGAAGAGGCCACTTCAAATTGAACTTGCTCGCTCGAAGGACAATCAGAGCTGAGAACGCTCGTCGAACGATCCATCAACTTGCGGCAATAGTCGCTTAGGGCAGCACGAATGAATCCACTCGTCAGTAAGGTTCATGGCAAAGAAAAGCGGTGGAGCGCTGAATTTGCCGCGCTCCGTGAACTCTGCCTCGCGTCGGGTCTCAATGAAGAAATGAAGTGGGGCCAAGCTTGTTACGATCTAAGTGGCAGCAACGTGGTCTTGATCCATGGCTTCAAGGACTATTGCGCGCTGCTTTTCATGAAAGGCGCGTTGCTGAAGGACCCCAAGGGAATCCTCGTTCAGCAAACCAAGAATGTGCAGGCCGCGAGACAGATTAGGTTTACGTCTCTTGCGGATGTCAACAAGCAGAAAGGCGCCGTGAAGGCCTATATCAAGGAGGCTATCGCCGTTGAGAAATCCGGCGTCAAGGTGCAGATGAAAAGCGTCGCGCAGTTCGATGTGCCTGAGGAACTACAAAAGCGCTTGGACGCTGACCCTCAACTGGCGAAGGCCTTCCAGGCGCTTACTCCGGGAAGGCAGAAAGGCTATTTGCTGCATATTGCAGGGGCAAAACAATCAGCGACTCGTGCCGCTCGCGTGCAGAAACACGCGCCCAGGATTTTGAAAGGGCTGGGACTCGATGACTAGCAAGGCTGGCGGGTGCTAGGGGTGCTGGGTAAGGTATCGGGCCATGATCCTTTCACTCATTTTAGCGGTGACGGCGACGATCGCGGCCGGCTCGGATCCCTTCTCGGCACCCGGCAAAGGCGAAGTCGACAGGTTGATTCGCGCGGCTCAAATGGGCGAGGCGGGCGCCGATGCCAACATCGAGAAGTGGCTCGGCTCGCACGCGAAGGCGACGAATGCGCAGCAGCGGGCGCTCTATCACCGCCTGTGTGGCGATTTCAGCGTCCATGGCGACTATGCTTCCGGTGCGGCTGCTTGCAGCAAAGCAGCAGCGCTCGGCGCCGATGACGAGCAGTCCGCCGCAAACAATAGGAAGTTGCGCAATACGCCCTCAATACGGGCGATCGGCTCGGCACGCATCGTCCTCACTCCCAATGGCCTTGGAAGCCGGGATGCCGTCATCAAGGTAAATGGGACGAGCACGCCGTGGCTTGTGGACACGGGCGCCCAAATTGCAGTGGTCACTCAATCACTCGCCACGGAAGTCGGTGTGCGGCAACTGCAAGGGCAAATCACCGTGGGCACCACCACGGCTCCCGTCCAAGGAGGTTTGGGGGTCATTGACCTTATGTGGATTGGGGATGCGGCGCTCGAGAACGTACCCGTGTTGGTTCTGCCTGATGCACAACTGAAAATTGCGGATCTTCCGCAGATTCGCGCCATTTTCGGTCTGCCTGAACTGGTTGCGTTCCGGCGCGCCGAATGGCTGGACAAGGGCAAAACACTGGCATTGGGAGAGGAGGCGGAAAAGGTTCCTGCAGGCAGCCTGCAAATGTATTGGCACAAGGAAGGAATCGGCATTCCGGTGTCGACCGAGCTTGGGACGCGGGGCGCCCACCTGGACACCGGGGCGAATGATTCCTACCTGCGAGCGCCGGCGCATGCGCTGTTGGGGCCGGCGGTGGAGGCGACGGCTGAGGAACATAAAGGCCGAGTGGGCGGTGCCGGTGGGGTCGTCGAAACCAAAGAAAAAGTCTATCCGAGCTTGGATTTGACTGTCGCCGGCGTGCCGCTCAATTTCAAGAAAATCTCCATGAACGAGCAGGACCAAGAAGGCGTCGCCCGTCTTGGAGATGATGTCATCCAGCAGCTGTCCGTCTTGGTGCTGGATTTCGAGCGCATGCGAATCGAGGCGCGAAAGTAGGCGCTGCTTATTTGGTCGAGGTCGATAAGTTTCAGACGCGCAACCAAGGTGTAGTGCAATGAGATCACTCAGAATCGGACTGCTTTTGTGCTGCGTGGTGGCGGGTCACGCGCTCGCGGCGGACAGTGCCAAGAAAATCGCTGCGATAGAAGGCGCTGTGGCGCCGATACTGGTGATCAAGGGCGAGAACGTCGCTTCGCCCACACTATTGGAGAGAATGCGCCAGCTGCACGTGACGGGCGTGAGCATCGCGGTCTTCAGCGGAGGCAAGATCGAATGGACCAAGGCCTACGGCTATGCGGACAAGGAACGCGGCATCTTGGCCGGTCCGGATACTCTGTTTCAGGCGGGCTCCATCAGCAAGCCCGTGACCGCCTTGGCGGCACTGCAGTTGGCGGACAAGGGTGCGCTGGATCTCGATGCGAATGTCAACGACAAGCTCAAATCCTGGCACCTGCCCGACAACGAGTTCACCGTGGTCCACAAGGTCACGGTGCGCAACATTCTGAATCACAGCGCAGGCACCACTGTCTGGGGATTTCCAGGCTACGCGCGCACCGACAAGGTCCCATCGCTGATCGATGTGCTCGACGGTAAGGGCAACACCGAGGCCATTCGAGTCTGGAAGGAACCCGGCGCGAGCTGGCGCTATTCGGGCGGAGGCTACATCATTCTGCAGCAGCTGCTCATCGACGTGACCGGTCGATCGTTTCCCGATCTGATGCAAGAGAGGGTGCTGAAGCCGCTCGGCATGCGCCACAGTACTTTTGAACAGCCCCTTCCGGAGAAACTGCGCGCGCAGGCCGCGTCCGGCTACAACCGCGAGGGCGTAAAAGTCTCGGGCGATTGGCACGTTTACCCTGAAATGGCGGCGGCGGGCCTTTGGACGACGGCCAGTGACCTTGCGCGGTATGCGCTCGGCGTGCAACGCGCATACGCCGCTGACGGCGGCATTCTTTCCCGAAAAATGACGCGAGTCATGCTGACGCCCGGCATGAACAATCACGGCCTTGGTCCGGTCATCACGGCCGACGGCAAGCGTTTCGGGCACGGCGGCGCCGATGAGGGATTCCAGGCGAACCTCACCGCCTACCTCGACACTGGCTCCGGGATCGCCGTCATGACAAACTCGGACAACGGGAGTTTTCTCGCCGACGAACTGATGCTGAGCATCGCCCGCGAATACGGTTGGAGCGGCTTCACCCAAATAGTAAAGACGACGGTGCAGTTGCCGCAGGAGGTCTATCAGCGATTGGCAGGGCACTACAAGATCGAAGGGAGTCCCGGTGAGTTCGACTTGACGTTGAAAGGCGATCATTTTGTCGCCGAAGGGAAGGGATCCCCCGATCGAGAACTGTTGCCTGAGTCCGAAAACCAATTCTTCGTGCGCGATGACGGCACGCCGATTGTGGTCTCCACCGAGGGCGGGTCGACGGTGCTCACAATCGGCGGCGGACTCAAGGCGGTGAAGAGCCCGCGGCAGCCGAACTAGGGAACGAGGCGGCGCCATGAAGTTGCCCGGAGAACCCCAAGTCGACGCCCAACTCGCCTCTCCCTGGTGGCATGGCGCGGTGATCTATCAGATCTATCCGCGCAGCTACAAGGATTCCAATGGCGACGGCATCGGCGATCTGCCGGGCATTACAGCAAGTCTGGACTATGTGGCATCGCTCGGTGTCGATGCGATTTGGCTGTCGCCGTTCTTCAAATCGCCGATGAAGGATTTCGGTTATGACGTGTCGGACTACTGCGATGTAGATCCCATCTTCGGCACACTGCATGATTTTGACCTGCTGCTCGAGAAGGCGCATGCGCTTGGGATCAAGATCGTGATCGATCAGGTGTTCTCACACACTTCGGATCAACATCCCTGGTTTAAGCAGAGTTGCCAGGACCGTGGGAATCCGCGCGCCGATTGGTACGTCTGGGCCGATCCCAAGCCGGACGGCTCGCCGCCTAGCAATTGGCAGTCCGTGTTCGGCGGCCCTGCTTGGACCTGGAACGCGAGGCGCGGCCAATATTATTTGCACAATTTTCTCACCGAGCAGCCGGACCTGAACGTGCACAATCCGCAGGTCCAAGAGGCGTTGCTAGAATGCGCGCGATTCTGGTTCAAGCGAGGCGTGGATGGCTTCCGTCTCGATGCTGTCAATTTCACGTTGCATGATCCTTTGCTGCGCGACAATCCGCCGGCGCCCAAGAGCGACCAGCCCCGCACACGGCCGGTCGATTTTCAGAAGCCGCTCTACAACAGGTCGCATCCGGACCTGCCCCGGTTCATTGAGCGGATCCGCCAAGTCGCCGATGAATTTGACGGGCGCTTCACCGTCGCGGAGATCGGCGGTGAGGGCAGCGAACCGGAAATGCAGCTGCTCACCCAAGGCCAGAAGCGTTTTCACACGGCGTACGGATTCAATTTTCTGTACGCAGATCGCTTGACGCCCGAACTGGTCCGAAAGGCCCTCGGCGCGTGGCCCGACGCCGATGGGATGGGCTGGCCCAGCTGGGCGTTTTCGAATCACGATGCCCCGCGCGCGGTCACGCGCTGGTCGACTCCCGAGCATCGCGCAGCCTATGCACAATTGGCCATGCTGCTGCTCATGTGCTTGCGGGGAAATGTATTCCTATATCAGGGGGAGGAGTTGGGTCTGCCGCAGGCTGAGATCGGGTTTGAGGATCTCAAGGATCCCGAGGCGATTGCGAACTGGCCGGCCACCTTGGGTCGCGACGGTGCACGCACGCCCATGCCCTGGCAGTCTTTAGCGCCGTATGCCGGTTTTTCGACGGCAGTTCCTTGGCTTCCCATAAGTCCCGAACACCTGGGTCTCGCCGTGGATCGTCAGGAGCACGAGCCCGGCTCGCAACTCGCGGTCACGCGCCGGCTGATCGGGTTGCGCCGCCACAGTGCCGTGCTGCGCGATGGATCGCAGCGATTCATCGATGCACCGTCCGATTTTCTGGTGTTCGAGCGCAGCTTGGCCGGACAACGGCTGTTATGTGCGTTCAACCTGGGATCGAGTGCGCGCTGGCAGCCGGCTGCGGATCGACAGTGGCGCATGATCGAGTCCGTGCGAGGGGCGGAGGAGTGGAATTTCCCGCCTCTCTCTGGTTTGATCGCCCGATGCCTGACCTGAACGGCGATCGGTCAGAGATTTTTAAGGACCACCGCGGCAATTGCCCTTTCGACTGTCTTTTCTTTTTCCTCCCACTTCGCCTTGTCGGCCGGCGTATCCGATCGGCGAGCCATCCCTTGAGGGATGGGGCGGCTCTGCACGCGCAAAAAAGTGCCGCCCTTTTTGATCGAGAGCGTGAAGCCGATGCCAGGGCTGTTCGCCCAATAGGCCTCGTCGCCGAGCCCGGTTTCTGCACCCTTCGCGAAGGGTCCGGTCTTTGGCAATTCGAACTCCCGCTCGCTCAAGAAGCGGACTTGAACATTCTGGGCAAGCATTTCGGCCTTGCCTTGTTCCCGCCAAATGCAAAATTGCGTGTGTCCCGGCATGCTGTAGGCACCCTCGTTGACTTGGACGCCGAGCACGCCGGTTACCTGAGAGGCAGACAATAGCTTGCACGCATCTCCTGCCGGTTCAGCAGCCGCTGCCACGCTCAAGTGCCCGGCAAACGCAATTGTAAACGCAGTCAATCCTTTGAATAAGCGCATGGCTGCTGCTCCCCGAGCCTGTTGTTTTAAATGAACCTCCGCGTAAGCTGACCCCCAAATGAGGGAAATGTCAAAAGTTTCCAGATCCCCCGCTAGAACGTGAGCCCGACATCGAGCAGATAGGATCGGC
The DNA here is from genome assembly GCA_036493935.1 of Steroidobacteraceae bacterium. Lineage (GTDB taxonomy): Bacteria > Pseudomonadota > Gammaproteobacteria > Steroidobacterales > Steroidobacteraceae > Bog-1198. The sequence continues at coordinate 87,591 of DASXOY010000028.1, read as the reverse complement.
CATAGACTTGGTAGCCGCCGTCATTGGCCAGATTCTGCGGATTGTTGTCGGTAGTAAAGCGCGCCCGTTCGTTGGTGAGATTGCGGCCCTGCAAGCGAACGCTCCAATTCTTCAAGAAGGAATAAGAAACGCTGGCGTCTAGAGTGGTCTCAGGTGCCAGCATCTTCAGCGTCGTACCTACCCAGGTGGGCGCAACGGTGAATGCGGTGTGATGCTTCACTGCAACGCGCGATTCGAATCCGTCCTTGTTATAGAACAGATCGACCTCTGAGGTACCCCGTGCAAATCCCACCATGGGGTAGGGATTGCCCACGGGCGCGGCCTCGTGGATGTTCGAGGTCACCTGCGCGTGATTGGCGTAGATGCCGAAATCCTCCAGGAATCCGGGCAGGAAGAAGAATCGGGTTTGCAGCGTCACCTCTACACCGGCGATGTTGCCGCCCTTGGTGTTTTGCTCCGACGTGATGATGTAGGTCGTGCCCCCAATGGTCTGTGTCGATTGGCCGGCGCCAATGTAGGTTTTGACGTCCTTGTAATACGGAGCGATGGCCAACAAGGATTCCTCATGGAAATACCACTCGTACGAGAAGTCGATTTGATCGGCTTTGAAGGGATCGAGTTTCGGATTTCCGCCGCCGCCCGTCGGGGGTGTCCCCGTGGGATTCAAGCTGAAGCCGGTAACCAGCGCATCGAGCGGCGGCCGGGAGATGGCGATCGCCGCGCCGAATCGCAACAGTTGATTGTCCGTCAAATGCAAGGTGGCATTCAAACTCGGCAGGGCATCCGTGTAGTCATTGTCGATGGACACCGGCACGAATCCCGAGCCGGCACCAGACTCAAACCCCGAGCTGGTCGTCTTAGTATGAACAACCCTGACACCGGCATTGCCGGTCAGAGGCATGTCGCCGAGAGAGGTCTTGAAATCCAGCTGCACATATCCTTCATAGGATTTCTCAGTGACATCGGTTCGGACCAATGGCATGTCAGATCCCGCCGGCGCCGCCGCATTGGGGTAGACCAACGGAAACAGGCTGTCCCAATTACCGTAGACCATGGGAGGTGCATTAATCGAGGGCGCGTTAAATTCCGACAGCCCTGCATTGGCCAGGGAAAGCGGCGGCACCGCTCCCTGTCCCGCGGTACCCGCGGGGCACACCTGAGTAAATTGATTTCCCGGATCTGGGAATGTCGTGGACCCGGTCCCGGCGCACAAGCCCCAGCGATTTGAATGGTGGGTCTTTTCGCGATCCGAAATTCGACCGCCGAATTTGAGTGTCTCGACAAACGCTTGATCGAACCTTCTCGAAAAGTTCAACGCGAGCGCGGACAGGCGATCCCGGGTTTCCTCCGGGCCGTCGCTTTCGCCGGTGCCGTTGACGTTCGATCCGTTGTTGCTGCGACCGCCGCCGGCGCTTTGCAGCGACGGTTGTGCGGGATCGAATCCCGGGAACGCACCGTACGGTACCTGGCCGTTGGTGACGTTGAAGGCCAAGTTCGGCGGAAACAAGTCCGTCAGGTAAATCGCCTGCCATTGGTTACGGCGCCAGGCGTCTGAAAAAGAAAGATCCGCTTGGCTGTCCCAATCTCCGGTTTTCCAATCGGCATTGAGTCCGACGACTGCCAGCGTGTGGTTCTCGTTATAGCGGGCGATTTCACTCTCGTAATTTGGAAATGCATTATTGAGATTGGCCGCGACGACCGATCCGTTGACGATCTGGTACGAATTGCCCGGGGCGTTGTAGATCCCGGCATTTGAGTTTTGCCAGTTGCCGGTGATGTTATTGCCATACCAGGTCTGGAACTGGTTTTCCTTGATGGTGTACCTGGACCACAACGCATCGGCCTTGATGGTGAGATCGTCGCTCGCGCGCCAGCCCGCGCCGCCCGCAATCGCGTACCGATCCTGAGTGACTTCTTTGACCTCCGTGTTCAGGCCCCAGGTCGTATTGTCCGGAATGCCGTCGCCGTTCAAGTCGCCGGTGGCGCCGCCGCTGTTGGCGGGTGTATTCCACCCGAAGGTGCGAAAATCCGGGAAGCCATTCTTTTCGCGTTGCACGCTCGCCGCGAGCGATACCGCGAAGTCATCATTGATGTGCTTGATAATGCCGCCGCTGGCGCGATAGCCAACCGCGTTGTAGCCCGGCAGATCCTTCCCCTCATCGTTGTAGGTCGGTCCTGCCCGGAAGCTGAATTCCGGGCCCTTGTAATCGAGGGGGGAGATGGTCTTGATATCGACCGTTGCGGCAATGCCGCCGGGTACCAAAGAGGCCCGTTGGGTCTTGTCGACCTGGGCGCCCGACAGGACTTCCGACGGATAAATCTCCCAACGCAAATCTTGCGAGGGCTCCGAGGAGGCGACTTCGCGCCCATTCACGAGTCCCAGGACCAGGCGTGGTCCCAATCCGCGCACGGATGCCTGGCTGGCATTGCCGCGGTCTCGCGTCGTGTTGACACCGGGCAGGCGGTTGAGTTCTTCGGCGATGGTGACGTCCGGCAGCTGGCCGATCTCGGCCGTCGTGATGTTGTCGCCGATCAGGTCGGAACCTTTCTTGGTATCGATGGAGTCCTTCAGCGCCTGTCGTACGCCGGTGACTACGATTTCAGACAGATTGTCGCTCGAGGAGCCCGGAGCATCCGCGGCGCGCGCGGCGTCCAGGTATGCCTGCCAGCCGAATGAGGTAAATATGGCGAGCGCGCCAGTGCCGTAGGCAGGCAATCTCTTTTTCGATTTCACGGAATCTCCCCCTGTAATGAGCGTAGCGCTCCATTTCTAATAATTCTGCCCGAGCCAATAGTAGTATTATACGATAAATAGGATGATAGCTGTCAATGGAGCTGCAAAGTGGCAAGCTGCGGCAGTGATGCAGCCGCAAAAGACAAGAATCCGAGTGGGAGCATTAGCGGCTTGACCGCAGAACACGTTCGAAGCATTGCGATAGTGGGGGGCGGACCGGAGGCGTGGCTGGCTGCGGCCACCCTTGCTCGCCTATTGAAATCAAGCTTTTGCGATGTTTGTGTGATCGACTCTCCGAAGCGCGCGCCCGAAAGGCTTAGCGAAACCGCGCTGCCCTCCTTTCACCGCCTCAACGGTCTGCTCGGTATCGATGAATGCGACCTGATTCAAAAGACGCGCGGAACCTTTCGCCTCGGCGCCCAATTTTCCGATTGGGGCCGGATAGGGGATCGGTACTTCCACACGTTCGGCCCGCTAGGAGCCAAGCTCGATGCCGTGCCGTTTCAGCACTATTGGTTCAAATTGCGCCAAGCCGGCGATGACAACGGCATCGAGCGTTATTCCACTGCGACGGTGGCCGCGAAGATGCGCCGCTTCGCACGCCCGACCTCCGATCGCCACTCGGTTCTGTCATTTTATTCGTACGGCTACCACTTTCATGCCGGGTTGCTGACCGCGTATTTGAGGGAATACGCGCAGGCGCACGGCGCCAGGCGCATCGGCCGAAACGTGGTCGACGTCTCCTTGCGAGGCGCAGACGGATTTGTGGATGGCCTGCGGCTCGACGATGGATCGCAGCTAGCTGCGGACCTGTACATCGACTGTAGCGGTATCGAGAGCACGCTGGCGCGGCATGTGCTCAAAGACGCCTATCGCGACAATCGTCACTGGTTGCCTTGTGATCGCGCCGTGAGCATCCTTTGCAAAGACGCGACCGACGCGGGGCCGTGCGCCGCATCGACGGCGCTGCCATGCGGCTGGCGATGGCAGACTCCGTTGCAGGGGTGCGTGGATGCCGGCTATGCGTATTCCAGTGCGCATCTCGGCGATGACGAAGCCGCGTCCCAGCTGCTGGCGGAGCTTCCCGGTGCGGCCCTTGGGGAGCCGCGCTTTTTGCGGTTCCTGCCGGGGAGGCCCGCAAAATTCTGGGAGAAGAACTGCCTGGTGCTGCCGAGCAGTGCACTCGAGCCGCTGGAATCGACGGGGTTGCACCTGGCGCAAACCGGGATTGCTCGGCTGCTCACCCTGTTTCCAGTCAGCCGCTACAGTCCCAACGACATCGAGGAATACAATCGTCTGACCAGAATGGAATACGACCGCATCCGGGATTTTCAGCTTCTGCATTTCAAGGCGACCGAGCGCGCCGCTTCGCCATTCTGGGAGCAGTGCCGGGATATGGCGATTCCGGACACCTTGCGCGAAAAGATCGAGCTCTATAGCCAATGCGGCCGGATTGCCATGTTCGAGGAAGAACACTTTCTGGAGGACAGCTGGCTGGCGCTGTTCATTGGTCAGAACTGCTTGCCGCAGGATTACGATCCTCTCGCGGACGTTCTCGGTATCGACGAAGTGAATTCCGCGTTGCTGCGCATGCGCTCCATGATCCGCGATTGCGTGGAGACGATGCCGACGCACGCGCAGTTCATCGAGGCGCATTGCGCGGCCACGCCCTCGCAAGCCTATGCGTGACCCGAGCAATCGCATCCGCGACATCGCCATCGTGGGCGGAGGAACCGCGGGCTGGATGGCGGCGGCCATTCTGGCGCGGCGTCTCATCCCCGGCGGGGTCGGCGTGCGGGTCATCGAATCTCCGGAAATCGGCACCATCGGCGTGGGGGAGGCGACGATTCCGCCGATTCGCCTGTTCAACCAGGCGCTCGGAATCGATGAAGATGAGTTCCTGCGTAAGACCCGCGGCAGCATCAAATTGGGAATTGAATTCAGGGGTTGGCAGGGTCCCGGCCACCGCTACTTCCATCCCTTCGGTGCCTACGGCGCCAATCCTGAACAGGTCTCCATTCATCAAGAGTGGCGCAGGCTGCGAGAGTTGGGTGATGAAACCAGCCTCGAAGAGTTCTCACTCAATAGCGTTGCCGCGCGGCTCGGCCGAATTCCCGCAGCCAGCGCCAGCGACGATCCTCTTTCCCCGGTGTTCGGCTACGCCTTTCACTTCGATGCCAGTCTCTATGCGGAATATTTGCGAGGCTACTCGCAGGCGCGCGGGGTGGTGCGCATGGAGCGCAAGATTGTAAAGGTCGATCTGCGCGGCGAAGATGGATTCATTCGCGCCTTGCACCTGGATGACGGTCAGCAGGTCGAGGCGGATCTATTCATCGACTGTTCCGGCTTCCGCGGACTGCTGATTGAGCAAGCACTGAAAACCGGATACGAGGATTGGACCCACTGGCTGCCTTGTGATCGAGCGGCTGCGGTGCCTTGCGAGAGCGCAGGTCCCTTGACGCCCTTCACACGCTCCACGGCGCGTTCGGCGGGCTGGCAATGGCATATTCCTCTGCAGCATCGCATCGGCAATGGCTACGTCTACTCGAGCCGCTTCATCAGCGACGATGAGGCGGCGGCCATGCTGCTAGCCAATCTCGACGGCAAGCCGATGGCGGAGCCGCGTTTTCTGCGGTTCAGCACTGGCCGGCGTAAAAAGTTCTGGAACAAGAATTGCGTTGCGCTGGGCCTCGCCAGCGGCTTTCTCGAGCCGCTGGAATCCACCAGCATTCATCTGATTCAGAAGGGCCTGACTCACCTGCTGAATTTTTTCCCGGACCGCAGCTGTGCGCCGGTGGTGGCAGCGGAATTCAACCGTCTCGCCATCAACGAATACGAGCGCATCCGCGACTTCATCATTCTTCACTACAAGGCCAACGCGTACGGCGACGCGCCCCTCTGGAATGACTGCCGCAATATGGCGGTCCCGGAGGAGCTGTCTTACAAGATTAGGCAGTTCACCGGCAGCGGGCGTGTGGTCAAGTACGGCGGCGATTTGTTTGCCGCGACAAGTTGGATCGCCGTGCTGCTTGGCCAGGATGTGTGGCCCGAGCGCTACGACAGGCTGGTGGATCAGCGCGATGTTTCGGCCCTGCGAGATCATTCGCAGCAGCTGCGAGCGTTCATAGGGCAGGCCGCCGGCTCGGCGCCGACGCACGAAGAGTATCTCGCGCGGCGCTGTGGGTATGCTCATGGATGATCGGATCCGCAGCATTCTGATTGTCGGCGGCGGCACCGCCGGTTGGATGGCTGCCGCGACGCTGGCGCGCATTCTCAAGAACGGCTACAGCAAGATCACGGTGGTCGAGTCACCGGAAATCGGCACCATCGGCGTTGGTGAAGCGACGATCCCCCCGATTCGAGCTTTTAACGCACTGCTCGGCATCGACGAAAACGAATTCATCCGCAAGACCCAGGCGACCTTCAAGCTCGGCATCGAATTTCGCAACTGGGCGAAGCTGGGCCATCGCTACTTTCATCCCTTCGGCAAGTACGGCAGGCCGATCGATCAGGTAGCGATGCACCACTACTGGCTGCGATTGCGCCAAGCGGGCCACGACGAGTCGCTGTTGGATTATTCGCTCTCCGGCACCGCAGCGCGGCTGGGCAGATTCATGCGGCCGGTGGAAGATCCGCGGCTCATTCTGTCCAGCCTAGCCTACGCGTTTCAATTCGATGCGAGCCTGTATGCAGAATACCTGCGCGGCTACGCGCAGGCGCGCGGCGTTTTGCGCATCGAGCGCAAGATCGTGGATGTGGAATTGCGCGCTGAAGACGGCTTCATTCGTGCCGTGCGTCTGGATGACGGTCAGCAGGTGGAAGCCGATTTGTTCATCGATTGTTCCGGCTTTCGCGGGCTGCTGATCGAGCAGGCACTGAAGACCGGATACGAGGATTGGACCCACTGGCTGCCGTGCGATCGGGCCGTGGCGGTGCCCTGCGAAATCGCCGGTGAACTGACGCCCGTGACCCGATCCACGGCCCACGAGGCCGGTTGGCAGTGGCGCATCCCGCTGCAGCACCGCATCGGCAACGGTCACGTGTATTGCAGCCGGTTCATCAGCGACGATGAGGCCGCGGCGACTTTAATGGCCAATCTGGACGGCAAGCCGAAAGCCGAACCGCGTTTCTTGAGGTTTACCACCGGCCGGCGCAAGAGGCTCTGGAACAAGAACTGCATTGCTTTGGGATTGGCCGGCGGCTTTCTCGAGCCCTTGGAATCCACCAGCATTCATCTCATTCAGAGCGGCATCACCCAGCTGGCGGCCATATTCCCGGACCGCAGCTTCGATCCCAGCGACGCCGATGAGTACAACCGCTTGCAGATCGACGAGTACGACAAGGTGCGCGACTTCATCATTCTTCACTACAAGGCGACCAGCCGCGACGATGCGCCCCTGTGGAAGTATTGCGGAGCGATGGACATACCGCCGAGCCTGGAGCATCGCATCAATGTGTTTCGAGGCAGCGGGCGGGTGGCATTCGAGAGCCAGGAACTCTTCACCGAGCCCAACTGGCTGTCGGTGTTCATCGGCCAGGGCATCTGGCCGCGCCGCTACGATCCACTCGCCAATATACTGCCGCTCGAATCGGTGAAGGAGCACATGCAGCGCCTGCGCCAGCTGATTCGTCAAACTGCGGAAGCCATGCCCACCCAAGCCCAGTTCATTGCTGAGCATTGCCGGGCGCCGGAGATCCTTGCATGAACAACTCTAAAATCGCGCTGGTCACCGGTGCAGGAAGCGGCATTGGGCGAGCCACCGCGCTTGCCCTGCTCAACGCGGGATTCAGTGTCGCGCTCGCCGGCCGGCGGCGCGAGGCGCTGGAACACACGGTCTCGCAGTCGCCGAAAGATTCCGTCACGCTCGCGGTGCCCACGGACGTGCGCGACGAAGCTTCGGTAACCGCCTTGTTTCAAGCGATACGGCACACATTCGGCCGATTGGATCTGCTGTTCAACAATGCCGGCATCGGTGCTCCGCAAATTCCCATCGATGAGCTGAGCTTGGCGCAATGGAACGACATTGTGGCGGTCAATTTGACCGGCGTGTTTTTGTGTGCGCGGGCGGCATTCGCTCTCATGAAAGAGCAGCGACCGCAGGGGGGCCGCATCATCAACAACGGCTCGCTATCGGCGCAGGTCCCGAGGCCGATGTCGGCACCCTACACCGCGACCAAGCATGCGATAACCGGCCTGACCAGATCACTCTCGCTCGATGGCCGCATCCACAGAATCGCCTGCGGGCAAATCGACATCGGCAATGCCACCACGGCCATGACCTTGCGCATGCCGCACGGGGCTCTGCAGGCGGACGGATCGACGCGCGAAGAACCGACGGTGAACGTACAACATGTCGCGGACGCCGTTGTTCAGATGGCTAAGTTGCCGCTCGATGCCAACATTCAATTCATGACCATCATGGCAACGCAGATGCCGTTCATCGGACGCGGCTGATGCGGGCCTTTGAGGTTCTAAGGCACTGGCGGGGAATCATCATCGGCTTGAGCATGGCCGCGGCGGCGGGAGCGGCAGCGCCGGCGGCCGCGCCGGTGCCGGTTCCGGTGCCGGAAGGAGCGGCTACCCGCTCCGTGTACCTCGATCAGACCGGCACGATTCGCTGGTCCGATTCCAAGCAGGAGCTGGGATTGTTCGGCGCCAACTATTGCATCATGTCCGGCTCGGACTATCGCATGGCGGGCCTTGTCTCGACCGACCGCAAGGCAATGGTCGACGAGGACTTGGCGCAATTCGCGCGCATGGGCTGGACTGCGCTGCGCCTGTGTTCCTGGGGAGATTGGGAAAATGCCGATGCTCAAGGCAATCTCATCGTCAACGAGCATGTCGACCTCATGGACTACGTCATTGCCAAGGCGAGGGAACGGGGCATTTATATCCTCTTGACGCCGATCCACACCTACGACCCGGCGTTTGCCGACCAGACGAACAGGCCGTCGACGAACGTCGGCTTCTCGAGATATTTCTCCCGAGAGGAGATGGGCACGAATCCCAAATCGATCGCGGCGCAGGTCAACTACATCAAGCAATTGCTCAATCACGTCAATCGCTATACCGGTGCGGCGCTCAAGGAAGAACCAGCGATCCTGTTTGTCGAGATGATCAACGAACCGGTGCACCATCCCGAAAATCTCTCAGGCTCGATCGCCTATATCAATGCGCTGGTGGATGCCGTGCGCGCTACCGGCTGCAAGAAGTTGACGTTCTTCAACGTGTCCCAGGATTTTGCCATCGCTCCCGCGATACGCAAATCCAAGGTCGACGGCGTGAGCTTTGGCTGGTATCCATCGGGTCTGGTCGCGGGACATACGCTGCGGGGCAATTTCCTGCAAGCCGTCGATGACTATCCAGACATGCGCCTGCCGGCTTTGCAGGGCAGGCCGCGCATCGTGTACGAATTCGACCAGGCGGATCTTCTCACCGGATATCTCTATCCGGCGATGGCGCGCACCTATCGGTCCGTTGGCGCGCAATTTGCGGCCATGTTTGCCTACGACATGCTGCAGACTGCGCCCTTTAATTTGGGCTGGCAGACACACTATCTCAACCTGGTGCACACGCCGAGAAAAGCAGTGAGTGCCGTCATTGCCGCCGAGGCCATGCGGCGCCTGCCCCGATTTAAATCTTACGGCCGCTATCCCGAGGATTCGCAATTCGGCGACTTTCGAGTCAGCTACGAAGGCGATCTGAGCGAGCTCAATGCTGACGATGCCTTCATGAATGCCGGAGCGACGGCCGCTCGGCCGCGAAACCCCGCTGCGCTGAAGCGAATTGTCGGCTTCGAGTCCTCGGGTGCGGTGAGCTACGAAGGCTCGGGGGCCTACTTTCTCGACAAGGTGCGCGATGGGGTTTGGCGGCTGGAAGTGTATCCGGACGAAGTTCTGGTCGAGGATCCCTTCGAGCAACCGCGGCCCGACAAAATCGTATCTCGGCTTCTCTATCGCTCCTGGCCCATGGCGCTGCGACTGCCCGATCTCGGCAGTCAATTCTTCGTCACGCCGATCACGGTTCCGTCCGACCCCGCAGCGGCGGGCCGACTTGCGGCGAACGCACAATTCTTGGTAGAGCCCGGCGTGTGGCTTCTCACCCGCCATCAACAGGTGGATCGCAGCACACTGCCAAAAACGATCAGCCGCGTCGGGTTCGATGAGTATCACGTCAATGCACGCATCTCGTATCCCGACCGCATTCTGTCGCTGAACCCCAGTGAGTTTCTCGCCGGCAATCCCGTGACGATCCGCGTCCGCGTCGCCGACGACAAGCTGCCGGATCAGGTCAAGCTGTGGCTGCGCCCCGCGGGCATGCGGGGGTTCCGCGACGCCGTTCCGATGCAGCGGTCGCACGGCAATGACTATACGGCCGACTTGGCGGCCGGTCTGGCGCCGGGACTGTATGAATACGCGGTGAGCGCGGTAACCGGCGGCCACGGTTCAACCTTTCCCGGCGCCGAGCCGCGGCAGCCCGGCGAGTGGCCATTCTCGATCCACAAGCCCTGGACATTTCGGGTGGCGCCGCCCGGCACGGCGCTGCGCATCCTCGACCCCAAAAAAGACTATGGCCAATTGTCTTTCGTGCGGCCCGGCGAGCGGTTCAGGCAACCCTTCTTCGAGCTTGCGCCGGGCGAAGAGTCGGATGAGTCGGCCTTGAGCTTGACGCTGCCGGACTTGGGTAGGGAAACGCCGGAACGCTATGCGGCATCTCTATATATCGGAGATGTAGTTGGCGCCCGCAGAAAAGACGCATCGCTCGCCGACGCCGTCGACGTCAAGTTGCGCACGGTGGGCGGTTCTCAAAAGAGCATTGAGCTTTTATTGATCGAGCGCGATGGCACTGCGTGGAGCACTCAGGCGTTCGCCCGCAAATCCTGGTCGACCATTCGGGTGCCGCTCGAGGCGCTGCACATGACCCGCAGTATCCACATTCCGAGCCCATTTCCCGGCTTGTGGAACTACTGGCGTCAGCCTTCCGCGCTCCGCGGCGGAACCGGTGATCGCATTCACGTCGAGGATATCGAAAGACTCGAACTCATCGTGTATCCGAATTCCGGCGCACACGCAGGCGATGATGCCAAGGGAGCGGCGGTGGAATCGATTGGCCTGGAATTCCCCGCCGACCAGACGCCTCAGCGATAAAAGAAAAAGGAATTGGCCGTCAGCCGTCCCAAGCGCGGGTCCGGCTGAAAGTCGAATGCCGATCCGATGTCGGCGCTGTGCAAGTTGATGCTCTGGTAAATGAGCACGCGATTGAAGGCCGCCGGAAATGCACGGGTGCGTTCAAATCTCGCATCGTCGCCGCAAATATACTTCGGTGGTGGGGCGCCGAGGGCGCCCAGCTCCTGCGCCACGGCATTTGCATATTTTGGAGCGCGCGCCTCGTCGACGAACTCAAAGCGCGTCTGCCGATGCCGGTAAAAGGACGTGCCGCCGTGCTTCGGCTCGCAAAGATAGTGCAGGACGGCGAGCTGCTTGGGGTTGGTGGTGTCGTAGTGGGGCATGCGCTGCACGGCTTTAAGCTTTTCCGGGGGGGTGGTGACCAGGGAGAAGTGGCTGAGCTCCCCGGTCACGCTGTCCGCTGCCAGCCCGAAGACGTCGCCGATGGCGCGGCCTAAGAAGGCACGGATTGCGAAACAGTATATTGGGGGGACCGGTGCGCGGCTGCCGGGGTAGAAGGCATCAGATACGCCGTCGAAAGAGCATTCGGCGGCAAGGTCGATCAGCACGTCAGGATCGCTCAAGAAATCATCGACGACAATCACGGGCTGATGCTCCTCGCCGACGCGAACCGTCGATACGGCACAGTGCGGGTGCAACTTCAATTTTCCGTTGAGATCGACCACGCGGCCCGCCGCTATTCGATGAACGCAGCCACTTCCGTCCGGCGGCCGCACAAGAAGGCGTCGGCCACCAGTTGCAAAGGTGCGATGTCGACGTCGCTGCGCGCCTCGTGCACCAGCTCCGCAAAATGGGCATACAAGGCCGGATATTCCGTGCTGGGCACCGTGGACACGGCCTGTCCATCGAGCGTGAGGTCTTTGCCCCCCATGGACAACTCGAGACGCCCGGAATCGGTCTCGATGTCGATGGACCAGGTCTGCGGACCGGTCTGCAAAAAATCCAAGTCCACCTGTGCAGGGATGCCGCCGGCGTCGAGCGCCAGGCTGGCCGCGATCGGCGTTGCGCAATTTTGCGGAAAGTGCAGATCGGCTTCTTTCAACAGCCATGCGCCGGGAATGATTCGCGTCAGGATCGAGAGCGCATTGATGCCGGGATCGAATACGCCCAGACCACCGGCCTTCCAAATCCACGTCTGGCCTGGATGCCAGACCCGTACGTCTTCCTTCCAGGTCACGGTAACGCGCCGGACCCGGCGGCCTTCGAGCCATGCGCGCGCCGGCTCGACCGCGCGGGCATGGCGGGAGTGCCAGGATGCGAACAGGGTGACGCCTTGCCGCCGGGCGGTGTCCGCCAAGGCAACCACCTCGCTGACCGTCACTCCCGGCGGCTTCTCCAACAGCACGTGCAAGCCGGCCTTCAAGGCCTGAAGCGCAATGCTGTAGCGCACCTGCGGCGGGGTGCACAGTGCAACCGCCGCGATGGCGGGAGCGCCTGCTATAGCCGAGCCAAGGTCGCTGAAATTGGGCAGCCCCTGAAGCTTATGGTGCGGGCTGGCAACGGCCGTCAGCTCGAAGTCTTTGTTGGCGCGCAGTGCCGGGATGTGCTCATCACGCGCGATCTTGCCGAGCCCAATGAGCGCGATTTTGATTGGAGCCACGAGCAGCCTTTAGAGCCTGTCAGCCCGAACCGGCTTAGGGAGAGCGCGCCGCTCCTGCGCCTCGCGCTTGCAAATGAGATCCATGGCCTCTTGGATGAGCTTGCGCATGGCATCTTCCGCGAGGTCGATCTTGCCGGCCACGATTGCGTCGGCGACGCGCTTGTGGTCGGCGACGCTTGCGAGCCGCACGCCCTTGTAGCGATTCGTCATGCGGATGCTGAAGCGCAAGGCGGTCGCGATGAGTTCCGAGAGTTGCGCATAAAATCGATTACGGCTGCCGCGCAGCACGGCGACATGAAAGGCGATGTCGGAATCGAGCGGATCATCTTGGCCTCGATCCGCGGCTTGCATGCGCAGGATGGCGCTTTGAATCGCCGATTTTTCCTCGGGGCCGGCCGAGGCGGCAGCCAGGGCAGCCGCGCCCGGCTCAACCGCCAGTCGAATCTCGGTGAACTCGATCAGCAGCTTCATCGAAAAATTACGTTCCAACAACCATCCCAGCACATCCGGATCCAGCAGATTCCATTTGTCCTCGGGCTGCACCCAGGTACCGCGGCGCGGCCGCGCACCCAACAACCCCTTGGCGGTGAGCATTTTTACCGCTTCGCGCAACACCGGCCGGCTTGCACTGTATTGGCGGCACAATTCGGCTTCGATGGGAATGGGATTGTCCGCCGAGTACACGCCGGTGACGATCGCGATACCGATGTGGTTCGCGATGCTGTAGGTCAGGTTCTGGCCACGGACGTGGGTGTTCATTGCTTTATCTACCAGAAAATCGTGTATAGCCCGATCAAGATAGCGGTTACGGCGAGCGCTGCCAAATTGAAGCCTGCGCTGGTCGAATAGTCGATCTGCTTCAAGTCCACCTTGAGCGCGGCGCCGTGGCGGGGCCACAGCAGCGACAGCAGCACCGCGATTCCTAGGCACGCGATGAAGACCAGGCCGACACGGTCCATGAAGGGCAGCGCCGGCCACCACGTCTGCAGCGCGAACGACAGGAGAAAGGAGGCAACCGCAGCCACGAGCGCGCCGGTCGCTGTGCAGCGCTCCCAGAACATGCCGAGCAGGAAAATTACGCAAATGCCTGGCGTGAAAAAGCCGGTGTATTCTTGAATGTACTGAAATGCTTGGTCGAAACTACCCAGCAGTGGTCTCGCCATGACGATCGCGATGCCGAGCGCCAGCACGGCCGTGAGCCGGCCGACGAGAACCAATTGATGCTGAGAGGCTTGCGGACGAAGCGGGCGGTAAACATCCATGGTGAAGATCGTGGCGATGGAATTGATCTTCGATCCCATTGAGGCAACGATGGCGGCGAGCAGCGCGGCGAATACCAGGCCCAGGATGCCGGTCGGCAGCAAGCTCATGAGGTGCGGGTAGGCTTCATCCGGACGGGCTAGATTGGGCGTCAAGGCGGCGGCGGCAATGCCGGGCAAAACGATGATTACCGGCATCAAGAGTTTCAAGAACGCCGCGAGCACGATGCCCTTTTGCGCCTCGCGCACGCTCTTCGCGGCAAGTGCCCGCTGAATGATGTACTGGTTGAATCCCCAATACGACACGTTCATCACCCACATGCCGCCGAGCAGCACCGAAAGCCCCGGCAGGTCCTTGTAGTACGGACTGGTGGGCGGGAGGATCATCACGAATTTTTCCGGGAATCGCGTGGTGAGCAGGTGAAACCCCGCGATAACGCCGGCGCCGCCGGAAATCTTGTTGAGTGCAATGTAGGTGATGATAAGGCCGCCGAGCACCAGCAGCGAAACCTGGACGATATCCGTCAACGCAACCGCCTTGAGGCCCCCATACAGAGCGTAAGCACCGGCAAATACACCGAGCGCAATGAGGGCGGTCTGCACCTCCATTCCCGTCACCGTGTGCACGGCGGTCGCTCCTAACCAAAGGATGGCGGTCAGATTGACGAAAACGTAAATTCCCAGCCAGAAAATCGCCATGACGCTGCGCACGGTGGTGCTGTAGCGGCGCTCCAGGAACTCCGGCATGGTGTAGATGCCGTTTTTGAGAAAAATCGGCAAAAAATACTTACCGACAATGATCAGCGTGATTGCCGCCATCCATTCGTACGAGGCGATGCCGAGACCCAGTGCATAGCCCGAGCCGGACATGCCGATGATCTGTTCAGCTGAAATGTTGGCCGCAATCAGCGACGTGCCGATGGCCCACCAAGGAAGCGCGCGGCTGGCAAGAAAATAGTCTTGGGCATCCTTTTGATGGGCGCCTTTCTCGCGCGAGACCCATTGCGCGAGGACAAAAATGGACACTGCATAGATGGCGATGATGGCGAGGTCGATAGCCGAAAGGCTCACGCGGTTCTCCCGGTCATTGAAGTTGGTATAGACTTTTCTGCGAGGCCGCTTCGAGTGTCACGAAACGTGCGAACCAGGAGGTGCGCGCGGCGTCCGATGTCCTCCAGCCCATATTCGGGGCGGAAAAGTTCGGATCCGAAACCAAACCCGGCGGCGCCGGCGATCAGCCAGTCCTCGATGTGTTCGGCGGCGACGCCGCCCACCGGCAGCACGGCCGCCTCCCTGGGCAGCACGGCGCGCAGCGCAGTCAAGTGACGCGGACCGTAGCTGCTTGCCGGAAAGAGCTTCAATCGTTTTGCACCCGCGCGCAGCGCCGCAAACGCTTCCGTCGCCGTGGCGACGCCGGGCAATACCTGCATGCCCAATTTGACCGCCTCGCCGATTACCTGCGCATCGACATTCGGCGCGACGATGAGCCTTGCGCCGGCCGCATGGGCACGGCGCACATCATCGGCGTTAAGGACCGTTCCGGCACCCACCCAACAATCAGGCTTGACGCCTGCGGCCAGGGCCGCGATGCTCTTGAAGGGTTCCGGAGAATTCAGCGGCACCTCGATGACCCGAAAGCCTGCGCCGTAGACGGCATTGGCAATGCCGATCACCCGCTCTGGAGTCACGCCGCGCAAAATCGCGACCAGTGCCTCATCCCAGGGCTCTTCAGACTGCATTGGCTTCTGCCCGGGATGTGAGAAATTGATGCACGCGCGTCAGGCCGGCGAGCGATGCCTGTCCGCCATCCAGGCATTTCGCACCGTGCGCATGATTTAAGAGCGCGCTCGCATAGAGCCGCGTCAATTGAGGCGCACCGACCACGTGCACCGTGGTGTCGGCGATCGTATCGGCAAATAACTCCACGGCTCCCGCGACATCGCTTCCGATCAACAGGCCCGACAGGAACGCGGCCGCATCGCCTGCTTGCATGTCGCCGTTGAGCAGGCGGCTGCGGCACTCGAACAGCAGGTGCAGCACCTGCGTGCCCGGGAACTCGCGACAGCGTTTAACCCCAGCCTCGAAGGCGGCGGCGCCGATCTCACGCTCCGCACGCGAATCATCCCGCACCATGACGCTGTGATCACGCAACACGCCGAACACTTCTCCGGTCGGCGCGCTCAAGAATTCGCGGATGACGCCGTCCTCGAGCAGCAGCCACTTGGTGTGGGTGCCCGGCAGGCACAGGAGCTTGCGCCCGTGCCGCAAGCCGGGCTCGCGCGCCAGTGCGCCCAGCACCTGGGTTTCTTCCCCGCGTATAAAGTCTGCCGCACGCAGCCGATTCTCGCAGCGGATGCCGGGCACGACGGAAACAAGACCTCCGCGCAACGAGACGCAGCCATCCATGATGTTCCCTGGAATCGTTGGGCAGGCGACGTAGGGGGCCGCTGTCCATCCGATGCTGGAGCCAACCATGCCGCATAGCACCGCCGAGAGCTTGCCGCGGCTCTTCTCCCAGGTGTCCAGCAACGATTCGAAAACCTCCGGAAAGCCGGTTTTGACCTGGGCGACTCCGGGGCCGGTCGTGCTGTCGAGCACCGCACCGTCCGCATCGCACAGAAATAGCCGCAGATGGCTGGTTCCCCAGTCGCCGGCGACAAAACATCCATCCGCCATCAGTGAGATTCTCGATCGACCACGCTGCCGCTGGCGCCGGTTAGGAAATCAAGGTCGCAGCCCTGATCCGCCTGCGTCACGTGTTGCACGTAGAGCTTGTAATAGCCCCGAGTATATTTCGAGGGTGCATGCGCCTGAGTCCACGCGCGGGTTCGCGCCGTCAGTTCCTCCGCGGAGATCAGCAGCTCGAGGCGCCTATTGGGTCCGTCCAGCAGGATTTCATCGCCGTCCCGCACCATTGCCAGCGGCCCACCGGCTTCGGCTTCAGGCGCGATGTGCAGCACCACGGTGCCGAAGGCCGTGCCGCTCATGCGTGCATCCGAGATGCGCAGCATGTCCGCAACGCCTTTTTCCAGAAGCTTGCGTGGCAGCGGCATATTGCCTACCTCAGGCATGCCCGGATACCCTTTGGGTCCGCAGCCTTTGAGCACCAGCACCGAGCTTGCATCGACTTGAAGGCCTGGTGCGTCGATTCGAGCGTGCAGGTCTTCGATGGATTCGAACACCACGGCGCGGCCGCGGTGCGAGAAAAGCGAACGGCTGGCGGCGCTCGGCTTCATGACCGCACCTTGTGGACATAGATTGCCTTTCAGCACCCAGATCCCGGACACCGGATTGGCGGGTTCCTCAAAGGTGCGGACCACGTCGCGGTTGTAGCACTCCGCGGACTCGAAGGCGCTACCGATCGGTTTGCCCCAAATGGTCTTCGCGTCTTTATGCAGGTGCGCCGACAGTTCCCGCAGGACAGCGGGCAGGCCGCCTGCATAGTGGAGATCCTCCATCAGAAATTTTCCGGAAGGCTGCAGATCGACAAGCAGCGGGATATCGGCGGTAAGGCGGTCAAAGTCGGCCAGTTCCAGCGGCACCCCGAGCCGCCCGGCAACCGCCAGCAAATGCAGCACGGTATTAGTCGATCCACCGATTGCGCCGAGAACTCGGATGGCGTTCTCAAATGCCTGGCGCGTCAAGATCGTCGACAGGCGCACATCCTCGCGCGCCATGCGCACAATCAGCCGTCCACTCTCGTGCGCGATTCTGCGGCGCTGCGCGTCGACCGCGGGCGCCGTCGCGTTGAAGGGCAGGGCGAGGCCCATCGCTTCCATCATGCTGGCCATGGTCGAGGCGCTGCCCATGGTCATGCAGGTGCCGGGTGTACGCGACATGCCGGTTTCCGCCGCCATGAAGTCATCCATTGAGAGCTTGCCGCCGCGTACCGCTTCACTGAATTTCCAGACGTCCGTTCCAGAGCCGATATCGCAGCCGCGGAATTTGCCGTTGAGCATCGGGCCGCTGGAGACGACGAGCGTCGGAAGATCGACGCTCGCCGCACCCATCAGCTGCCCCGGCGTGGTCTTGTCGCAGCCGCCGAGCAATACCACCGCGTCTATCGGGTTGCCCCGGATAGACTCTTCGACCTCCATGGCGAGCAAATTGCGGAACAACATCGCCGTGGGACGCATCTGCGTTTCACCCAACGACATGGCCGGAAATTCCAGCGGCAAGCCGCCGGCCTCCCATACTCCGCGCTTGACGTGTTCCGCGAGATCGCGCAACCCCGCGTTACAGGGAGTGAGCTCCGACCAGGTGTTGCAGATGCCGATAACGGGCCGGCCATCGAACACGTCCGCCGGGAGCCCCTCGCTCTTCATCCAGCTGCGGTGAATGAAACCGTCCTTGTCTTTGCGGCCGTAGCTGCGTTGACTTCGCAGCGGCTTTTTTTCTGTCGTCATGGCGCAAGTCTTCCATCGTTCGCAAAGCGCAGGTTATGCCGCAGCCGCTCCGCACCAAATAAGATCAATATACCACTGCGTCCGGTAGTGCCTTGACCGCCGTTCGGTAAGTATTATAATATAAATGCGATATAACTCAATCGCGATCCCCGCGCCAATACGCTACCGAAAAGCAAAGCCGACTCGACATGATGCGAGCGCTAGTCATGGTTTTTGCAGTGCTGCTCGCGGCGGGCGCGGCAGCCTCGACTCGCGTCGATTTCAATCAAGGATGGGCGTTTCGCCCGGATCCGGACCTCATCGGCATCACGTCGGGCTGGACGCAGGCCATTCCGGCGGGCGTGTCGTCGGTGAACGTGCCGCATACGTGGAATATCGGCGAGTTTCACGATTATCTAGGCATCGGCTGGTACTTTCGCCGCTTTGAGATGCCGCCGATCGCCCCGGGCACGCATGTCGAGCTGCACTTCGGCGCGACCTTTTACAAAGCGCGCGTTTGGCTGAACGGCGTCGAGGTGGGCGCGCACGAAGGCGGATTCACGGCGTACGCCATCGACATTTCCGCGCAGCTGCGCAAAAGCAACTTGCTCGTGGTGCAGATTGACAATCGTCCGGGAGCCTCGACTATTCCCGGCTTTGGCGCCCGTGGCGAGCCGACTGCGTGGTATGACTGGTGGGCATACGGCGGCATCGTTCGCGATGTGTGGGTGACGGAGACCGGTCCTGCGTGGATCGATCGCCAGAACATTCGCAGCGAGCAGAATAAGGGTCACGCGCTGATTCGTGACCGGATCTTCGTGCAGAGCGAGCATCAAACAGCCGCAGTCGTGCGCGTTACGGCATACGATCCGGATGATCGCCAAGCCGCGACGGCGTCGCTGCCTGCCGCACTGACGGCGGGCAAATCCGACGTCACCTTGTCCCTCGATATAGCCAACCCTAAGCTGTGGAGCATCGATTACCCGCGCGTTTACCGCATGGATGCCGAATTGCTCGACGCCACCGGCAGGGTGTTAGACCGGCAAAGCGATACCTTTGGCGTGCGCACGGTAGAAATCAAGGATCGGCACCTGTACCTGAACGGCGAACGCGTGCGCTTGACGGGGCTCGCGCGCCACGAGGATTCACCCTGGGAGGGCCTCGCCGAGACCCGCGGCACCATGCTGCGAGATTTCGACGACATGAAGGCGCTGCATGCCACGCTGACCCGGCCGGTGCACTATCCGCAGAATCCATTCATCCTGGACTATGCGGATCGGCACGGAATCTTGCTGATTCCAGAAATTCCGGTGTGGCAGTTTAGCGAAGCGCAGCTCGCCGACCCTGCGGTGCTCGCGCTGGCCAAGCAACAGATGCAAGAAATGATCGAGCAGGCGGGCAATCATCCCAGCATTTTTGCCTGGAGCGTCGCCAACGAGAGCGCAACCGGCACGCCGGGCGGCATCGCCTATTTTCGCAGCATGCGCGACTTCGTTCGCCAGCTGGATCCCGGCAGGTACGTGAGCTTTGCGGACGACAACTTGGCAAAGCTCGACCGTGCCGATCAGTCTGCGGCGAACGACGCGGATTTCCTCATGATGAATCAATACTACGGCACGTGGCATGGTCCCGCCTCGGCGCTCAATCCCGCGCTCGATAAGGTCAATCAATTTTTTCCCGCCAAGATGGTGATCATCTCGGAATTCGGTTATCCCGGATTCTTCGCGAGCAGTCCATCCGAAGCCGATCCCTCGCGCATTAAGACCATTCAGGATCAAATGCCCGTGCTTGCCGGCCGCGATTGGATCGCCGGTGCCATCTTGTGGTGCTATCAGGACTACAAGTCGCGCCGCAATCTTTGGCCCGGCCAGACAGAAGGGTACGTCGAGCATGGCGTGGTGGACGAAGCTCGCCAACGCAAGCCCTCATATGATGTGTGGCGTGAGCTCAATGAGCCGGCGCGTATCGAGGCGCATTGGACCCGTTCGAACTCTGCCGTTTCAGGCTTTACCGTCAGCATAACGCCTCATTCGCAACAAGATCTTCCCTATTACCCGCTGCATCACTATGTGCTGCTCTGGAATCTGCTCGATGCCAAAGGCAAGCGGCTTGCCGCCGGCAGGCAGCCCTACGACGAGCTCAGAAATGTCGAGCACATCCAGGGCACGGTACCCGCTGCCGCGCAGGCACAGCCGCTGCGCTTGAATTTAAGCCTGATCAGTTCCGCGGGTGCCGTCGCCGCTGAACGTAACTTGAGCTGGGCGGGCAATACCGGCCCGACCCGATAAGCGCCATGCACCGGCGTTTGGTACTGACATGGCTGCTGCTTCTGATCGGATCCGCCCGCGCGGCGGAATTGCCGCCGAGCGTGCCGCTCTGGCCGCACGGTGCGCCAGGCGTGGTCGTGCACGGCGGCGCTGAAAAAGTGCGGCTGACCGAAGCCGGCGAACACATCGTCTCGAATGTTCACACGCCCTCCGTCACGCCTTTTCTGCCGGCGGGCGCCAAGGCGAGCGCAGCCGTCATCGTCATTCCCGGCGGCGGCCACCGCGAGCTGTGGATGGATCACGAAGGCTACAACGTGGCCGAATTTCTGGCCGCTCACGGCATCGCCGCCTTTGTCCTGAAATATCGGCTTGCGCGCGAGGCGGGTTCGCCCTATACGCTCGAGGGGCATGCACTTCCCGATGCACTGCGCGCCGTACGCCTCGTTCGCAGCCGGGCCAGTGAATGGCATGTCGACCCGCGGCACGTGGGCGTGATGGGGTTCTCCGCGGGCGGAGAATTAGCCGCACTCGCCGCCGCGCGCTTCGACTCAGGGGCGCCGGGCGCACCTGATCCCGTGGAGCGGCAGAGTTCGCGTCCGAGCTTCCAGGCGCTCCTATATCCGGCCATGTCGAGCGGGCTGACCTACTCGCCTCAATCGCCGCCTGCATTTCTGCTGGCGGGCAACGAAGATAAGCCGGAGATTTCCCAAGGCCTCGCCGAGGTGTATCTCGAGATGCGGCGCGCAGGAGCTCGCGCCGAACTGCATATCTATGAGGGAGTGGGGCATGGGTTCGGGCTGCGCAGTTCGAATGCAGGTCCGGTGGCGGCGTGGCCGCAGCGATTTCTCGACTGGTTGGAGGCAACCAAACCATGAAAATACTCGCGCACCTTTTGCGCGCGGCGCTCGGATCCGCCCTCGTGGTGGTCTTTCTGCATTTCTCTGCACAGGCACAGAATCCCAACGCTACGCATCAGGACAACGGCGGATTGAACGGCTCTTTGTCGCGCGAGGACCTGCAGAAACTCGGCGGAGATCACAAGAACGAACCGAAGGACACGCCGGAGTTGCGCGCCAAAGCCAAGACGCAAAGCGTCGCGCTGCTCGAATCCTTGAAGATTACCTGCGATGCCAGCGACGCAAAATTGATCGTGGCCGGCACGATCAAACCAAAGGGCGGCAGCAAGCAGGTTGATGCCCGGGTGTATGAAGTGGCTTGCACGCATGCCATGGGCTATTTGCTCGAGACACAGGGCTCCGAGCCGCCGATTGCCATTTCCTGCTTGAGCGCGGAGGAAGCGCGAGCTGCGGACGTGGCTAGGGCCAAGGAACCGTCGTTTTTCTGCAAGCTGCCCGGAAATGCGGACGTCTATGGCTTGGTGTCGGCGATGATCATGGAGCAGGCGGCCGCGCAGTGCACCGTCGGCAAGCTGCAGCTATTCGGCCGCAGCGCATCGACTCACACGGAATATTCCGAGGTCGCCTGCACCGACGGCAACGGTTTCATGCTGCGCATGGCTCAACCTGGGTTTGAAGCCAAAACCGTCGTCATGAGTTGCCGCGATGCCGCGAAACAAAACATCAAATGCAAACTGACGGACCCCGGGCCGGTTGAAGCACAGGTGACCGCCGAAACGCTCAAGGACGCTCTCGCGCACAACGGCGTCGCCTGCTCGATCGCCCAAATTCGGGTCATCGGACAAGAGGAGCACCTCAAGCGCTACGTGGTCGAGTACCTGTGCGCCGACAAAGCGACCGGCATGGTTGCTTTCCTTCCCTTGCCCGGCAACACAAACCCGTTCGAATCGCAGGATTGCGCGGCCGCAGCGGCGGACAGAGGCGTTACATGCTCTCTGGCGCCGCCGAAGTGACTATTTAACGGGCGCCATCAAGTGTTGATACGGAGTGCCCGCCCACATCATGTAGGGAACACTGGTGTCCGGATCCGCAGCCTTCGGATATTGGGCGTAGAAACTTGAATCAGCGCCGACGACCATGATGTGCGGACCGGTCTTGATCCAGTGATTCTCGGCCGTGGGCTTTTCGGCATACGCGTCCGTGTTGCTGGCATCGGTGCCACCCTCCAGCATGTACATCAGGCCAACCTTTCCGGCCGGGGGAGTCTTGTGGGCCACCCACGCGTGCACCCATTCCATTGCGTTGGCATCCCCGCACATCGGATCCGGGCCAGGCGTCGCCGGGTTGTCCGGCATGCATGTAAAAGTGTTGGTGCCCTTGCGCAGCGTGCGCATTTTGCCGTCGGCCTCCATTGCAACAATGGTCGCATTTTTCGCGACTGCCGCGGGCGCGGCATTCATTGCACTTTTGATCATCTCCGCATCTGAAGCTGCGGCCTTCGCAGCCGGTTTAGGTGCCTCTGCGTTCGCCAGTAGTGTCAGGCTCAAGGACGCGAGGCCGAAGATTAGCAATCTCGCTGTATTTCTCGATTGCATGATGAGTCATCCTCTATAAGTGGTTGTTATGGATCACTTTCCGCGCACAGCTGACATCTTCGAGTGCCGAATGTCAAGATATGTGAAGATCAATGGCGCGGGAACATGTTCTTTATAAGCTCGCGCGCATGAATATGAGGAGATCGCGATGTCGCTAAGTGACGAGATGAGCAAATTGGCGCAGCTTCGCGCCAGCGGCGCATTGACGGAAGAGGAATTCACGCGCGCCAAGGAGAGACTTCTCAACGCGGAACATTCACCCAATCCGGATCCGCTCACCGTTGCCGTCAATTCTTTCCGCCGCAGCCGCAAAGATCGGTGGATCGGCGGGGTGTGCGGTGGCATCGCGCGGTCGACCGCGGTGGAGTCCTGGGTATGGCGGCTGCTCTTCGCGGTATTGTTTCTCTGCGCCGGGGCCGGTTTGCTGGTGTACTTGCTGTTATGGATTTTCGTGCCCAGCGATTGATTCTCAAGTCGACCTAGGCCTCGCAGGAGAGATTTTTTCATGGCGACCCCGTCGTTTCTGGACTGGCCGTTCTTCGATGAGCGCCATCATGAGCTTCACGCGGCAGCGGCGAAGTGGTGCGCCGATAACCCCGAGACCGGCACCCATGAGAGCCGGGCGGCGGTGGACGAGACCTGTCGGCGGTTCGTCAAACGACTGGGCGCTGCCGGATTAACCCGCTATTGCGTACGCGCCGATCAAGGCGGAGCGCACGCAGATTTCGACGTGAGATCGATATCCATCCTGCGTGAGTCGCTCGCGCGATTCGACGGTCTCGCCGATTTTGCATTTGCCATGCAGGGTCTTGGCAGCGGCGCAATCAGTTTGGCGGGATCGAACGAACTGCAATCACGATACCTGCCGAAGATTGCCGGAGGCGAGGCGATTGCGGCCTTTGCTCTTTCGGAACCCGACGCAGGCTCGGACGTGGCTGCCATGCAATGCCGCGCGCGCGCCGATGGCGATCACTACATTCTCGATGGCGAGAAAACCTGGATCTCCAACGGCGGCATCGCCGATTTTTATTGCGTTTTCGCCCGCACGCAGGTGCCCACGGTGCGTGCGGACGGCACCACGGCGGCAGCGGGCATCACTGCCTTTGTAGTGGACGCCGGAGCGCCGGGCTTCTCCGTGGCGCGTCGCATCGACTTGATCGCGCCTCACCCGATGGCGACGATCTCGTTCAATAACTGCCGCATACCGGCGCTGCAAAGGATCGGTTCCGAGGGGGATGGATTCAAGATCGCGATGCGTACCCTGGATATTTTTCGCACTTCGGTGGCCGCCGCCGCCTTGGGCTTCGGGCAGCGGGCTTTGGACGAAGCGATCGCGCAGTCAAGATCGCGGCAAATGTTCGGCCGAAGCCTGGCGGATTTCCAGATGACACAGGCATCACTGGCGGATATGGCCACGGAGATGGATGCGGCCCGGCTTCTAACCTACCGAGCCGCGTGGCTGCGCGACACGGGAAAGCGGGTTACCAAAGAGGCCGCCATGGCCAAAATGACGGCCACGGAGACCGCGCAGCGCGTGATAGACCGCGCGCTGCAGCTGTTCGGCGCACGCGGCGTGATGGCGGGCGCACCGGTGGAAAAACTCTATCGCGACATCCGGGCTCTGCGCATTTACGAGGGCGCCACGGAAGTTCAGAAGCTGATCATCGCGCGGGAAGTGCTGGCTGCCGAAAGCTGACTCAAGGGCCGCGATCTATTCCCGCCGTGCCGCCGCCGCATACAATGCTGACGACTTTTTTCCCTGCCGCGATAGGTACACGGCCGCAAAGCAGTGCCGCTGTCGATGCCGCGCCGCCCAGCTCCGCGGCGATGAAGCAGTGGCGCCACAGCCAGGCCGCGGCCGATTCCATTTCATCGTCCGTGACGTGAACCATGGTGTCGACGTAACGGCGCGCCAACTCGAAGTTGATTTGCTCCGTCATCGGCGGCGCCAGCGTCGCGGCCTTGGTCTGTATTTTCTCCAATGTCACCGGCCGCCCGGCGGCGAGGCTGCGGGTGAGGGCGTCCGCACCCACCGGCTCGACCCCGATCACGGTGATGCCTTTGCGCTGCTGCTTGAGCGCCGCGGCGACTCCGCCGAGGAGGCCGCCGCCTCCAACGGCAATCACGACGACATCCGCGTCGGGCAGATCCTGGAGAATTTCCATGCCGATGGTGCCCTGGCCCGCGATGCCGGCAGGCTCGGCGAAAGGATGCAGGTAAAGGAACCCGCGCTCAGCTGCGATTTCCTTGGCCCTGGCGTTCGACACGAAAAATGTCGGACCCACCACATCGGCTTCCGCGCCTAGAGCCCGCATCGCTGCCAGCTTTTCCGGAGCCACACTCGCGGGCAGCGGAATTGCCACCGGAAGTCCCAATGTCTTGCCGACGTGAGCCACGGCAATTCCGTGATTGCCGCCGGAAGAAGTGACCAGGCCGCGCACCGCGGTCGGCTCCGATAACACGCGGTTGAAGGCGCCGCGCGGTTTGAACGAGCCGGTGACCTGGAGCAGTTCCAGCTTCAGGAAAAGATCATAGGGCGGAGCGTCGCGCAGCATGGCATTCGGCAGGCGCCACAACGGCGTGCGACGTACATGGGGGCTGATTCGATCGGCGGCGTGCTCGATTTCGGCGAGATCAATCATGGTGCGGCGGGTGCGGCCGATGCGACCGCGGTGGCGCGCAGGCGAACGGCGGATCTCCATCCGTAGATCCAGTAAATCGAGAGGCCCAGCGCCAGCCAGATGAGGTACACCGTCCAAGTCAGCAACGGTACGTATACCAGGAGCCCTATGCAGATCAGCACGCTGCCGATCGGAACTGCAGGGACAAACGGCGTGCGAAATGGCCGCGGCCGCTCGGGATCGACACGGCGTAGGACGATGACCGAGAGCGCAACGGCGATGAACACGATCAGCGTTCCCACTGATACCAATTGCACCAATATCGACAACGGAAACAATCCAGCCAATACTGCCACCGACACGCCGCATATGACCGTTCCCCAATACGGCGTACGGAAGCGCGCATGCACGCGGGCAAACGCAGGCGGGACCAAACCGTCTTTTCCCATCGCCATGAGCACGCGCGGTTGCGCCAGCATGACGACCAGCACGACAGAGCCCAATCCGATCACCGCCGCCAGATCGACGATCGGCAGCAGCCAAGCGAGCGACTGACCGGCGCCGCGCAGCGCGATGGAGAGCGGATTTGCCGTGTCGAGGCGGACGTACGAAACCAATCCGGTCAGCACCAGCGACACCGCGATGTAGAGCAAAGTCACCGCGCCCAGCGATCCCAAGATGCCGATGGGAACGTTGCGCTGAGGATTGCGCGTGTCCTGGGCGAGCGTCGCAATGGCGTCGAATCCAAGATACGAGACGAATACAACGGCGGCCGCACGCAATACGCCGCTCCAGCCAAAATGCCCGAACTCCTCGTTGGGAGGCAGAAACGGCGTCCAATTGTGCGGATGGACATGCAAGCTGCCGAAGGTCACCAGCAGGATCAACGCGCCCAGCTTGAGCGCCACGATAATCCCGTTGACGATGCTGGACAGGCGCACGCCTCGCATTGCGACCAGCGAAATGGCGATGGCCAGCAAGAAGGCCGGCGCATTGATCAGACTTCCCGTCGAGCTCAAGCCATGAGGACCAATTGCGAAAGGCGCCGTGGTCAAAGCCGCCGGAAGCGGCACGCCCCACTGCGCGAACAGGGACGCCAGGTATCCTGACCAGCCGACGGAGACGTACGACGCCCCAAAAACATACTCCGACAGCAAGCTCCAGCCGACGACCCACGCTGCCGCCTCGCCGAGAGCAGTGTAAATATACGCGTAGGCACTGCCCGCCGCCGGAATCATGGCGGCGAGCTCGGCGTAGCACATGCCGGTGAGCGCACACCCAAATCCCGCCAACAGAAAAGACAGGACGATGGCGGGGCCGGCAAACTGAGCGGCCGCGTTTCCGGTGACGACGAAGATTCCGGCGCCGACGATCACGCCGATACCGACCAGCATCAGATCGAGCGGCCCAAGCACACGCCGAAGTGTCGGCGCGCCCGACGTGCCGTCGAGCTCGCGGATGGCGTCGCCTATGGGTTTGCGATGTAACCAGCTATTCAACGGGGACCGCCCTCGACTGCGTGCCGATGTTATGATGATCACCGTCACCGGTGAATAAATGCGACTCTATCAATTTCCTGCATACCACGTGAGTGAAAAGGCCGGCATGGGCGGGCGCCTTCGGGCAATTCTGCTGCTGTTGTTCTGGGCCGGAGTTGCAGTTGCGCTGCCGCGCGAGGCGCCAAGCGATGTTAAGGCGCTCATCGGCGAATACCGGTCAGAGGGCGCTGCCCTAACCGTCTACGAGAACGAGGGGGTCCTCTATGTAGACGGTTTGGGAATGCACCTGGCTCCACTGCGGCGGATTAGCGCGACTCGTTTCTCCGTCGATGCCGCCCAGGCACCATCCCCGACAGCCGTGAATTTCGAAGTGCAGGCGCAGCAACGAGCCGCGGCGGTGATTGTCGGCGGCACCCGTTTGAAATATCGAGACATCGGCGCCGAAGTCGTGGAAAAGATACGCGCCGGTGTAAAGGCGGATACCGGCCAGCTGCGGGCGACCGCGCTGCGCGCGAAGCCGCCGGAGGAGCCTAAACCTAAGCGCGCCTTCGACTTGGTCGATCTGGTAACGGTCGATCCTGGAATCAAACTGGATATTCGCTATGCGAGCTCGAATAATTTCATCGGCTTCCCTCTGTATGAACGCCCCGCGGCCTATCTGCAGCGTCCGGCAGCCGAGGCGCTGGGCCGCGCGCAGCGGGCGTTGGCCTCGCGGGGCTACGGACTGCTCATTCACGACGCGTATCGACCGTGGTTCGTGACCAAGATGTTTTGGGACGCTACGCCCGATTCTGCTCATGTATTTGTGGCTGATCCGTCGGAGGGGTCGCGTCACAACCGGGGTTGCGCGGTTGACCTCACGCTCTATGAATTGAAAACCGGCGCGCCCGTGGAAATGACCGGACGGTACGACGAGATGTCACCTCGTTCCTATGCCGACTATGTCGGTGGAACGAGCCGCCAACGCTGGCTGCGCGAGTTGCTTCGCAAAGAAATGGACGCGCAGGGATTTGCCGTATACCCGGAGGAGTGGTGGCATTTCGATTACAAGGACTGGAACGACTATGCCATCGGCAATGCTACCTTCGCGGAAATTGGCGCAGCGCATGCGGCGGCGCGCTGATCGCGCAATACTTTGCCCGAAATGAACAGCGAAGGTCCTCTCGCCGGCTTAAAGATTATAGAAATTGCCGGAATCGGGCCCGCGCCGTTCTGCGCGATGATGCTCGCGGATCACGGCGCCGAGGTCATCCGAATTGTTCCGCCGGGCGCAGATCGCTCGGGTCTGATCGATCCGCGCAAGGATATACTCGCGCGATCCCGCAAATTAATGGTTGTCGATCTTAAGCAGCCGCTGGGTGTCGAGGCGGTTCGCGATCTGTGCAAGACTGCGGACGGGCTGATCGAGGGATTTCGTCCGGGTGTGATGGAACGGCTTGGTTTGGGACCCGATCTGCTGCTGTCGGAGAACCGCAAGCTCGTGTACGGCCGCATGACCGGTTGGGGTCAATCCGGACCGCGGGCGCACACCGCGGGCCACGACATCAATTACATCGCCTTGTCCGGCGTTCTTGACTGCGTAGGCCGTGCGGGCGACAAGCCTACGCCGCCGGTGAACTTGATCGGCGATTTCGGCGGCGGCGGGATGCTGTTGGCATTCGGCATGCTCGCCGCGATTTTGCATTCGCAGAAGAGCGGGGAAGGTCAGGTCATCGATTGCGCGATGGTGGATGGCTCTGCGCTTCTCGCATCGATGATCTGGAGCTTTGCGGCACAAGGTGTTTGGTCCGACAAACGCGGCAGCAACACGCTCGATACGGGCGCGCATTTCTATGACACGTATGCCTGCGCCGATGGAGGTCACGTATCGATCGGCCCCATTGAATCCAAGTTCTATTCCGAATTTCTGCGACGCATCGGGATTGCGGAATCCGGCGACTTTGCCCGCCAGCACGATAGGACCCTATGGCCGGCCTTGAAAGAGCGCCTCGCGGCCGTCTTTGCGACCAAATCCCGGCAGGAGTGGTGTGCAATATTCGACGGCAGCGATGCATGCGTCGCGCCGGTGCTTGCTTTGGCGGAGGCTCCGCAAGATCAGCACAACGCCGCGCGTGGAACGTTCATCGAGGTCGACGGAGTCACGCAGCCGCGGCCTGCGCCGCGCTTCTCCGCCACCGCGCCGCCCGATCCCTTCATGCCCCGAGCCGCAGACGGCACCGACTCCGCGGCGCTGCTGCAGTCGATCGGCTACAGCGAGCAAAAAATCCGTGCGCTGCGCGCAGCCGGTGCCGTTCAATGAATCATTTGTGATTGACCGCCCAGTCGTGATACGTCTGTCCAAGCCCCGGAGTGGGCGTGAAGCTGCTGGTGTTTTCGATCAACGTATTTGCGCCGCCCCACGGATTCCAGGTCCACGCCATCACGGAGTAGTCGTGGGCATCGAGCCACGCCAGTACAGTCGTAGCAAATGGCGCCGGATTGCTGCCGACTTCATCCCCCAGCTCCGTCATGATGACCGGATGACTTGAGGCGATCGGCGCCATCATCGCGTTCATGCCCGTCGGGTTGGTTGCTGCATTGTTCGGATACTCGCCCGGATAGTGATGGATCGAGGCCGCCAATTGATTGTGCGGATCATTGGCCGGGTTCGATGTCCACCAGCTCAAATCATCGTCGTAATTGTTGCCGCCGCAAATGATCACATTGGTGGCGCCCGTAGCGCGAATCGCATTGATGACTTGTTGGTAGCCCACGGTTTTGTAGGTATACGCAACGCGCTTGATGGATCCACCGTACGTTCCCGTGCTCAAGCCGATGTAGTAGCTCTGCGTGCCCCCATTTGCCAAGAGGGCGTTCGCATTCACCCCAGCCGGCGTCGAGCACACGCCGCCCTGGCTGGCCGGGCACACGAAGGGTTCATTGAAAACCTCGAACATCACTGCGGGATTTCCCTGGAAGGCCGTGGCGATGGAGGTCCAGAAATTGATTGAGTTGTCCGCATTCAAGAACGGGTTTTGAGTGTTGGCTGCGAAAGTTCCAGGCGCAGTCCAGTGCAGGTCGAGAATGACATAGAGACCCGCCGCGTTCGCCGCCGCAACCGTGGCTTTGACTTCGGCTTGATAGGCGGGTCCATTCAGCGAAATGACATTACCCGGGACGCCGGTCACCGTCATGCCGAGCCAGGACTGCTCATTGAGCGGCAAGCGCACGGCATTGGCCTTCCACGCGGCAATCTTGGTGAAGTCCGGCCGGCCCGAAAA
Source organism: Steroidobacteraceae bacterium (assembly GCA_036493935.1). GTDB lineage: Bacteria > Pseudomonadota > Gammaproteobacteria > Steroidobacterales > Steroidobacteraceae > Bog-1198. Next base: position 57,327 of record DASXOY010000028.1, on the reverse strand, counting down.
ACCCGAGGACGCCCAGAAATTGGTGCCGCCGGCATAAATGATGCCGCTCTCCAAGCCGCTGACGTTGACCCCGCGCAACTGCAGGGTTGTGCCCTGCGCATTCACGAAGTGATTGCCTTGTATGCTGATCGCGAGGCCACTTTTCGTGCCGCCGCCAGAGCTGCTGGAACTGCCGCCGCTGGAACTGCTGGAGCTGCCGCCACTGGAACTGCTGGAGCCTCCACCGGAGCTGCTCGAGCTTCCGCCGGACGATCCGCCGCTGCTGCTGCTACTGCTGCTCGATGTTCCGCCGCTGCTGGAAGAGGATGAACCGCCGCACGAATGACGATAACCGCAGCGCCACCGCTGACGATCTATCGTGGCGTCAACCGCGGTGCTTTGCGGCACGTCAGCCGCGGTGGGTGTTGAGGCGGTAGTCGCACCTGTCGCTCCGCCGCAGGCGGCGAGAGCCAAAACAGACACAAGGGAAATCACTCGAAAAAGACCGGACGCGCTCATCAATTGGGTCATTGCTGTTTCCTAGAGGCTGTTGCTGACGATGCTTATAGGAATTGATACAGGCGTAAATCGAATGGCGCAAAGCGTCTCTGATTTGAAACGTGTCTGTATGCCGACAGAAGTGAAACTGCGGTCGAGCGCGGGCGCCAAATGAGCGTTTGTTCTGCGCGGCGAATTTAACCTGTGTTAGTAAAATTCACTGCGGGCCGCGATGGCGCCGATGTCAAGGCGGCAATTCGCTGGTCAGCAACGTCAATAACTCTTTGCGAGCGGCGCCCTGGCTGAATATGTGGTCTGCGCCGTCAATGACGTGGACGCGGCATCGGTCGCCGATCGACCTGACCGCGGAGCCGCCCTGCACTCTCAAAAGATCGCGGCCGACATCGCCTCGCGCAAACAGGAAGACGACGCGCACGCCGCGCTCGGCCAGCGACTGCAGTTCCCAGCCTAAATCCTGCGGCAATTTGATCTTGAGCAGCCGGCTCATGTCGCGCACAGTGCTTCCGGCGGTCATCATTGCGCGGCGCAGGAAGATCATCAACACGCGCCACAGGTTGATGCGGCCGCTGATGACTTTGCGCCACGACTTGAACGACAGCACCTTTTCGGCATAGATGCCGGGAATGGCCAACACCTCGGCATCCTGCACGTCGCTGAGCTTTGAGCCTTGTTTCCAGTAGAAGGTGAGCGGATTGACCAGCAGCACGGTGTTGACGTGCAATCCGGAGATGGCCGATCGCAGCGCGTGATACGCGCCGGCGCATAGGCCGGCTAGAGTCACGTGTTCCACGCCGAATTCGCGGCGCAGAAAATTAATCGCTGCCGATACGTCATCGAGCGCGCCGGGAGGATAGACCTCGTTGCCGCTCTGGCCCGGCCGAGTCGCGCTATCGCCGAGACCCGCCAGATCGAGCCGCAGCACGAAATAGCCGCGCGCAGCCCAGCGGCGTGCGAGTTCAACGTACATTCGATTGGGCCCGATATGGCTGGTGGCACCGCCATTCAGCATCACAACGCCGTGCCGGCGTGCCGTGCGAGCACGCGGCAGCGAAGGATCGATCTCGGTGGTAATGGCGAATAAAGTACGAGTCTCGTCGACGAACAGCGCGCGTTCCAGCAGCCGTGCACCATCGGCGGTCATGAGCTGCATGCTCGCGGCACGCTCCTCCGCAGGGGCGGCGTGATGGCTTGGGGGACTCAGTTGTTGAGGCGCGGCGGACAGATACTCGGCAGCGGCGTTCACCATGACGCGAGGTACTTGCGCGGCGTGAGGTGTTGCCACCATTTCGAGAAATCCGGGTAACGCCTGGTATTGGACCTGCGTGCCGCGTTTGATGAGATCGTCGCTCCATGCCTTTGCGCCGGGCAGATCCTCGCGATCCAGAATGAGCGCATTCGGAACCGTCAGCTGCAGGCGTGGGAGGTCAATTCGGCCCAGACGCTCGACGGATGCTTTCGATAAGTGAAACCCCGTGATCTCCAACTCACCCTGAAGATCGCCGGCGTCCGCGTTAGAGGCGCTTTCCAACGAGGCAGTCGCCTGAAAAGCGCGCAATTCCCGCAGGTAGCGCCGGCCGCTGACCACCGGCGCGACAGCAATCAGGTGCTGCACCGAAGGATCGGCGTTGGCAACGATGCCGGCCAACAGCGCCCCGAATCGAATCCCGAAGAGTCCGAAGCGGGTGACGCCTGTCCGGCGCAGCGCGTCCATCGCCGCGCGAATGTCATCGCACCATTGATCGACGGCGTTTGTATCGGTGTCGCTGCCGCTGGAATCACCGGTCCCGGTGTAGTCGAAGCGCAAAACCGTTGCGCCCGTGCCGGCGCAGGCGTCGGCAAATGCGCGAATACTGCCGTGCGCGCAAATCGCCTCATAACCGAACGGCTTGCAGACCACAATCCCTAAGTCGGAGCGGCGGCTTTCATCGGGCTGGTGCAGCCAGCCGAACAAGGACTGACGGCCGGACTTAAAATACATGGGCCGAGTCGAGACGCTCATCGCGGCAATCCAATCAGGCTGGGGGCCGCAGCGTTGAGCGCGTGGACGGTGCCTTCGATTGACTTCGCCGCAGGGGTTCGCGGCTTCAAGGTCAGCGTACGCTTGGCATGAGGAGCCATGTGAAAGTATTGATCGTCAGCGACGAAGCCCGCGGCCTCGACGTGCACCGATTGAGCAAAACCCTTGCATTCGATATTCAGACGCCACCCTTCGCCCGCGGGACTCGCGACGGCTGACAGACCGACGTCCGTGCCCACAGTGTTGGGCAAGCCTTGCGGGAAATGAAATGCCTCAGCCACCAAGCCGCCGCCATCGGTCGACGTTAGCGCGACGCGCATCAGGTCGTATGCCGGCGGCCCAAAGCGGAACGAGTACGAGAGGTCCATGAAGCCATCGAAGAGATCGATGCCGGGAATTTGCGTGCTGGATGCCGGTTCGAGCCGCAGCGTTTTCCTGACGGCGCCGCCGACAGGCGCCGACTGCCGGAACAGCCGCACCTCGAGCGTAACGCCGCACGCTGCGTTCGTTTCATTCACCGCATGCAATACCAGACCATTGCAGTCCTCGTCGGTCACGAACACCGCCAGGGGTTGCAGTGCGCGCTTGAGGTAGTAGTAGGCGGCTTTGGGCAGACCGGTGGAATCGATCACCCCCCAGCCCGCGCCCGGCCATAAATCATTCAGGTACCAGATCAGAGCGCCGCGGCAGCTCGAGGCGCCGCGCCGCCACTCGGCAAAAGTGGCAGCCATGACTTCGCCGCTGGTCACGCGGCCCAGGCGCAGGTAGCGGTCATGATCGGCATAACGCAGCAGCACCGGATCGACCCGAAACAGGCGCGACAAATAATGATCGCGCACATCGTCGAAATCCCAGCCGGCACCCAGATCCCGCGGCGAGCGCTCCTTCCAGCGTGCGTGATGGCAGCGCAACGACTGACCGGGACTCAACAGCGCAAGCGTTTCCTCTTCCGGAATGTTGGCAAAGGCCAGGCACTCGGAGGCAAAGCGCACCTCGGAGCGGCGCGCGTCGGTGAGCGGTTTGAAATAGGCGCCCACGCCGTAATAGGAAGTGACGCCTGCGTTCGGCTGGAAGGGGAATGAACCGCCGTGAGTGCTCGAAGGAGAGTAGGGCACGCCGGGGCAGAATTCATGCGATAGGGATGCCAATTCCGTCTCGAACAGCGGCGGCGCCCAGCACTCGCGCGCGGCGCCGGACATGGCGGCCTGCTGCGCGCCCTCGCTATTGCCGCAGAGCACGGCGACTGACGGCCGCGCTTGCAGCCGCGACAGTTGCTGCCGCGCCTCGAGCCGCACGCTCGCGGCAAATTCAGCGTCCTCCGCCGGATAGTCCATGTTGGCGAACATAAAGTCCTGCCAAACCAGGATCCCGGCAGCGTCGCAGCAATCCAAAAACTCGTCGTTTTCGTACACCGTAGGGCCCGAGATTCGCAGCATGTTCATGCCGGCGCTGCGGACCCGATCGATAGCCGCACGGTATTCGGCGGCGGTGGCCTGCAAGCTGACGCAATCGAGCGGCATCCACGCAGCGCCGCGGCAAAATACTTCGCGCCCATTGATATGGAGCGCGAATCGCCCGGATTCGCGCTCCATCCGCAGCGAGCGAAATCCGACCGATCCGAAATTCGCCTCTACTCGGTGTTGCCCCTCGGCGGCGTTCGACAATTCGAGCTGAAGCGAAACTTTGTACAGCGCCGGCTCGCCGTGCGTGTGCGGCCACCACAGGTCCACTTTCGGCAGCGAGAGCTCTCCATGCAAGTGCGAGGACTCAAGGGTCAAGTTTGATTCGGCTTTTCGGCCGTTGCGTTCCGCTGTCAGCCGTGCGGACTTGAGCTTCGCGCCGCCCAGCAGCGCAACGGCGCATGACAGCGTCAAGCGGCCCGTGTCGTCCGCGACATGGGCGCTCAATTGGTGCTCGCCGATGTGGACTGCTCGCTGCCGTTCCAGCCAGACGGGACGCCAGAGGCCGACGGGCGGACAGGGTGGAGACCATCCCGGCGTGCGTCCGAGTAGGCTGGTGCGTACCCATCGCAATTGCTGATGCTGCACCATGGGCGTCCGCCAGCGCGGCCGGCGGCGGCGGGTCGCCAAAAGCGCGTCCAGCGGAGCGAAGCGAATCACGAGTTCATTTTCTTCGCGCAATAATTTGCCGACATCGCAGCGGTGTTCGACGAACATGTTCGCGGACTCGAACAGCGAATGGCCGTTCAAGTGCACATGCGCTAGCGTTGCCAGTCCGTCCATGCCAAGAATTACACGCTCTCCCGGGGCCGCCGGCTGTGACGCGAATTTTGTTCGATAGCACCATTCCTGCGCGTCAAGAGAAGGCGTTGATTCGAAATTCCAGCGGCCGGCGGCGTGCAGGTCGCCGGCCACGGTGCCCGGAACCTGCGCGGGCGACCACTGCATGTTCGCAGGATCCTGCGCTGTGCCCATTTCTGTGCCGATCTCCCACCCTCCGGCAATCGCGGTGCGCTGGTGGCCGGTACAGTTCTCGAGGCGGCCGCTCATCGCAGGCTCTCGAGCGCTGCGCTTCCCCGATCCCACGCACGTGCCATCTCATAGAAGGTCGCCGAGGCATCCAGCGCGCGCTTGGCATTGACCGCGCGCGCGATTTTCAACAGCAGCGATTTGGCCATTGCGGAGATGTCCGAAAAGGCGGCTGCCGCAGGCTCGAATCGCGCGGCGGGAGCCGGATCCAGCCAACGCAAATAGGCCGCGGATAGCTCCGCAGCCGCACCCAGTTGCCGCAGCGTACCGAACACCCAGGCGTGATAGTGACCCATGCCCTGCTGTGCGATGCCCGGCAAGTCCCGTTCGAATCGAACGCGGAAGCGCTGCACGGGATTGTCTTGCGCGCGCCAGCCCAGATGCTTGCGCAGCTGCTGCATCGAGATCGCACGCAGCTCTGCCGCGGGCAGACGCGCTGCGCGATCATGCCGCACCAGCTCTGCGAACAGCGGCATGAAGGTCGGATCAGGCGCCGCGTCGAGGCGGAACAGCTGATTGAAATCCTCGCCTTCCAGCGTGAAGTACCCGGCGTTGTGGAAATAATGCAGCCGGCGTGCGGCAACGTCGATCTCATTGAGCACAATGGTGCTCTTGGTATGCTGTTCGCGATAATCGGTGCCCGCCGTATCCGGCAGCCAGTATGCATCCGCTTCGGTGCTGATGAATTTTCCGGCCCGCAGATGCTCGACGGCGTGCTCGACCAACGGACGCCAGACATACAGTTCCTGGACGTCGACGCCGTATAGCGCTTTCAGGTCTTCGTGCGGCGGCTTGAAGAACGTCCACTGATCGCCCTCAAAGTCGACGGCGACGGTGAAGGCCAGCATGGCCAGCGGTTCCTGCTTGAGCGAATGAATGAGCTCGATCCAAATATCGACATAGCAGTTCTTTTCAACCCAACTGCACTCCGGCGAGTGCAACGCGTGCCGGGAATAATTGGCGGGATCGAGAGGCAGCGCCATTGCGCGCTGAGATTGGGATTTGCTCAGGGCCACAGCTGCTGCCGCACGGCGCTGGGCCAGCGCTCGACCGAGAAACCATGCGTTTTGAACAGCGCCATGACGATGCGCTCGAGACCGAATCCGAGGCAGGCGGTGTTGGCGGTCTTGCCATCCTGCGTGCGGATTTCGAAGGTTGAGCCGAAGTGTTCCTGATGAAAATTGAAGGAGCACACGGCGGTCGGCTGCTCGGCGGAAATCACCGGCACCAGCACTTCGAACTTAAGCTTCTGTTCCTTCTGGTTTGCGGCGAGCATTTTGCCGCCGCGGCCGAAGAAGGGGTCGGCAGCGACATCGGAGTGCGCCGGCAGGCCGAGCGCATGCAGCAAGGTGAGGCCACGCTGCAGCCACATGTCGCGCCATTCAATCACTTCATCCGGCGTCCCGACTCTGACGAATTCGCGCACGCGGAAGGACTGCATGCGGGTGGGTTCGGGAGAGGGCTCGTGCCGATAGACCCAATTCAGCATCGAGACGGTGCGGCCGCCTGCGGGAACGATGCCGGTGAAACTCGGATAGACCGGATAGCAGGCCGCCGGGTTCAAGGTGACGTCGGTCATGGCGAGCATGTCGCCCCAGGGTTCGCCGTCGTTAACCTTTTGCGCAAGCGCCTTGGCCTGCAAATCCTTGCCATAGAAGCTGTAGACCGCTCCGCACAGATGCGGAAACGAATCGAGGTAATGGACCTTTTCGAGGATCTGCCGGCTGATGATGGGCGGAAAGGTGTAAACCTCGGCCCGGTCGTTGACGGCTACCTTGGAGACCAACGCGTTGAATCGTTCCAGCACATCCTCGAACACTGCGCCGCGGCCGAACGCGCCTTGCACGCCGACGGGAATGATGAGACGGTGCCGGACGAGCCCATCGTAAAAATTTTGAACTCCGTATTGCTCGGGCATGACTTATTCGTCTTTGAAAACCAGCAGCATCGACGCGCTCTTGCCGACAATCCGATCGTTTGAAATCATGAGCGACGCTGAGAGCGCATCGCGGTACTGACGCGCGACGCTGAATTTGGAGTCGTTCTTGAATCCCAGCACGCCGATGATTTGCAGTGCCTTGTGCACCACTTGCGGCGCTCCTTCGGAGGCGTTGACCTTCAGATTGTTCATCTTCAGAGCCCACCCCATGCTGAGCAGGGTCTGCATGCCATCCGCGCGCTGCGCGAGATCGTCGAACTCGGCGGCGAGTGCAAGCCAATTGTGGCGCAGCGCCTGAAGCTGAGCCGATGCTTCAGCGAGCCGTGCGGCGCCGGGAGGCACCGTCCCCGGCGTTTTGCGGGCTTCGCCGCGGACAAATTGCCCGGCCTTACCCACCGCATCAGCGGCGATGCCCCACCAGAGCGATGCCCACAGAATGTGCGAATAGGGCACCATCGTTTGGGCAGAGGAGTCGGCAAAGCTGCCGGGCAGCACATGCTGTTCGGGACCTTGTGATTCCAATCGGAAGCCCGGACTGCAAGTGCCGCGCATCCCCATGGTGTCCCAGGTTGTGGTTTGCTTGAGCGTGCAATCGTCCTTGCGCACCAGCACCAGAACTTGATCGCTCGCGGCGGCTTGCGGCTCGCGCCGGCAAGTGGCGAGAATGGCATCGGCGTAGGCGCAATAAGAGGCCGTCGTGGCATCCTTATTCAAGGTAAATCGGCCGTCGGTGCGCTCCACTGCGCAAACGCTCGAGCGGGTATCACCTTGCGTGCCGACCTCGGAAGTCATGGATCCGAGCAGGTATTGATGTTTAACCAAATCCTTCAGGTATTCCCTGAGCGCGGCCGATGACATGCCGTGGCGCACGAGACAGGCAACCTGAATGTGATGCATGGCCAACACCATGGCACTGGAGCCGCAGGCGCCGGCAAGCGTGGCGCACATGGTGGCGAGCTCTTGCATTCCATAGCCGGAACCGCCGAGTTCACGCGGAACGGCCGCGGACATAGCCTTGGCTTCGCGCAACGCGTTGACGGTTTCGATCGGAAAGCGCGCCTTCCTGTCGACATCGTCGGCATGCCGGGCGGCGACTTCGACTACTTTGGCGCGTATGGTGTCAAGCAATCCCATGGACGGCGCACTATAACCGTCCGCTGCCCGTCGGGGTAAATCGCGCATACCTAAAAATGGGATATGCCGGCGCCGCTCAGGCGCTCGCGGCTTTTCGCAGCGCCGCTTCAATAGCGCTGACGCTGATGAACATGGACCGATTCAGCATTTGATCCGGAAATTCGACGCCAAATTCGCTCTCGAGCGCGAGCATGACGTTCACGCTGGCGAGAGAGGTCATGCCGGCAGCATATAAGTCGTCGGTCTCCGACAACTGCATGGCGTCCGTGCCGAGCTTGCCGTGCTTCTCCAGCACTGAGCGAATGCGGGTCAAAGTCGAACTCATACGTGCATATTCCCATGGGATTGCGCAGAAAAGTAAGACGCGGATCACAATAAGCCGCCGTCGCGGGCGGCCGATTCCGCCGAGGCGGCGTGATTTTAGCCGCCGCAGGTCCGCACGCGTCGGTATTGTTGCTAAAATTTAAGGTTCGCGGCGAGTCATTTCCAGAGGACAATTTGAGCCAATTTAGCGCTCGTGCAAAATCTGTGATTATTTTCGCCGCTGTTGTGGGCGCGTGCGCCTTATTCGCCGGATATATCAGCTTTCGCAATTATCATTGGGCACGTTCGGAGATCGAGGCCGATCCGCCGTCGCCGCTGCTGAAGCAGCCTGAGTCCGCCGGAATCGCCCACGTTCAAGCGGTGTCTTTCGTATCGCGTTCCGGACTTCATATCGCCGCTTGGTACGTTCCGTCGGAGAATCGGGCGGCCGTGATCGTTGCTCACGGCACCAACAGCGACCGCGCCAGCATGCTGGACGAGATACGCTTGCTCTCGCAAGCCGGATTCGGCGTGCTGGCATTCGACTGGCCTGGCTTGGGCGAGAGCGACGGCCGAATTCTTTGGGGATCCGAGGCCCGAGATGCCTTGAGTTCTGCCATCGACTGGATCTGCGCACGGGCGGACGTTGACCCCCATCGAGTCGGCGGCTTGGGTTTTTCGATGGGCGGTTTTATGTTGACGCAGGTTGCTGCGCGCGACCGGCGATTGCGCGCGATCACGCTGGCTTCGGCGCCCAGCGATTTCGACAGCTTTATCTCACTGCACTACACCCGATGGGGGCCGTTGAGCGCGTGGCCGGCGCGCTGGGCGCTGCGCGGATCAGACTTGTTCGCCGCCGACCATTCTGCGGTCCGGCTCATCGGTGAAATATCACCAAGGCCGATCCTGATCATCGCTCAATCGGACGATTTCGAAATCCCCATGGCCATGACTCGAAAGCTGTTCGAATCGGCGCGCGAGCCAAAAACCCTTTGGATCATCCCAGGCAACCGGCACGGACACTATGCGGAAGCGGCGGGCGCCGAATACGGACGTCGATTGCAGGCTTTCTTCACCGATAATCTGCTCGGTCAAGCCGAACCTTCGAACCCTGGTTATTCAGGCGACAGTGCGAAAAGCCCCGCTCCGTGAGCGGGAATTTGCGCGGTGAAGGTACCCGCGGCCGGCGCCAGCGCTGTCTGGCGCCACAAATCGCGCACCAGAGTCTTTGCATGCAGCCCGAATTGCGCAAGCTCGACTGAAATGGGCGAGGCGGGCACCGCAGGCAATGCGTCGCGCAAATTGAACAGCGCGAGGTAGCGAGCCCCGCCCTGTGGTGACTTGGCGATCCACGCAGCCGCGTTGTCGTCCCTGAACGCCTCGCGGTTGTCTTCGCTTTTTTGGTTGACCTCGAGCACCTCACGGTTGGTGAGCAGATTCAATGTGAAGTCATCGAGCCTCCTTAGATCACCTCCCATGATCAGCGGAGAACGGGCGATGGACCAGAGAGTCATCAGCGTGGTCTGCTCGTCCGGCGTCAATCGAGTCCGGCGGCGGCCCATCTCGAGCACTCCCAAGGGCAGCATGTCCGCATCGGGCCAATTCCCCGGACGCCGGTATGCGCTCCAGTCCCGAAGCCTGACAAATTGTTCCAGCAACAGCGGCCAAGTGTCCCAGAAATCATCGCTGATGCGCCACATGTTGGCGTTGCGCTGCACGTCGAGCGCGTCTGTCAGAGGCGTTTCGCCCGGCGACAAAGACAGCATCATGGGGCGGCCGCAGCGATCCATCGCTTTGCGCACCGCATGTATTTCCGGTTTGTTGCGTTCGTAGGGCCGGCTCATGTCATCAGCCTTCACGAAATCCACGCCCCACTGGGCATAGAGTTCGAACAACGAATCGTAGTACGCCTGCGCCCCGCGCTTGCGCATGTCGACTCCATACATGTCGGTGTTCCACGCACACACATTGAGTCGGTCGGCGATGTCGCCGGCGCGCCGGTCCGTGCCGCGGATCGCCAAGTTGCGATCCGCCGCCTGCCGCGGCACGCCACGCATCATGTGAATCCCGAACTTAAGCCCAAGGCCATGCACATAGTCAGCGAGGGGTTTGAACCCGGCGCCGTGGCCCGACGATGGGAATCGATTGGGCGCCGGGACCAGGCGGCTCCAGGCATCGAGAGACAATGGCGCGCCCTTGCGATAGTCGTAACTGTCGGCGCCGGGCTCGAACCACTGAATATCGATGGTGAAAATGTTGTAACCGCTGGGAAGCAGGCGCCGGGCCATGACTTCTGCATTGGCGCGCGCCGCGTCTTCGGCAATTGTCGGCCCAAAACTGTCCCAGGAATTCCAGCCCATCGGAGGCGTGGGCGCGAGGCTGCGAAAATCCGTTGGACGTTGTGCAGCGGCGCGCAAAACCGCGGGGCTCAGGGCGATGAGGGCAAGCAGGTCGCGCCGCGAAACGGCCATTGGTTTAGGCTACATGAACGCCGCGGGCCAGGTATCCTCAGTCCAGCCGAGCGGAGCGATGCGCAGAGTCGGGCGACCGTTATGGTCTGCATCGTAGGCGTGATAGAAAATGTAGTCCTTGCCGTCGTCGCGCAGAATCGCGATGTGCCCCGGTCCACGCCAGCGGGTCTCTCCGACCCCCGCGGCCAGCACCAATGTTCCACCGCCCTCGAGCAGGGATTTGCCGGCCTTGTCGATATAAGGTCCGGTGATGTCGGGCGAGCGCCCGACGACGGTGTAGTAGCTGCTGTCCGCGCCGCGGCAACAAAAATCATAGGATGCGAATAGATAATAGTTGCCGGCTCGCTGGATAATGAACACCCCCTCGATCGCATCCGGCGGCTTCGGCCGTCGCGCGATGCTGATCCTTTGCGCATCGGGCAACAGCATCCCCGTTTGCGGATCAAGCGGGGACAACTTAAGACCGGTCCAAAAGCTGCCGTACGCCAGCCAGTGTTTTCCCGAGCGGTCGACCACGCGATTCGGGTCTATCGCATTGAAGTCATCTTTGGTTTGTGACTCGAGCACCAAACCGCGGTCCTGCCAATGATACTCAGCATCGGCGGGATCCAGCGTCGTGTTGGTCGCAAGCCCGATGACGGAGTGATTGGATCCGAAGGTCGAGCATGCGTAGTAGAGACAGTATTGTCCGTTGAAGTAGGAGATATCCGGCGCCCAGCACAATTCCGTGTGCGGGATTTCCTGTTTCGCCCACGCGGGCAACGCATTGAACACGTGGCCGCCTTTTTCCCAATGCAGAAGATTCTTGGAGCGGTACCACGGGATCTGTGCCGGAGAGTCGGCGCGCGGCGTGGTGCAGAACACATAGTAAGTATCGGCCGCCTTGATGACGCAAGGGTCGTGTATCGGATATAGATCACCGCTCAATTTGGGGTTAAGCGGCGCCAGCGTTTGCGCGGACGCACGGCTGCCAAACGCCAGGATAGCGAGACCGCCGAGAGACCCTTTCAGGATCTCCCGGCGCAACTCATTTGAGCTCTTTTCCACCAAAGCTACTTCAGGCGATAACGGATGCCCAATGAAAACTGACGGTCGAATCGGCGTGTATCCCGTGGGAACACAGTCTGATTGCCAAAATAATCCTGGTAATAGCTATTGAGCAGATTGGTCGCATCGAATGTCAGCGTCAAACTGTCGACGATGTGATAGCTGGCCGACAAGTCGAGCCATGGTTGCGACTTGGCAAAGATGGTCAGAGGCTCCAACGGTTGTGCACCGCCGGGCGTGCCGCCCACATTGAATCCTGAGCGCCAGTTGTACGCGACGCGCATCGAGGCGGGGCCTCTTTCATAGATGCCGACCACGTTGTACGACCACTTGGAGATGTTCTGGAAATCGCCGTTCACGTAAGTGGCGTTCGCCTGCACACCCATGCCCTGCAGCCAGGCGGGCAGAAAGTCCAAAAACTGAGTGTAGCCGATTTCCGCACCATCGATTTTCCCCGAGGGTGCATTGTTGGGCCGCGTGACCTGGTAAGTGATCCCGTTGATAACCTCGGCATCCGTCACCGTCTGGATGTAACCGTCGACACGGCGGTAGAACGCGGCCGCCGTCAGGGCGTTTTGGCGGCTGAAATAATATTCGAGGGCCAAGTCGGCATTGTCGGACGTGACGGGATTAAGGTTGGCGTTGCCGCTGGTTCCCGATCCCAACAGAGTCGCGGTTGACGCGGACAAGGATAGAGCCGGATCCAACTGCGCAAAGGTCGGGTGCGTTACCGTACGGCTCGCGGCAAAGCGCAAGTACAGATTGTCCTCGAGCGTCAGGCGGGCATTCAAGCTGGGCAGCCAGTCGAGCGTATTTTTGTCGGTTTGCACCGGTGAGACGACGCCATTGATGCTGGTGTTGCCCAGCATTGATGCCCGCGTTTCAACCAAACGCAGGCCGATATTGCCGGATAGCGGCAAGCTGCCCAGATTCATGCCGAAGTTGCCTTTGACGTAGCCGGCATAGCTGACTTCGCGGTCATCAAACGACTGCGTGGGATCTTCGGGCGGGCGATCGCCGGTCGCCGATGTATTCCACAATTGGCGCAGGTAACCGATGTTGTTCACCAACCAATTGGGGTCGGCGTCGATCCAGCTGCGAATGCCGAACTGGCCGTTGAATTGCGTGCCGTAAGTCGTGTGATAGGCGGTTCCCGGAAGCGCGCTCAACGCGGGTTGCGTAGTGCACGCAACCGAAGTCGCATTTTGCGGCGGCGGCGGGCCGAGGCAGTCGATGCCGCCGGCATTGTCCGCGCGATTCTGCGCGAAGCGGTCCACGACGCGCACACCGGTCTCCACCGATTTCATCCAGCTAGAGTCCGCCAGTCTGAAATTGAAATCGCCGCGCCAATCGATTTCGTTGCCTTTCTGCACGGTCCACTGATCGTACAGTTGGCGCACATGGTACTGCGAAGGGTCGAACAGATTGATGCCCGTCACGTTCATGTACGGTGTACCCGTACCCTGATAGTTGAAGTCGGCGGTATAGCCGTCCGGCGGCGGGTTGTATTGAGTATCCAATATGTAGCCGTTCTGACTGAAACGGCTGGTGGTGAAATCAATTTCGCTGGTGAATTTTACCGACTCACCGGTCCAGGTGAGGCCCGAGGCGACCTGGTAGGTGTCGGTCTTCGGAACGAAGGATTGGTCGCTGGTCAAGTCATAGCAGCCGCCGGTGACGGTCTTTACTTCGTTGGTGCCGGGGAACACGGTGGCAGTAGCGGGGTTGGCGCAAATCCATGGCAGTCCCACGAAAAAGTCATTGTTGTTGGGATTCCGATAACGGGTATAGATGCCTTCCAAATACACCTCGGTATTGGCATTCGGACTCCACTGCGTCGCAATCGTGGCGGCAGTGCGTTCGCGATCTCCGTTGATGGACTGCGCCCCTTCGGTGAGTGGAATGAACGCGGTACCGCCCGCACCCGTGGAGCCGGGCACCGGCCCGATGGATTGCGTCGAAATATAGTTATCGAGAATTTCTTCCTTGTAATGATCGCGGATGTAGGAGATGTCAGCGAGCACGCCGAACTCTCCCGCCGAGGTTTGCCATCGGTTGCTGACGAGGCCGCTCAGCACCGGATCGTTGTGATCGGAGAGTGTGCTGTGCACTTCACGGGCGGTGACGGCGGCTTGAAAGCCGTCGAAATCGAAAGGACGGTGCAGCCGAATGTCGACCACGCCTGCAATGCCGCCCTCGATATCATCAGCTCGGCTCGATTTGCGCACATCCACCCGGGATAACAACTCCGCGGGAATGTCCTGAAGCGCAACGAATCGGCCGGTGGAAGTGAATATCTCGCGGCCGTTGATCAGGGTGGCGATATCCGGAAGGCCGCGAACCAACAACTGGGTTGCTTCCGCGGCATTGCGGCTGACCTGTACCCCGGTGACGTGCTGGAGCGCTTCAATCACGTTGTTGTCGGGCAGCTTGCCGATATCCTCGGCAACGATCGAGTCCTGGAGCTGGTCGGCGTTTTTCTTGATGTCCAACGATGTCTTCACGCTGGCCCGCACACCCGTCACCACGATGGTGCTGAGCTCGTCGGAGTTATCCGTGCTTGGCGCGGCCACCTGCGCGTACACCGGAGCCACGGCCAATGAGACAGCGATCGCGCAGCTGAGGCGCGGCAATGCATTGCGCAAGTTCATGTTCTATTCCCCCTTCCCTCGAGCGCGGTGGTTTCCGCCGGAAGCGGCGTTCCCGATGCGCCTATAACTCAGACAATAAACGAGTCCACCTTCGACGGCAAGATGTTGTCTGAGTTTTATGGAAATATTTCCCTCGGGAAGGGGCTTCGGTCAGGCAGAAACAGGCTGATACAGCCTTGTCGTCGCTTCGCCGATCCCGAAGAAGGGCCTGAATAGCTGCTCGCCGTCGGCGGTCACGACGCGCCAGTCGGCCGAACGCGGCGCGGTCTGTCGGATCGACAGCAGATCGCGCTTTCTGAACGGCAGGAAACGATCGCCGACGGCAAACAAGGCGAGCGGTCCCTGCACGACGGCCAGCAGAAGCGGGTGCTTCTCGTCGACTGCTTCCAGGCGAACGGGCATCTTCAAGTCGAGGGTGACTTGATCGCCATCGCGCCACTGCCGGCGCAATTCGCAAAAAGCCCCCGGAACGATCGCCTGGTCCGCGGGCTTGCCGTTAATGGCGACCGTGGTATTCGCGGCGGCCCACGCGGGAATGCGCAAACCGATCGAGAATGTCTGAGGCGTCGCAGTCCGCACTGAGATGTCGATCAGCGAGTCCAACGGGTACGCGGTAGCCTGTTCGATCGTCACGCTGCGGCCGTTCGAGCGCCACCGCAATTTCGACGGCGTGTAGAGATTTAGAGTCACCCCGCGCTCGCTCAAAAAATACGCGCTGATGCCGTAGTCCGCCGTGAGTTGTCCGAGGGTTCCCGAGCAACAGGGGCATTTGTATTCGAAATAAGTCTTCGAGCCGTAGTTGTTGTAATCCGAATAATAAAATGCCGTGCCGTCCGGTTTCATGGGCAGAGCACCCAAAGCGGCGTTGTAGAGCACGCGCTCCATGCTATCGCCATAGCGGCTGTCGCCAGTGATCCCGATGAGATATCTCGCGGCCTTGAAATGACCGTAGGCGCCGCACGGCGTCTCGAAGCCGGCGTGCGTCGTGCTCAACGAATCGCCAAGCGAGCCGGAGCCCGGCACGACGAAGGCTTCATTCGATCCCCAGCCGCCGGTCGCGAAGCTCTGCGCCAGCACGAAGTCGAAGCCGTTTTTTGCCGCCTGCAAGTGCATCGGATCGCCGTCGACGAGATAGGCCTGCAGCGCCGAGCTCAGGGCATTCACGTGACTGTAGGCGTGCTTTCCCGGCAAAACATTTTCGCCGCGCGCAAGCGGCTCGAAGTAATCGCGGTTCAGCAAGTAGCGAGCGGCGAGTTTTCGATAGCGATCGCCGGCACCGCGGCGCCAGGCGAGATAGAGGTTTTCCGGCAGCGTGTACGACTCATCCCAGGTGTAAGCAATATTGGGATGCGCACGTGCCGCCATTTGAGGCCGCGTCAGCGCCTTTTCCGGGAGATGCGGCAAGGCGGCATCAGTGGCGCGATCCAAGGCCGTCAACGCGCGCGGATCGCCGCCGAACGCATGCGCATCGATGAGTCCCACATTGATCTTGTCGAAGGTATAGGCGGGCAGGGGATAGCCTGCGTAAAAGCTCGGGGACGTCGCTTCGGTCAACCCGGCAACCAAGCGCTGCACTTTTTGCCGGGTTCCCGCATCTCCGGTAATCGCATATGCGCGTGCCAGACTGGAAACGTATTGGCCGAAACTGTGACCCGGAATGAAGCCGTGCATGTCGTCCGGCGGATTGAAGTCGGGGGATGCGTTGTACCAACCGCCTAAATCCCTGCCGGGTGCTGCCAGTCCCGCTGCCGCGCGATAGGGCTTGAGCAAGGCATCCTCGTCCATATCCATCAGCGTCGCATGTTGCGCGCGGAATTGATCGAGCAGGGGACCTTGAAGCAACTCGACGTCAGAATAGGCGGCCGGAACCAGTTTTGGCATACAGCACGAAGCGGAGGCATTGGCGACGGCACTCCTGGCCCAGGCGTAGCCTACGGCCATTCCCCCGAGCTTGAGCATCGAACGGCGAGAGACGCGATCCATGACGGGCTTCAGCGCATCAGTCAGGCCATCTGGATCACGCTGTAGCTACGCGGCGGCAATTCAAAGGTGCTGCCCGCGCCGGATGGCTTATCCAACGCTTGAGGGTGGACCTGTTGCGGCGATTCAAACGTGTTCACAGCCTTTAAGTCATTGCCGGTAATTACTGATGCGGTGAGCACCTTTGACGGCGCCTTGTCTTCCCAGACCAGATCGACTTGATGGGGCTTTTCCAAGTCGCGATTGAGCAGGAACAGCGTGGTTTTACCGCTCTCGGGATCCTCGGTCGCGGTGGCATCGACGTACGGCACTGGATCGGGTTGTCCGCCTGCGTAGGTGGGCGACTGCACCAGGATGTCGAGCACCGTGCCTTGCGCAAATTGCAACGCCCACAAATAAGGATAGAAAATCGTTTGCCGCCACATGCCGCGCTCGTTGGTCATGATGGGCGCGATCACATTGACGAGCTGTGCGAGGCAGGCCAGTTTGACCCGATTCGCATTGCGCATCAACGTGATCAGCATGCCCCCGACCAGCAGCGCATCTTCAAGATTGTAGACTTCCTCCAGCAAATGCCCGGCTTCGGAGCCGTCGCCGCGCAGCTGCGCGCCGCTGCGTGCCCGATACCAAACGTTCCATTCATCGAACGACAGCCATAGCTTCTTCGGCGAGCGCTTGTGGCCGCGAACCAGGTCGCAAACGGCGAGGGATTCGGCGATTTGGCGGTCCATGGAAAGATTCTGCGCGAGGAACTTTGCGCTGTCGCCGCCGGTATCCTCGGCGTTGTTGGTGAGATAGCGGTGCAGCGACAGTCCGTCGACGTAGTCGTAGCACTGCTCCAGCACTTGGCGGTCCCACTCCAGATAGCTCGGCATCCCGGGGCCGCTCGAACCGCAGGCGATCAGCTGCACTGAAGGGTCGACATAGCGCATCTGGCGCGCTGCGTCTTGGGCCTTGAGACCGTACTCGGTGGCGGACATATGTCCGACCTGCCAGGGCCCGTCCATTTCGTTTCCGAGACACCAGCGTTTGATCTTGTAAGGTTCGGCGATGCCGTGTTTGCGGCGCAGGTCGCTCCACTCGGTGCCTCGATCGATATTGCAGTACTCGAGCAATGCAGCAGCCTGCTCAGGCGTCCCGGTGCCGAGATTCACTGCCATCAAGGGTTCGGTGCCGGCCGCTTTGCACCACGCCATGAATTCATTGGTCCCGAAGCGATTGGAATTGAGCGAGTTCCACGCCTTGTCCAACACATGCGGGCGATTGGCAACGGGTCCCACGCCGTCGAGCCAGTTGTAGCCCGACACGAAGTTTCCGCCGGGATAGCGAATAATGGGCACCGCCATTTCGCGGATCTGTTCCAGCACATCCTTGCGGAAGCCTCGGCCGTCCGAGAGCGCCGATCCAGGCTCGTAGATACCGCCGTAAATGGCGCGCCCCAAATGTTCGAGAAACGAGCCGAACACACGCTTGTCGAGCGGCGCGATCGTGCGCCTCGAGTCCAGCAATATCCGCACGCGATCGGCAGCAGAGGCGGGGCTCGCGGCGGCGTGGACCCAATGCTTCGCCAGCAGTCCGCCTGGAAGGGCGAGGGCCGCGGCCGAAGCCTGGCGCAAAAAATGTCGTCGAGAGTTTGAGGGCATTATCGTTTCTCTAATGGTTGTGGCGTGGCACGCCTTGGGTTTGCGCCAAGCGCTGGAACTTCACGGCCTCTTCGAGCACGGCACCGGTTTCAAGCTGTCCGACACTGCGCCGCTGTATTTCCTGCCAGGGAGTTTGGCTCGCGGGATAGGCATACCCGCCGGCCGCCTCCAATGCGCGGCGACGCGTGTCCAGCTCTTCGGCGCTGATGAGAATATTTGCCTCGCATTTGCGCAGGTCGATGCGGACGCGATCGCCGTTGCGCACCAATGCCAGGCCGCCGCCGATCGCCGCTTCGGGGCTGGCGTTCAAAATCGACGCACTGTCGGAGGTCCCGGACTGGCGACCGTCGCCGACGCAGGGCAGCGCGTGCACGCCTTCCCGAATCAGATAGGCGGGCGGCCGCATGTTGACCACCTCGGCGGCCCCCGGATAGCCGATGGGCCCCGTGCCGCGCATGAACAGAATGGTGCCGGCGTCGATTTTCAACGCCGGATCATCGATCTGACTGCGGAATTGTTCAGGTCCGTCGAAAACCACTGCCCGTCCTTCGAAGGCGTCGGGATCTTTCGGGTTCGACAGGTAGCGGGCGCGAAACTCATCGGAGATCACGCTGGTTTTCATGACCGCGGAATCGAAGAGATTGCCGTGCAGCACCAGAAATCCGCCCTTGTCCTTCAACGGGGCGTCGTAGCGAAAGATCACCGCCTCATCGGCAATCCTGGCATTTCGATAGTTCTCGCCGATGCTGCGCCCATTGGCGCTCAAGCATTTATCGAGAATCAATCCCTGCTTCATCAGTTCGGCGATCACGGCACCCACGCCGCCGGCGCGGTAGAAATCTTCGCCCAGGTATTCTCCCGCGGGCTGCAGGTTCACCAGCAGCGGGACGTCGTAGCCGTATTTTTGCCAGTCCGCGAGACTCAATTCGACGCCGATGTGTCTGGCGACGGCGTTCAAATGTATCGGCGCATTGGTAGAGCCGCCGATGGCCGAATTCACCCTGATCGCGTTGATGAACGCATCCCGGGTCATAATGTCGGAGGGCTTGCGATCCGCGGCCACCATGTCGACGATTTGCAGGCCGGTGCGGTACGCGGCTTCTTGCCGGTCGCGATGGGGTGCCGGAATCGTGGCGGTGTCGGGCAGCGACATGCCGAGCGCTTCGGTGAGGCTGCTCATCGTCGTCGCGGTGCCCATGGTGTTGCAAAATCCCACCGACGGCGCCGCGGAACTCACGAGCTTGATGAAGCCTGCGTAGTCCAATTCACCCAAGGCCATGAGTTCGCGCGCGTGCCACACGATGGTGCCGGAACCGGTGCGCTTGCCTTTGTACCAGCCATTCAGCATCGGTCCCACCGACAAGGCGATGGCGGGCAAATTCACCGTGGCGGCCGCCATCAGCAAGGCAGGCGTGGTCTTGTCGCAACCGATTGTCAGCACGACGCCGTCGAGCGGATAGCCGTAAAGCACCTCTACCAAACCCAAGTAAGTCAGGTTTCGGTCCAGCCCCGCCGTTGGGCGCTTGCCCGTCTCCTGAATCGGATGCACGGGAAATTCCAGCGGTATGCCACCGGCATCGCGAATGCCTTCCTTGACGCGCTGCGCGAGCACCAAGTGATGCCGATTGCACGGCGCGAGGTCCGAGCCCGTTTGAGCGATGCCGATGATCGGCCGTCCCGACTGCAACTCATCGAGCGTCAGGCCGAAATTCATATAGCGCTCCAAATACAACGCGGTGGCATCGGTATGCGTCGGGTCATCGAACCAGGAGCGCGATCGGAGCTTGCGTTTTGTAGGCGAATTCCCGGGCGAGTCAGTCATGGCGTTCCGATTCTTGATGGATGCTCAGCGCTTCAGCACCGAAAAGCGATACACAATGGTGTTCTCGTATGTGCTGCCGGGATCGAGGCGGGCGGAGGGAAAGTCAGGATGGTTGGGGGCATCGGGAAACAACTGCGGTTCGAGCACGATGGCATCACCCTGCCGATAGACCTTGCCGCCTTTACCTACGATGGTGCCGTCGAAAAAATTGCCGGAATAGAACTGCACTCCCGGCGCCTTGGTAAGAATCTCCATGACGCGTCCGGACTGCGGATCCGTGAAGCGGACCGCAGTGCGCAGTTGACCTGGCGTGCCGTTCAACACGAAATTATGATCGTAGCCACGGCCGTAGAGAATCTGCGGTTCACGGCCATCGCGGATGCGCGTGCCGATCGGCGTGGGCTCGCGAAAATCGAACGGCGTGCCGGCGACGGAGCGCAGCTCGCCGGTCGGAATCAGCAACTGGTCGACAGGCGTGAATTTCGCTGCGTTGATCTGCAGCAGCTGCTCCATGACCGAGCGGCCCGAGGACTCCCCAGCCAGATTGAAATAGCTGTGGTTGCTTATGTTGACAATCGTGGGTGCGTCCGTGGTCGCCTTGTACTGCACGCCGAATTCATTGCGATCATTCAACGTGTAGATCGCCAGCACGTGCAGATTGCCCGGATATCCTTCTTCGCCCGCGGGGCTTAGGTACGAGAATGTGGCGGTTGCGGTGGGACCGTTGTGAACGGAATCGATGTGCCAGACGACTTTGTCGAAACCGCGCAAGCCGCCGTGCAGCGAATTGCCGTGATCATTGGCCGCCAAGGTATAGGCGTGCCCATCGAGGGTGAAACGACCCTTGGCGATGCGGTTCGCAAACCGTCCGACGGTCGCGCCGAAGAATTGCGGTTTATCCAAAAACTCTTGCGCCGTGGCGTAGCCGAGCACGATGTCGGCGGAATTCCCGCGATTATCGGGCACGGATAGAGATTGAACGGCAGCGCCCAATGTCATCAGCCGCACCGTGATGCCGGTTCCGTTCTTGAGCGTCACCGTTTCGATCGCGGTGCCGTTGGTCAATTTTCCGAAGGCTTCGCGCTGCGCCTCGGCTGCTCCCGCGACGGCTGATAAGAACGTCAGCGCGCAGGCTGCCGCGCCGACTGCATGGGTCCTTAACACTCGCGCCATGGGTGCAATCCTTAGGACTCGCCGCTTTTGAGGGTTGATTAGGGTTGCGATATATACTCGGACAATTTCTCAGATCTGCTTCGGAAACGCAAGAAGAGCTAAAGCGGGCTCACAGGGAACGCACGCGGACCTGCGCCGCGTTCGCGTGGGCCAAGGGGTTGCGCAGCGGCACGCAAAACGCGTCGGCCTCGATCTCGAAAACGTCGCCGGGCTGCACCTTGATCCCGTCGGAGAATGACAATGTCGCGGTTCCGAAAAAATGCACGTGCACATCGCCGGGACGCCGAAACAAGGGATATTTGAAATGATGGTGTTCCAGATTGGCGATCCAGTGCGACATGTTGGTCTCGCCGGTGAGAAAGGGCTTTTCCCATAGGGTTTCGGCGCCGCGCCGCACCCGGCTGACGCCGCGCACATCGCCCGGCAGCTCGCCGGCGCGAAGCTCTGCGCCGAGCGCGGCCTGGCGCAGCTTGGAGTGCGCGAGCCATAGATAATTGCCGCGCTCCGTCACATGATCGGAGAATTCGTTGGCGAGACAAAATCCAAGGCGCCACGGAGATCCGGACGCGTCAATGACGTAGATCCCGGCTATCTCTGGTTCCTCGCCGCCGTCGAGCGCGAAGGATGGCGACTCCAAAGCAGCGCCGGAGGCGACCACACTCGAGCCGTCGCCCTTGTAGAACCATTCAGGCTGAACGCCGACCGCGCCTCCAGCGGGTTTACCGCCCTCGAGTCCTGCCAAGAACATTCGCATCGAATCGCTGTGCGCGGCGGCGGCGCTCGCCTTGGCGTGCATCTTGTCGCGGCTCTCGGCCGACCCTAAGTGAGTCAGTCCGGTGCCGGTCAAATAAAGATGCGCCGAATCGGGATGGTCGATCGGCGGCAAGAAGCGCAGCCCGGCACCATCGCTGTTGCCCAGGATAAGAGCGCCAAGATCGAGGCGCTGTTTGCCGCGCAGCGCATTAACCGCCTCCTGCAAGGACGAGCCCTCGCGCACGGCGGTCATGGCCAGATCGTAGGTCGTCGCGGGTCCTTGGAGCCGCACTCCCCAACGATTGTCCTCGAGCACCGCAACGAAGCGTTCGCTTTTGGAAGCCAGCTGCACCAATCGTAATGTCATGGAGTCAAGCACTCTTGTGAGGGACGTGGAAGCGCCCGTCGACGCGATGAACGTAGGGATGGGCTTGGCCGCGGCGCAGTTCGGCGGGCAGAAGCGAATCGGGGAAGTCCTGGTAGCAGACCGGCCGCAGGAACCGGTCAATGGCCAGCGTTCCCACCGACGTGCTGCGGCCGTCCGAGGTCGCCGGATACGGGCCGCCATGCACCATGGCGTGACTCACCTCGACCCCGGTGGGCCAACCATTGACGACGAGCCGCCCGGCCTTGCGCTCCATGACGGGGATGAGCCGTTGCGCGATCGCAGTATCGTCGGCTCCTTCCAGATGCAGGCTCAAGGTCAATTGGCCCTCGAGGCCTTCGAGCACCGCGAGGAGCTGCGCCTGATCCTTGCAGCGAACGATCAGCGACGATGCGCCGAAGATTTCCTCCGCCAGACTCTGATCCGCAAGCAGCGCGTCGGCGTCGGTCTCAAACAGAGCGGCGCGGCCGGAATGAGGGCCGCCCGATTCGAGCCCGCGGCCGCGCGCATGCACTCGCGAATGCTGCGCCAATCGCGACACGCCGCTTTGATAGTTTTTATGGATTGCCGGCGTCAGCATGACTTGTCCCGCGGCTGCGCCGACCGCGGCGGAGGCCGCCGCAGCGAATGCATCGGCCTCGGCACCGGACAAAACCAGGACCATGCCTGGGTTGGTGCAGAACTGACCGGCGCCCAAGGTCATTGACCCGATGAATCCTTCGGCCAACTTTGCGGCCCGTGCGCGCAGCGCACCCGGCAACAACACGGTGGGATTAATGCTGCTCATTTCCGCATACACGGGAATAGGCTCAGGGCGCGCGGCCGCTGCCGCCATCAACGCAAGGCCTCCTGCACGCGAACCGGTGAAGCCCACGGCCTTGATGCGCGGATCGCTCACCAAGGCGCGGCCGAGATCATTGGAAGGACCCGCCAACAAGGAAAAGACCCCCTCGGGCATGCCGCACTTGCAGACCGCCGCCAGGATGGCATGCGCAACCAATTCTGCGGTTCCTGGATGGGCCGCGTGTGCCTTCGCGATCACGGGACATCCGGCCGCAAGCGCAGCCGCGGTATCGCCTCCCGCCACTGAGAATGCCAGCGGAAAATTGCTGGCTCCAAACACGGCCACCGGGCCTAACGGAATTTTGCGCAATCTTAAGTCGCTGCGGGGTGCGGGCTTGCGATCCGGCATCGCGCTGTCGATGCGCACTCCCAGATAGCTGCCATCGCGGATCTCATCGGCAAACAATTTCAGCTGACCGATGGTCCGCGCGCGCTCGCCCGTGAGGCGCGCCAGAGGAAGCCCGGTCTCAAGATGCGCGCGCTCCAGAAGTGCATCGCCGAGGATCAGAATTTGCTCCGCGATTGTCTCGAGAAAGCGTGCCCGCTCGCTGGGGAGGAGAGCGCGGAACGGGTCGAACGCGGCGTCGGCGAGCGCGCAGGCCCGCGCGACCTCGGCGGCGCCGGCGATGCTGAACGACGCAGGCAGGGGTGCGCCGTCCGCCGCGCCCGTGGCCTTGAATTGATCGTGGCTTCGCACCCGGGTAAACCCGATGAATAGATCGCCGGTAATCATGCAACTCCTCGTTCAATGGAAGGCGTGGCGCGCCCGCGATCGGCGGGAAGCGTGGCCGGGCATCGATTTTAGCGCAGAGCGGTGCATCGATGCGCCGCGCAGGCAACATTTTTATGTCTGAGTTTATATTGACACGCTCACGGTGAGCCGATAGATTGAAACGCATGTCCGTGGACTCAACCGCCGCCGGGCGAGCCGTGTCCTCGCCCAGCTATACCGCCGCACTGGCAGTCTTGACGACTGTGTTTTTCATGTGGGGATTTGCGACGGTGCTGAATGACATCCTCGTGCCCCACTTGAAGGCTGTATTCGACCTCAATTACGGCCAGTCCCTGCTGATTCAGTTCGCGTTCTACCTCGGCTATCTATTGATGGCAATCCCGTCCGCGAAATTGCTGGAGCGCACCGGATACAAGATGGCCGTAGTGCTGGGTCTTGTCGGCATGGCGGGCAGCGCGCTGGTGTTCGTGCCGGCGGCACGGCTCGAATCGTACGGCGTGTTTCTGGTGGCGCTGTTTCTACTGGCCTCTTCCATCACCTTGCTGCAGGTTGCGGCAAATCCTTATGTCACCGTCATCGGGCCGGTGCGCACCGCGTCGAGCCGCCTGAACCTGGTGCAGGCCTTCAATTCCATGGGGACGACACTGGCGCCGCTGTTTGGCGGGCTCCTGATCCTGGGGCGCAGCTCTTCCGGCACCGAGACTGGCGCCGCGGTGGCATTGACTGCGCAGCAGCGCGCCGCCGACGTTCAGGCGGTGCAACTGCCGTACTTGTTGATCGCCGCTGTGTTGATCGCCCTTGCCGTGCTGGTGTGGCGCGTGCGGCTCCCGGATCTTGGCCAAGAGAGCCGCCGGGCCAACCGCGCAGAACGCGCCAAGCACAGTCTCTGGCGTCATCGAAATCTCGTGTTCGGCGTGCCGGCCATCTGTCTGTACCTGGTGTGCGAGATCGGCATCGGCTCGACGCTGGTGAATTTCATTTCCATGCCGAACATCGGCGCGATGAGCCACGCTGCCGCGGCCAGTTATTTGTCCCTGTTCTGGGGAGGCGCGATGGTGGGCAGGTTTGTCGGCGCGGCGTTGCTGCGTTGGGTTGCGCCCGACCGCATGTTGGCGGCGGTCAGCTTGGGTGCGCTGGTGCTGGTGCTGCTCGCCGTGACCACGGGCGGTTCACTTGCGATGTGGAGCCTGATCGCAATCGGTCTGTGTCACTCAGTGATGTTTCCCACCATTTTCACGCTCGGTATTCGGGGACTCGGTCCCTTAACCGAGGAAGGCTCAGGGTTGTTGATCATGGCCATCGCCGGCGGCGCGCTGTCGGCGCTGCAAGGCGTGCTGGCCGATCATGTCGGACTACAGCTGTCGTATCTCTTGCCGGCAGTTTGTTACGTCTATGTGCTCGGCTACGCACTGTGGGGCAGCCGCCCCACCGACGAGTTGCAGGCGGAACGCCTCGGAACCTAGCGAGCCAACTCAGCCCTTGGGCTTTTTTCCGTTGCCGCGCGCGCCTTTCTTGCCGCCCCCCCGGGTGGTGTCCAGCAATGCGAGGCGAATCAGCGTGGTCATGGCTTCACGCGCCGCGGCCGGGTCGCCCTTCGCGACGGCTTCGTAGACGCGCTCATGATCGGGAATCGGATCTCGAGCCAGGGGACTCTTGCGCTGTTTATAAATCGTGGTCCAGGCGACACCCGCTGCGACGCCGCTGGTGAAAGATGCGAGAAACGCATTGCCCGAAGCCTCGAGCAGCACCGAGTGAAATTCCCGGTCCGCTGCCTGACCGGTAACACCTGCAAGCGATTTCTCCGCCATGAGGTCGAGCGCGTTGCGCAACGCCTGCAGGTGGGCCTCGGTGCGGCGCTCGGCGGCGAGCGCGGTTGCCGCGGGCTCAATGATGGTGCGCATCTCGAACAGCGCCTCGAGCAATCGCTCGTCGGGCTGATCCGCGCTGAAAATCCACGAGATCACGTCGGGATCGAGCAGGTGCCAGCGGCGGGGCTCACTGATGCGCGTGCCGAATTTCGGCCGCGATTCGACCATGCCCTTGGCTGCGAGTATGCGCACCGCTTCGCGGTATGCCGTGCGGGAAACGTGCAACCGCTCGCTTGCTTCGATTTCGCCATTGAGGATCGCTCCGGGCTGGATGCGTCCGGACACAATGCGCACACCGATGTCGCGCGCAATGGTGCCGTGCAGACGCAACGAGCGGCTGCCCGCTTCTGCCGGGCGTGCATCGGCGGCGCCTTTCTTAGGCAAAGGCGACCCCCGTCGGTGTTCGCAGATTGCCGCGGAAACGCGGTTCAGGCAGTCCCTTAGACCCAACCCGATATACCAGCACATCCCCGGCATGCGGTTGCTGAGCGAGCTGCGCCGCCGATAGGTCATCGCGCGCGCTCGAGACAAACAGCAGATCGCGATCCGCGCCGCCGAAGGCCACGCAAGTCGGCTGGCTCACCGGCACCTCCAGAATCTGATCGACCTTGCCGTCGGGGGTGTAGCGGACGACGCGGCTGCCGCCCCATTGCGCACTCCACACACAGCCGTGCTCATCCACATTGGCCCCGTCAGGTACGGCGCCGCCGCTCGTTCGCGCAAAGATGCGCCGATGCAGCAGTGTGCCGGAGTCCGGATCGAGGTCATAGCTGTAGATGATGGCACGCGGTGAGTCGGCGAGATAGAGGCGGCGGCCGTCCGGGCTCGCACAGATGCCGTTGGTGATTCGCAGCCCGCGTTCGTGCTCGGAGGTCGTACCATTCGCGGCCACGCAATAGAGCGTGGCGTCCGCGGTCGCCGACTTCCGCTCGATCATGGTGCCGGTCCAGAAGCGGCCCTGACGATCGACTCGGCCGTCGTTGAAGCGCAGATGCGGATGCGCGGCGGCCGGCTGAGAGATCCATTGCAGCGCCGCGCTTTCAGGATGGTACAGAGCAATGCCGTTTTCGAATGCGGCGATGATGTCGCTGCTGCCTTGAACCAGGCCAAAGGAACCGAGCCGGTGGGGCAGCGCTTTGCGCTCCAGGCGCTGCGATGCCCAGTCATAGCGCAGCAGTTCCTTGGACTGAATGTCGGTCCACCACAGCACCGAAGCGGCATCGTCCCAAAGAATTCCTTCACCGAGCACGTTGGCCGCGCTGATGATGGCTTCGGGCTGCTGCATATCGGGTCGCATTGGCAATCAATTATACATGTCCAACAAGTGCAGCTTTAGGCCCGGCAAAATGTAACTATTGGGACGAGTGCCGATCATGAAATATAGTCCCATACCGGTCATCATTGGCGTCGGGCAGCTCAACGACCGCGATGAGCCCGGCAACGCGAGCACGAGGTTGGATTCACTCGGCCTCATGGAAGCGGCGCTGCGGCTGGCTGACAGCGACGCCGGCGGCGGCTGGTTGCCGCGGCTCGACTCTCTCGGCGTGGTCGATCAGATTTCCTTTCCCGAGCTCGGCGACGTGTCTGGGCCCCTGGCGGTGCGCGTCGGAGCGACGCCGCGCATTTGCTACAAGTCCGGTTATGCCAGCGGCGACAGTCCGCTTCTGTTGCTGAACGAAGCCGCCAACCGGATCGGTGCCGGAGAAATCAAAGTTGCGGCGGTGGTCGGCGGAGAGGCGCTGCGCACGGCGGCGCGGAGCGCAGCCAAGTCCGAAAACGCGGTGCGCGCGGTGGCCATGCGGCGCGGGCCTTCGTACCGGCACCGCTACGGACTGATTGCACCGGCGGACGTGTACCCGCTGTACGAAAACGCCGGCCGCGCAGCCTACGGCCAAACCTTGGAGCAGGGACAGGCGGAGAGTGCCGAAATCTGGTCGCTTTTTTCAAGTGTCGCTGCGGCGAATCCCGATGCTTGGCTGCGGCGATCGGTATCTGCCGATGAGATCCGAACCGTGTCGGCAGCGAACCGGCCCATTGCGTTTCCTTACTGCAAATTGATGGTGGCCAATATCAGTGTCAATCAAGGCGCCGGCTTCATCGTGACCAGCGAAGCGGAGGCTCGCGCGCGCGGCATCAGCGACGATGCGCTGATTTATATCGGCCGCGGGGCGGCGGCGCATGAGCCGGTCGATTTGCTGGCGCGTGCCGGCTACGCCGACTCCCCCAGCATGTCCGTCTCGATACGCAGGGCGATGGAACAGAATGGCCTGGCGACCGCCGATCTCGATCACGTCGAGCTCTATAGCTGCTTTCCGTGCGTGCCCAAGATGGCACGCCGAGTATTGGGCTGGCCCTTGGATCGCCCGGCAAGCGTGTTCGGCGGATTGACCTTCGGCGGAGGGCCCGTCGGCAATTATATGAGCCATGCGGTGGTGAGCATGACGCGGGCCCTGCGGCGGCAAGGCCGGTGCGGCTTGCTGTTCGCGAACGGCGGCCTGGCGACGCATAACCACTCCATTGTTTTGGGCCGCACGGAATTTGCGCCCAATAGTTTTCCGCAAAATTTCGACTATCAATCGGAGGCGGATTCCCTGCGCGGCGCGCCTCCGCCGGTCCAAGAAGATTATCTGGGCCCAGCGACGGTGGAGACGTACACGGTTCTATATGACCGCGATGGAGTCGCCCAACGGGGCGCCGTCATTGCGCGCACGTCGAGCGGTGCGCGCTTTATTGCCAAAGTGCCGCCGGCAGATACCGGCACGCTCCACTGGCTCACCTCAGGCGAGCAAGAACCGGTCGGCAGGGCGGGGATGGCTGTGAGGGATGCCGACGGCGACACCTGCTGGGTCAGATCCGTTCAATGATGATAGCAGGCGCCATGCCGCCGCCCGCGCACATCGTTGCCAATCCGCGTTTCAGGTCGCGCCGTTCGAGCTCGTCCAGCAGTGTGCCGATCAAAATGGAACCGGTCGCGCCGATGGGATGACCCAAGGCGATTGCGCCGCCGTTCACATTCACCTTGTCGCGATCGAGCTTCAGGTCGCGAATGAATTTTTCGGCAACCACCGCGAACGCCTCGTTGATCTCCCATAGGTCAATGTCCTGCGGCGTCAGCCCGGCGCGTTGCAGCGCCTTTTTTGCCGCGGGTACGGGGGCATTCAGCATCAGGGTGGGTGAATCGCCGATGTTGGCATAGGCCAGCACCCGGGCACGTGCTGTCAGGCCCCGCTTGCGCGCGTAGGCCGGCGAGGAGATCAGCACCGCGGCGGCGCCGTCGACAACGCCAGAGCTGTTTCCGGCATGGTGAACATGGTTGATCTCAAGGCCCGGATATTTTTGTTGAATCAATCCGCGATAGGTTGTGCCACGCTCGTCCAAAGCGTAATCAGCGATCGCCGCGAACGACGGCTTTAGGGCCGCGAGGCCTTCGGCGGTGGTCTGCGGGCGCGGGAACTGTTCGTGATCGAGCGCCGTGCTGCCGTCGGGATTTGAAACCGGAACCACGCTGCGATCGAAGTATCCGCGCTCGATGGCGCGCGCTGCACGCTGCTGGCTCTCCAGCGCCAGCGCATCGACGTCGGTGCGCGTGATTTTCTCCAAGGTGGCGATGGCGTCGGCGCAGACACCCTGATGCGACTGCGGGTGAAGGGCGCGCAGCTGCTCGTTGCCCCGATCCATGAACGGCGAACCGTGGGGCAGGCTTGCCGTATACGACATCATCTCCGTGCCGCCCGCGACGATGAGATCTTCCATGCCCGACATGACGGCGGCGCTCGCCAGGTTGACGGCGGTGATGCCGGATCCGCAAAAGCGATCCAAGGTCACACCGCTCGAGACGATATCGTAGCCGGCGGACAAGGCCGCCATGCGCGCCAGGTCCGCGCCTTGCTTGTCGACCTGAGTGGACGTGCCCCAGATCACGTCGTCGACTTCTTTCGTCGCCAGGTGGTTGCGCTCGGCAAGAGCCTTGAGCACGGCCGCGCCCAGATGCTGCGGATGCAGGTGCGCCAGCGCACCTTTACCGGCCTTGCCGATGCCGCGCGGCGTCCGGCATGCATCGATGATCAAAGCGTCGGGCATGGGCTTTTCCCCCGTGACTGGTGTGGCATGATACTAGGCACGGCTGCACAAGTTGGCCACTCTTTAGCAAAACAGCTTAATTTCGGAGTATTCGTGCGGGAAGGCGAGACCACTACCTCCGCGGCCGCCGGTGTGAGCGAGGCGGTTTTGTCGCGCCATTCCTGCCGTGCGTTCACCAATCAGCCGGTCGGCGCCGAAACCATTCGCAAGCTGCTGGAGACCGCGTGCTTTGCGCCATCCGGCGGCAACCTGCAGCCATGGATCGTGCATGTGGTCACGGGAGATTCCATGGCGCGGTTTCGAGCGCAGTTGACGCCGAAATTCCTCGCCACGCCGTTCGGCGGTACCCCCGAATATCACGTCTATCCGCCGGAACTCAAAGAGCCCTATCGATCGCGCCGGCACAAAGGCGGCGAGGACTTGTATGGACTCATCGGCGTGGCGCGCGGCGACAAAGCGGCGCGGCACCGGCAGTTCGCGCGCAATTACGATTTTTTCGGCGCGCCGGTCGGGATGTTTTTCTACCTAGACCGCTCGATGGGTCCGCCGCAATGGTCGGATCTCGGCATGCTGATTCAGACCCTCATGTTGCTGGCGCGCGAACAGGGATTGGAAACCTGCGCGCAGGAGTCCTGGGCCATCTGGCACCGGGAAGTGAGTGAATTCTTAGGCGTGCCACCGGCCATGATGTTGTTTTGCGGATTGGCGCTCGGCCATGGCGATTATTCGGCGCCCATCAATCAATTGCGCACCGATCGTGCGGCCATCGAGGATTTTGTGTCGTTCCATGATTGAGATTGATACGCGAGGTCGCGTCTAAAGGGAGTCAGCAATGCCAGTGCTCGATGTGCCGCCCCCGGCGTTCATGGAGGATCCGGAAATCCAAATGTTTGCCGACGCGGCAAACCGTTTTTTCGAGCGTGCGGCGCCGCCCGAGCGGGTGGCGGGTTGGCGCGAGGCCGGCCAGGTCGAACGTGCCTTTTGGCGCGAAACCGGAGCCGCCGGTTTCTTAGGCGTCATGGTGCCGGAAGCCTACGGCGGACCCGGCGCCGATTTTCGGCACGAGCTGGTGCTGCTGGACGTGGCTGCGCGGCAAAACCTCGAGGGCTTCGCTCTCGGATTGCACAACGTCATCATCACGCCGTACATCATCCTGCACGGCACGGAAGATCAAAAGCATCGCTGGCTGCCTAAGCTGGTCTCCGGTGAACGTGTCTCCGCCATCGCCATGAGCGAGCCCGGCGCGGGTTCCGACTTGCAATCCATTCGCACCACCGCACGGCGCGATGGCGAAGGCTATCGGATCAATGGTTCGAAGACCTTCATCTCCAATGGGCAGGTGGCGGATTTCATCGTGGTCGTCGCCAAGACCGATCCGACCTTGGGATCGCGCGGCGTATCTTTATTGGTGGTCGAAACCGACCAGGTGAAAGGCTTCAGGCGGGGCAAGAAACTCGACAAGATCGGGCTCGATGCCCAGGACACGTCGGAATTGTTTTTTGATGACGTCTGGGTGCCGGCGGCGAATTTGCTCGGCACGGAGGAAGGCAAGGGATTCTCGCAGCTAATGGCGGAGCTGCCGCGCGAACGGCTGCTCATCGCCATCGGCGCAGTCATTACCATGGAAAAGGCGTTGGAAACGACCATCGAGTACGTCAAGAACCGCAAGGCCTTCGGCCAACGCATCATCGATTTTCAAAATTCGCAATTCAAGCTTGCCGAGGCGAAAGCCAAGGCCACAGTGGCAAAGGTGTTCATCAACGATTGCATTGCGCGGCTGCTGAATGGGGCGCTCGACGGCACCACGGCCGCGATCGCCAAAATGTGGGCCACGGAAACCGAATGGCAAATCGTCGACGACTGCCTGCAGCTACACGGCGGCTACGGCTACATCAATGAGTATCCGATCGCGCGCATCTTTCGCGACTCGCGCATCGCGCGCATTTACGGCGGATCCACCGAGATCATGAAGGTCATCATTGCGCGCTCGCTATAGCAAAAAACGATTGAACTCGCGGCACCCTTGAAACTCCAATGGCGATGCAGCGTTTATTCCGACTTTGGCGACTGGGCGGACAGGATTTGCGCCTGCTCCTGGCAATACTGCGCCGCCAGGACCGGCCCCGTTGGCTCGCGCCTGCGTTGTTGCTGTTGGTCTTTTTTGCGCTCGAGCCGCTGAATTTTGCCTTGCCGGTGTTAGGCGTAATAGACGACTTCGTGTTGCTGCCGCTTCTATTGAGGGCTCTGGCAATATCGGCGAGCCATGCCATGGCGGCCAAACGCGACGACCGGGTCGTCTCCGTGCAGTAACGAGCAGTCGGCAACGCTATCGCACGAGCTTCCTAGAAAATAGATTATTGAATCTGTGTAATATCTTGTTTTATATTAGATTTAGTGCCAGATCGCAGCATCTGCACTGCCGCATAGACCACGACAATTAATACCAGCCAGCGCAGCCAGAACACCGGCAACGATCTCACGATGTAGGCGGCGATCAACACGCCGGGGATGCCGCCGATGGCAAGTCCGATCGCCGCGCTCACGTTGTAACGGCCGCTGCGGACGAAGCGGGCGCCGCCGACGGGCATGAGCAGTGCGCAAGAGCCCATCATGATCGGGAAGGCCGCCAACGGACTCATACCGAGCAGACTGACCAGAATGAGACAAGGCGCGAACAAACCGACGCCCAGCATCATGAGCGCGCCAAGAAAAAAATTCACGCCGACCGCAAAGATCAATGTGGGCCCGTGCAGAGCCAGGGCCTCGCCGCCGCCCGGTATCCAATCGAGATTTTTCACCAAAAATAGTAGCGCCGCGCACATCAGCGCGCCTCCCATGCCGAGCTGAATCGCGCGCCGCGACAGCCCCGAGACGATGCCGACTCCGAGCCAGGCGCCAAGCACGGCCGCGACGATCATGCTGACCAAGGTGGTCATGTCCACGCTGACGATTGCGATGAAGATCAACGCCTCGGTCATGGCCGGCAGGGCGTGGCCGGTATTCAATGTGCCTGGAATCTCATCATCGGGCATGCGCGAGCGCAGCTTGTAGTAGGCCGTGGTCGGCGCGAAGCAACCGATACCTAAGGTGTCGAAAAAATTCGTGACGAATCCCACGAGAAGATCGGAAAACCGCGGCCGGCGAGGGCGAGCGGGATCCGCCGCCCGGGCCCGCTCCAGCCACCACCATCGCGCGATGTACGCCAGCGCCACGAACGCTATCGCACCGATCAATAGGTTTCTTCCGATATTCATGATGGACCTTATTCCATGTCGGGGTAGGGGCCCTTGCCGCCTTCTGCGATGAACCGGTCGACGCGCGCTTGCAGCACCGGGATCGGCACCGAACCCAGTTCCAGCACGGCATCATGGAAGGCGCGGATATTGAATTTGTCTGCCAGCGCTTTTTCGGCCTTGGCGCGTGCCTTCAAGATGGCATCCTCGCCCAGATAATAAGACAGCGCCTGCGCGGGCCACGCGATGTAACGGTCGATCTCGGTGTCGATTTCATGCAGCGGCAGTGCCGTGTACTCGCGGAAATAGGCAATCGCCCGGTCGCGGCTCCAGCCTTGCGAATGAATGCCGGTATCGACCACCAGGCGTGCGGCGCGCCAGATCTGATAGTTCAGCATGCCGAAGCGATCATAGGGTGTGTCATACATTCCCATCTCGACGCCGAGGATTTCACAGTACAGCGCCCATCCCTCGCCATACGCAGATAGGTATGTGTGCTGGCGAAAATCCGGCTGCTGCTTGTGCTCGAGCGCGATGGGCATCTGGAAGGCGTGGCCCGGAGCGGATTCGTGCAGGGTGAGCGCCGTCAAGTTATAGAGCGGCCGGCCCGGCAGGTTGTAGGTATTGACCAAGTAGACTCCCGGGCCGCCGCGCCCGGAGGTATAGAAAGGCGCGAGATCATCGGGCACCGGCTTGATGGCAAAGCGCGCGCGCGGCAACAGTCCGAAAAACTGCGAGGCCTTGCCGTCGAAGCGCTTGGCAATGAACGCCGCACGCATGAGCAATTCCTCGGGCGTCTTTGCGTAGAACTGCGGGTCCTTGCGCAGGAACGCCAGAAAAGCAGGAAAATCGCCTTTGAATCCGGTCTCCTTCATGGCAGCGAGCATTTCTGCGTGCAGGCGTGCGACTTCCGCTTCGCCGAACGCATGAATGGCCGCGGGATCTTCATTGAGGGTCGTGAACTGGCGGATTCTCGATTGGTAGTAGGCCTTGCCGTCGGGCAGATCGAAGGCCGCCAGTGTCGTGCGCGTTCCGGGGACATACTCATTGCGGAAGAAGGTCAGCAGCTCGCGATACACGGGCTGCACGGTGTCGCGGATGGTGCTGACCGCTTGTTCGCGCAGCGCCTTTTGATCGGCATCCGAGATGCCATGCATATCTTTGAACGGGGTATAGAAGAGACTGGCTTCCGGCGTTGCATCCGTGACGGCGGTAATCGAAGCATCGCGTCCCTCGAGGGTCACGCGGGGCGGCGTGAAGCCGCGCTTCAAGCCAGCGCGCATTTCATCCATTTGTTCATGGAAGTAGCGCGGCACATCTTTCATCTGGCTGAGCCAGTTGCGGTAGTCCTGCCCGGATCGATATTGACGCCGCGCGGTATAGCCCAGGTCCGTCCAGAACGTCGTGTCCGAATTGACGGGCATTTCGTATTCACGAAACTGTTGATCCTCGATCAGCGCCTGGATCTGCGGGTGATAAATATCGAAGTTCAGCTGCTCAGCCGCCGACAGCTCGGCGCGCGGAATCGCGTCGAGTTTTTTCAGCACGTCCTGCCACATCTGCAGCCGCGCCGCTTGGGCTGCGGGGTCGACTTTCGGCAAATGATCCTGGATTGGTTTCTGCGCATCTTCGTTGTCCGGAAACTGCTGTTCGCGCCACTGCCACTCATCGGCATAGATCTTCTGCAGGCGGGCGTCTGCGCTCGGCGGCGGCTGCTGCTGCGTGCAGGCCGACATCGTCAATATTGCGCAAGCCAAGCTTAAGGCCCAGGGTGAAGGTGTGTGCATGAAGAAGCCCTTTGTACTGATTAGCGATGGGTTAGAAGCGTTGTAAGTCAAAGGCGGCGACAGGTATCGCCGGAGAGCGGCCTGCCACGAGATCGGCGATCAGCTCGGCCGTAAAGGGCGCAAGGGTGAGTCCGATATGCTGGTGTCCGATGGCGTAAAAAAGCTTTGCCGGTCCCGGTGCGCGGCCGATGCCAGGCAAATAGTCCGGCAGCACCGGCCGCGATCCCAGCCAACTCGGCCCATCCGATTCGCAGTTATAGCCGAGCGCACGCAGCCGTTGCCGAAGCCGCTTAGGCTTGCGCGCATCAGCGGGCGCATCGGGGCCGGCGAATTCCATGTAACTGGTCGCGCGCACCCGGCCTTTCATGGGGGTCACGATGACGCGATCATCGACGTACGCGACGGGTGCGTCGAAAAATGTGGTTTGTCCCGGCATCTCGACGTGATAACCGCGGGCCGCCTGAAGCGGTGCGCGCAACCCGAAGGGCGCAAGCAGCGGCGCCGAACGCACGCCGGCGCAGACGAGAGCGCTGTCCACCACGAGAGTTGCATCGGCGCTCACGACTTCAACTTTGTCGCCGCGCGGACGAAGCGCGGTTACGTCCAGTTTTCGAATGGCGGCATTGCATTCGGCAGCCGCGGACACTAATGCGCGCACCGCTTCCAAGGGATCGACAACATAAGCCGAATCCTCAAACCACAAACCTGCCGAAGTTGCCGCTTTGGCGCTCCGTTGCAGGGGCAGCAATTGCTCCGCGCTCATGGGCTGGGTCTTGACGCCGATTTGGGCCATTTCGCGAGCATAGGCCTGCATGTGAGCGTGGCTCTTGGGTCCCAAGGAGACCTCATAGTGACCGTGGCGCCGTAACAATTCGGGCCGGCCGACCGCCTTTACCCAGCGCTCCCAGACTTCGGCCGAAGGCCGCACCAGCGGGGCCAAGTGGCGCGTGTTTTCGGCGCGGCGAAATGCGGCCGCGGCAAATTTGACTATCCAGGGCGACATGCGCAGCGCTTGCCGCGGCGGCAGATCCAGCGCACCGCCGAATCGAAACAGTTCGCGGTAAAATCCGAACAACAAAGACGGCGAGGGCAGCGGCTGCACCAATTCCGCCGCGATATGCCCGGCGTTGCCGAAGCT
The DNA here is from genome assembly GCA_036493935.1 of Steroidobacteraceae bacterium. Lineage (GTDB taxonomy): Bacteria > Pseudomonadota > Gammaproteobacteria > Steroidobacterales > Steroidobacteraceae > Bog-1198. The sequence goes on along the minus strand of DASXOY010000028.1, from coordinate 21,340 downwards.
GGCGCCGGCCGTGCCCGGGTCGGCTCGATCGAGCAGCAGCACCCGCCGGCCTTCGCGCGCCAAGGCGAATGCGGCGGCCGCGCCGACGACGCCGGCGCCGATCACCGCGATCGTGTCTTGCTCAGCCATGGGTACACCGTATACGATCTACGATCCTGCAAGCAACCCCTGTTTGGATGCCACTCATGACTAAACCCATACCCTGTACCTGGTCCGGCGTATATCCGGCGGCAACCACGCAATTCGACGCTTCGATGCAGGTCGACCTGCCGGCGACCCAGCGGGTGCAAAGGGCTTTGCTCGATGACGGAGTTCATGGGCTCGTGTTGATGGGCACGGTAGGCGAGGGCAATTCGCTCAACGCCGAGGAAAAGCGCAGCGTGTTGCGCGCTGCGGTCGAAGCGAGCGCGGGCAAGGCGCCCGTCATCGTCGGCGTGTCGGAATTCACCACGGCCACCGCGGCCAATTTTGCCCGCGATGCCGAACGCCTGGGCGCCGACGGGCTCATGGTGCTGCCGGCCATGGTGTACGTGCCCACCGCCGCCGAGCTTGAATATCATTTCAAGACGGTCGCTGCGGCCACGTCATTGCCCATCATGCTGTACAACAATCCCCCTTCTTACCGCGTGAATATCGACATGGGCACGCTCAAGCGTCTGGCCGACGTTGCCAACATCGTATCGATCAAGGAATCCGCACCCGACTCGCGCCGCTTCACGGACATCATCAATGCGTTCGGCGACCGGTTCGTCCTGTTTGCGGGACTCGACGATGTTGCCTTCGAAGGACTGACGCTCGGCGCCAAAGGCTGGGTATCCGGCCTCACCAATGCTTTCCCAAAGGAATCCCTGGCTCTGTATGAGGCGCTGCGCAAGGGTGATCTGGATCGGGCGCGCCGCATCTATCGATGGTTCATGCCGCTGCTTCACCTGGACGCCGAGCACGATCTGGTGCAATCCATCAAGCTCGCCGAACAAGTCATGGGCCGCGGCTCCGAGCGAGTGCGGCCGCCGCGGCTGCCGCTCGCAGGCGAACGGCGCGCCGACGTGATCGCGATAATCGAGCGTGCGCGCGACTCGAGGCCCTGACATGCGGTCGATTCGCGTCATCGATTCCCACACCGGAGGTGAACCCACGCGCCTGGTGCTGGAAGGCGGTCCCGAGTTGGGCGACGGCCCGTTGGCAGAGCGTGTGCAGCGCTTTCGTGCGCACTTCGATGAGTACCGCAGCGCCATTGTGAATGAGCCGCGCGGCTCGGACCCTTTGGTAGGCGCCTTGCTGGTCAAGCCACACCGTGCCGATTGCCAGTACGGCATCATTTACTTCAATAATGTGGGCTATCTGGGGATGTGCGGCCACGGCACCATCGGCCTGATGGCCTCGCTCAAGTTCGCGGGCAAGATCGCTCCGGGCGCTTTCAAAATCGACACGCCGGTGGGCGCCGTGGACGTAGAGCTGGCGGCGGATGGGCGGGTCAGCGTTGCCAATGTGGTGAGCCATCGCTCGCAGGCGCAGGTCGCCGTGAACGTCCCCGGGATAGGCCGCGTGGTCGGCGATGTCGCCTGGGGCGGCAACTGGTTCTTCTTGGTGTCGGAGCATGGGCAGCTGATCGATCTGCCGCACATGGAAGCCTTGACGGATTTTTCATGGCGGGTGCGCGCCGCGCTCAATGCGCAGGGATATCCGCTCGTCGATCATGTCGAACTGTTCGGCGCCGCGGTTCTGCCCGGCGGCCACAGCCGCAATTTCGTGCTCTGTCCGGGCAAGGCCTACGACCGCTCTCCCTGCGGCACGGGCACGAGCGCAAAGCTCGCCTGCCTTGCCGCCGACGGCAAGCTTAAGGAGGGCGAAACGTGGGTACAGGAGAGTTTGATCGGCAGCAGCTTCGAAGCTCGCTATCGCTGGCACGACCGCGCCCGGGGTGAAGTCGTGCCCATCATCACCGGCACGGCGTACGTGACGGGTGAGAATTTGCTGCGGCTCGATCCCAACGATCCGTTCTGCTGGGGAATTCGCGCATGAGCGAGCCGCTGGTGCAGTCGATGACCAGTCAGCTGATCGTGCGTTTTCGCGACCGCATCCTCTCGGGCGCCTACGCGCCGGGGTCTGCGCTGCGCCAGGACAGTCTCGCCGCCGAATTCGGCACCAGCAAGATTCCCGTGCGCGAGGCGCTGGTGCAGCTGCAATCCGAAGGGTTGGTCGATATCTTTCCGAACCGGGGTTTCCAGGTGCGGCCGCTCGCCAGCTCGGAATTGGACGAAGTTTTCAGACTGCGCCTGCAGATCGAGCCGATCGCCGTGGCGCAGGGCGCGAAGCTCGCAACCGCATCCGATCATGCCGCGGCGCGCGGCGCTCTCGAGCAATTGAACGATGCCACCGCCGCGGGCGAATTCGCCTCCTCCGGCCGGCTCAATCGTGCTTTTCATCTGCTGCTGATCGTGCCGCGTTTGCAGCCGGTGGCGGCCGAGATCTTGAGCCGCCTGCACACCCTGGCGCAGCGTTATGTACAGGCGCACCTGCGCCCCGAAGGCCGCGCAAAACGAGCGACACGCGAGCATGCCGCCCTGCTAAAGGCATGGAGCGCGGGAAAATCGCAGCAAGCCCGAACCCTCATGCAAGCGCATATCAAGTCGACCCACGACGATCTCAAAGGACGTTTGCGCGGATAAGACTGTGTACAATGCGGCGCCTGCGCGCATACACTTTTATAAGGCATCGTAAATGCCGGTCGCACCATGAGCTTATTGTTTCGGATCAACGCCGCGCTGGGCGTCGTATTTCTGGCAGCCGCGCTGCTCGCGGGATACGTTTGCCGGGGCATGCTCGAAGAAAATGCCCAGCGCGAGGTGCTCGCCGAAGCGGGCTTGATGATGGACAGCGCCGCCGCGGTGCGCACCTATACCGCGAACGAGATCTTGCCGCTGATTTCGGCCCGCATGAAGGATGAGTTTCCGCCGCAGAGCGTCCCTTCCTATGCCGCGACGCAAAATTTCCTCAAGTTTCACGAACATCATCCTGAGTATGCCTACAAGGAAGCGACGCTGAATCCGACCAATCCGCGCGATCGCGCCGCGGATTGGGAGAGCGACATCATCCAGCGGTTTCGCAATGATCCGCAGACGCAGCAGGCCGTCGGCGTGCGCGACACGCCCTTGGGAAAATCTTTGTACCTCGCACGGCCGATTCGCGCGAAACCGGAATGTCTCGTTTGCCACAGCACGCCCGCGGCTGCCCCGGCGAGCCTGATCGCGCGCTACGGCGGAGACAACGGCTTTGGTTGGCAGCCCAACGAAATCGTAGCCGCTCAAGTGGTGTCCGTGCCGTTCGCGAGCGCTGCTGCCAGCGCCGACAAGCAATTCCGTGCATTCATGATCTTGCTGGCGGCGGTATTTGCCGCGGCGTTCGGCGTGGTGAACGTTTTGCTGTATCGCTTGGTGGTGCGGCCGGTTCGCCGCATCGCGGCGGTTGCGGATAGGGTCAGCCTCGGCGACACCTCGGCGGAGGAGTTCCCGGCGGGAGGCGCCACGGAAATTGCCTCTGTGACGCGCTCGTTCGAGCGGATGCGCAAGAGTCTCGAGAAGGCGCTGCGCCTGCTGGGGACTTAAGCGGCCATGGCACGCGATGTTTTCATCAGTTATTCGCAGCCGGACTATGACTGTGCCATGGAGTTGGTGGCGCGCATCGAACGCGAAGGCATCAATTGCTGGATTGCTCCGCGCGATATCGCGCCCTCCGCAGACTGGGCGGCGGAGATCATCGATGCCATCTCCAACTCGCGCGTGATGATTTTGGTTTTCTCCTCGAGCAGCAATGCATCGCCGCAGGTGCGCCGTGAGGTGGAACGCGCGGTGCATAAGCAAGTGAGCATATTGCCGTTTCGCATCGATAACGTGCTGCCTTCCAAGAGCCTGGAATATTTCTTGAGCGCTCAACATTGGCTTGATGCATTTCCGCCGCCGCGCGAGCCGCACTATGCGCGGCTGTGCGACTATTTACGGGCTCACCTGGCGAAGGCGCCGTTGCAGGACACGGCCAGCACTCAGCCCGCGCCCGTCCTGGGCACCGCGGCGGCGTTGGAACCCGCCGAAGTGGTGCGCGTCGAGCGGCTGCTGGCCGGCTACATCGGCCCGATTGCCAGACATTTGGTGAAAACAGCCGCCTCTCGAGCGTCCAGTCTCGAGGACCTGGTGCGCCAGGTCTCGGGAGAGCTGGAAACCGAGACCGATCGGCACGAATTCACGCAGCGTTGGCGCACCGGCGCGCCCCATCGGTAATGTCGCCGCGCTGCGACAAAATTCTCGAACTTTAGGGCATTTCCTGGGTTTAAAATCCACCTCCATCGATGCGCCCGTGATTGAACGCTGCAGGAGGAGTCATGAGACAGCACAATCGTTTTCGCCCGCACGGCACCGCGATCAGCATGATATTGGCGAGCGCAATGGTGGCCGGTTGCGGCGGCTCGTCGATGAATTCGGGCTCAATGGATCCGAATCCGCCGCCCGGCATGCCGAGCAGCCCGGACGCGCCGCCCGCGGTGATGCAGGCAAAACAGGCCAACGCGCCGGTCGATCCCTCCATCGTGACGGCCGACAATACTTTCGGCGTGAATCTGTTCCAAAAATTAAATGCCGGCGCGAGCGGCAATGTTGCGATCGCGCCCATCAGCGTCGCCATGGCATTGCAGATTGTCTACAACGGCACCGTCTCAGGCGCGACACAGCAGGGCATGTCGCAGACGCTGCAGCTGGGCTCGATGAGCATGCAGGTCTTGAACGACGACAACGCCGCGCTGCAGGCATCGTTGCTGAATCCGGATCCGCAGGTGCAGCTCACCATAGCCAATTCCCTATGGATGCATCTCGGCATGAATTCGGTGCCCGCGGCGTTCACGCAGATGGACCAGAATTATTACGGCGCCACGGTGGGCGATCTTGCGGGCGCGCCCGCCAATGTCAATGATTGGGTGAGCACCGAGACCAACGGCTTGATCACCAGCATCTTGCCGGCTGGGAATTACGACTCAGTGGTCGCGGTGATTGCGAACGCCATCTATTTCAAGGGCCAGTGGGCCACCGCGTTCGATCCGGGCCAAACCGCGCCCGCGCCTTTCACCTTGGCCGACGGCAGCCAGGTCTCGGTGCCGATGATGCATCAGGCGGCAACCTATGGATATTTTCAAGGCACGAATTTTCAGGCGCTGCGCTTGCCGTACGGCATGGGCCGCATGAGCATGCTGGTGGTGATGCCGGATGCGGGAACGAGCTTCTCGAGCTTCGCCGCCGGCGTGACCGCGGATACGCTGAAGACTTGGGCCGGGCAAGTTCAAGACGGCTACGGCACCGTGGCGCTGCCGCGATTCACCACGGCCTATGGCGCATCGCTGGTCGGGGCTCTGACCTCGCTCGGCATGCAGGCGGCATTCTGCAGCGATCCCAATGCCGGCTTCCCCGGAATCGGGTTGGTGTGCTTAGGAGACGTCGAGCACAAGACCGTGGTCCAAGTCGATGAGACCGGGACCGTCGCGGCGGGCGCGACCGGCATCACGGTCATGCCCGTTGCCGTGCAGGCACCGCTGTTCAACGTCACGCTGGATCACCCGTTCCTGTATGCGATCCGGGACGATCAGACCGGCGAACTGCTGTTCATCGGCTCGATGCTCAATCCGAGCTGAAAAAGCTGCCGCTTAGGGCTTATTGCCACCCCTTAAACCGCCGTCTGTTAACTCCGTCGCGGTCCTTGAGCAGGGCCGCGGCCTATATTTGCGGGTGGCAAAAGGGCGGGATGGTGATTCATGGCGCTGACAGAAGAACAAGCCAGGTCCTACATGGTCAAGCTGCTCGGCGCAATGACGCGCGCCGGTGGCTCGGACCTGTTCGTTTCGAGGGACTTCCCGCCGAGCATGAAAATCCAGGGGAAGATGCAGCCGCTGGCGACTCAAAAGCTCACCGCCGAGGTGACGCGCGAGCTCGCGCACTCGATCATGAGCGAGCGCCAACGCGCCGAGTTCGCCAAAGAGCTGGAATGCAATTTCTCGATGGCGATTCCGGATCTCGCGCGTTATCGGGTCAATGTATTCATGCAGCAGCTGAACGTCGGCCTGGTCATCCGCACCATCCCCAACGAGATGCCGAGTTTCGAGCAGCTGGGGTTGCCTGAGACCTTCAAGGAAATCGTCATGACCAAGCGCGGCATGGTGCTGGTCGTCGGCGCCACCGGCTCGGGCAAATCGACTTCGCTGGCCGCGATGATCGATCATCGCAACCGCTCCTCGCCGGGCCATATCGTCACCATCGAGGATCCGGTGGAGTTCATTCACCAGTCGCAGATGTCTTTGATGACGCATCGCGACGTCGGGATCGACACCCACACCTGGCATCACGCCCTGAAAAATACCCTGCGCCAGGCTCCGGATGTGATTTTGATCGGCGAGATCCGCGACGCCGAAACGATGGAGCACGCCATTTCGTTTGCCGAGACCGGGCACTTGTGCATGAGCACGCTGCATTCCAACAGCGCCAGCCAAACGCTCGACCGCATCATCAATTTTTTCCCCGAAGAGCGGCGCAAGCAGCTGCTCATGGATCTGTCGAGCAATCTCAAGAGCATCATTTCCCAGCGCTTGGTGCGCAAGGAAGACGGCAGCGGCCGCACGGCCGCGATCGAAATCCTGCTCAACACGCCGATCGTGTCCGACAAGCTCTTGAAGGGCGAGTTTCACGAGCTCAAGGAAATCATGGGCAAGTCGCAGGAGCAGGGCATGCGCACCTTCGACTGGTCGCTGTTCGAGCTGTACAACAACGGCGTCATCGCCTACGACGAAGCCATCCGCAATGCCGACTCCGCCAACGAGCTGCGCCTCAACATCAAGCTCAACAGCAAGCGCACGCCGCCCTCCAATACCGGCATTTACCACCAGCTAAGCTGATTTTTGCCATTCAGGCGATATTTCGCTAGAATAAAAAGGCACTTATTATTTCTGTAGGCATTCATGCCGCGTGCCCTGTCCAAAGCCAAACCCGAACCGCGCCTGGTCTTGACGAGCGCGGTGCTGCGCGCCTGCGCACTGCTGGAAATAACGCAATCCAGCCTCTCGCAGATTCTCGGCGTGAGCGCCTCGACCGTCTCGCGCATGGCCAATGGGACCTACACTCTGGATAATCAAAAGAAGGAGTGGGAGCTTGGAGCCCTGTTCGTGCGACTGTTCCGCTCGCTGGATGCCGTGATCGGCTCCAACGACTCGGCGGCGCGGCAATGGCTCAGCGGCGAGAACAGCGGCCTCAAGGGCCGTCCGATCGATCTGATTCGCAGCACCGAAGGGTTGGTCCGTGTCGTCCAATATCTGGACGCCGCCCGCGGTCGCCTCTGAGGCGAGCCGGGCAACGCGGCGGCTGTGGCGGGCGGTCGAGGCCCAACACATCGCCTCTACGTTGCGGCTGGTTGCGAACGTGGAGGAGCAACTGCTGCTCGAGAGGATCCTGGACAAGAGCAAGCCTTCGCTGCCGAAGGATGCAACCGATTTACACTATTTATTGGCGACGCCGTTTCGCTATGTCTCGCCCATCGGCTCGCGATTCCGTGCGCCGGGGGACGCGGGAGTCTGGTATGGCGCGGAAAAAGAGCGCACCGCCTGTGCGGAATTGGGCTTCTGGCGCTGGCGCTTTCTGACGGACTGCGCGGGCCTGGACAGCTTAGGTCCTTCGCCGCAAACCGTATTCCGTGCCGGCATCGATGGCCGCATGGTCGATCTCACCGCGGCTCCCTTCAAGCGCGCCCGCGCAGACTGGACGGATCGCAATAGCTACGGCATGACCCAGCGCTTCGCGCAGGCCGCACGAGCGGCCGATATCGATGCGATCCGGTACGAATCGGTACGCGATCCGGAGCATGCGGCTGCCGTCGCCGTCTTGAGTGCCGCCTGCTTCAAGCCGCGACAGCCGTTGGATCAGCGCATCTGGCTGCTGACGGTTCGGCCTGAGGCGGCGATATGGCAGCGCGAGGGTGAGAGCCACGAATTCCGGGCCAAAGACTGGCAGCGATGACGCGAATGTCGCGGCACGCGTACAATCCGCTGCGCATACTTTAATTGGATTCCTAAGGAGCGCACTTGGGTCGGAATTTCAGTAGCGACCATGTCGCTCCCGCATGCGATGCCATACTGTCTGCCGTGCACAAGGCCAACGAAGGCTTCGTCACCTCTTACGGCGGCGATGATCTCACCGCCAAACTGCAATCCGTCGCGAGCGAGCTGTTCGAAAAGCAAGTCGCCGTGTTCCCGGTGACCAGCGGTACCGCGGCCAACGCGCTGGCGCTGTCGCAAATCGTGCCCACCTTCGGCGCGATCTATTGCTACGAAGGGGCGCACATCGTTACCGACGAGTCAGGCGCACCGGGATTCTTCACCGGCGGTGCGCAGCTCATCGGTTTCCCAGCGGCTGACGGCAAGATTCGTCCCGAGCAACTGACCAAGGCAGTGGCGTTTGCGGAGGACTTGGGCATTCATCACGTCAAGCCGGGAGCCGTAACGCTCACTCAAGCCACGGAGTGGGGAACGGTCTATGCGCTCGAGGAAGTGGCAGGGATCAGCGCGGCGGCCCGGCAGCACAGCTTGCCCGTGCATATGGACGGAGCGCGTTTCGCCAACGCCATGGCGCACTTAGGCTGCACGCCTGCGGAGGCGACTTGGAAATGCGGCGTCGATGTCCTCTCGCTGGGCGCCACCAAGAATGGAGCGCTCGGCGCCGAAGCGGTGGTGTTCTTCGATCCGGCCATGGCACGTGACTTCGAGCGGCGCCGCAAGCGCTCCGGTCATTTGATGGCGAAGCTGCGCTTCGTCAGCGCGCAACTGATCGCCTATCTGAAGAACGAGCTCTGGCTCAACAATGCTCGACACGCCAATGCCATGGCGCTGCGCATGGCAGAGGGCTTAAAGGCCGTAGCGGGCGCAAAGCTGCTGCATCCGGTGCAGGCAAATGAATTGTTCGTGGTGGTGCCTGAGGAAACGGCCCGCAACTTGGAGATGCAGGGATTTGATTTCTACCGATGGTCGCTGCACAAGCCCGAGTCGGGCGTCACCATTCGCCTGGTGACCTGCTACGCGACGCCGAGCGCCGATGTGGATGAGTTTCTGGCTGCGGCGGCGAAGATTACGCCGCGAGGATAGCCGCCGTTGAACGATGTCGATTGCATCGTGATCGGCGCCGGGGTCATCGGCCTCGCTGTTGCCCGTTCTCTGGCACGCGCCGGCCGAGAGGTATTCATTCTCGAACGCGAGCGGCAGTTCGGCATGCAGACCAGCTCGCGCAACAGCGAGGTCATTCACGCCGGTCTCCACTACGAGCCGAATTCGCTCAAGGCGCGCCTGTGCGTCGCCGGCCGCGATCTTCTGTACGCCTATTGCGCTGAACGCGGCATCCCGCATCGCCGCTGCGGCAAGTTCACCGTGGCGACGAGCGAGGATCAGGTGTGGACGCTCGAGAAAATTGCCGCCAACGCCCGGTCGAGCGGCGTCCTTGACCTAAAATGGCTGGACGGCAGCGAAGCGCGGCGCGCCGAGCCGCAGCTTCAGTGCGTTCGCGCGCTGTTCTCGCCGTCCACCGGCATCATCGACTCCCATAGCCTGATGCAATCGCTGCTGGCCGACGCCGAAGCGGGCGGCGCCGGCATCGCCTACGGCACGCAGGTTAGCGCCATGCGTCCGACGGCAGCAGGCATGGAGATCACCGTCAACGAAGATCCGAAACCGGTGGCGCGCGCCAGGCTGGTCGTCAATTGCGCCGGGTTGCAATCCGATCAAGTCGCGGCGTGCATCGAAGGCTTTCCGCTGCAGCACATTCCGAAAATCCGTTTTGCCAAGGGCAGCTATTTTTCCTGGTCGGGTGCGTCGCCGTTTTCGCGCTTGGTGTACCCGGCGCCCAAGGCCGGCGGCCACTTAGGGATACACATCACCCTCGATTTAGGCGGCGCCGCGCGCTTCGGTCCCGACACCGAGTGGGTTGAGCGCATCGACTACGCCGTCGATCCGAAACGCGTCACGCTGTTCGCCGAGGTGATCCGCGAGTATTGGCCGGGACTGGACGCATCCCGCCTGTACCCAGCCTACGCCGGCATTCGACCGAAGATCACCGCCCCGGGCGAGGCGAGCCGTGATTTTTCTATTTCAGGTCCGCAATCTCATGGCGTGCAAGGTGTGGTGAATCTCTTTGGCATCGAGTCGCCGGGACTTACGGCCTCGCTCGCGTTGGGGGAACACATTGCGGGGATGGCGGATTGATCGCAAGGGTGCTCTTGTGCTGCAATGCCTCCCGCCAAAAAACTTGAACTGCCATCCGAGACCTACAAAAAATGCGATACCTCCCCTCAAAGATTCAAACACGCGCGCGCGCACTCACCGCCGGCTTCGCGGCCCTGCTCACCGTCGGCCTGGCCTCGGCCGCCGATGCGCCCGCAACACCCGGAGTAACCGCGCTGCTCTGCGGCCACCTCATTGATACCACCGCCGGCAAGATGCTGGGCGAATCCACGATCGTGATCGACGCAGGCCGCGTGCGCGAGGTGCTGAACGGCTTGCAAGCACCGGCCGGCGCAAAAGCCATCGACCTGAAGGATCAAACCTGCATGCCGGGATTGATCGACAGTCATACGCATATTACCGGCCAGACCAGCCGCACCGAGTATGTGGACCGCTATCACTGGAACGTCGCGGATTACGCCATCCGCTCCACCGTCTACGCACGTCGCACGCTGCTCGCGGGTTTCACCACCATTCGCAATTTGGGCGACGGCGCCAATGAATCAGCGGCGCTGCGCAACGCCATCAACGCCGGCATCGTCCCAGGTCCGCGCATTTACACGGCCGGCAAGGCGATCGGCACCACCGGCGGGCACGCCGACCCCACCAACGGCTATCGCCAGGACCTGGCAAAGGATTTGGGCGCGGTGGACGGCATCATCAACGGACCTGAGGATGCGGTCAAAGCCGTGCGCGAGCACTACAAGCTCGGCGATGACGTGATCAAGATCATGCCCTCGGGCGGCGTGCTCGATGAGGGTGCGAGCGGCGACAATTCGCAGATGACGCTCGAGGAGATCCGGGCGGTGGTGGCGACGGCCAAAGATTATGGATTCGCAGTGGCCGCGCACGCGCATGGCGCCGAGGCCATTCGCCGCGCCGTTTTGGGCGGCGTCGATTCCATCGAGCACGGCACCTACATGGATGCCGAGGACATGAAGTTGATGGTGGAGCACGGCACCTACTATGTGCCGACCATCATCGCCGGTGATTTCGTGGCGCGGCAGGCCAAGGTGCCGGGCTATTACCCCGCGCAGGTTGCGGCCAAGGCGGCGGCGATCGGGCCCTTGATTCAGGCCACCGCGGGACGCGCCTACAAGGCGCATGTGAAAATCGCCTTCGGCACGGACGCGGCGGTGTATCCGCACGGTGAGAACGCGCACGAGTTCGAGCTGATGGTGGGCGCCGGAATTCCGCCGATGTACGCCATTCAGGCCGCGACGGTGAACGCCGCGACCTTGCTGCGGCATGACAAGGAATTGGGTTCAGTGACGGCGGGCAAAATTGCCGACGTCGTTGCGGTGCCCGGCAATCCCATCGATGACATCAGTCTCATGAAGCGCGTGAGCTTCGTGATGAAGGACGGCGTGGTTTACAAATTGCACTCGGTGCCGGTCGACACCGCGCTCTAGGCCGGCGCGGCGGCGCGCACGCCGCGTTTGGCGCGCTCAAGATTAATTTCCGCACGCAGTGACGCGGCGGCGGCTCGGATCGCCGCCGCGCTACCGCCGCCGGCATAAATGATGCTGCGCGATGCGCTGATCAGCAGTCCAAAGCCCCGAGCATCCAAGCCGGCCTTAAGCACGGCTTGAAGATCGCCGCTCTGGGCGCCGATGCCCGGCACCAGAAACGTCACGTCCGGATGCGCCGCGCGCAGCTCCGCCATTTCTGTCGGCGCCGTTGCGCCCACGACCAGCATGCAATTGCCGAATTCATTCCAAGGTCCCGTGGCACGCCGCGCGACGTGACGGTAGAGCGGCAGGCCTTCCAGCATCAAATTCTGAAAATCCTCCGCGCCGGGATTACTCGTCCGGCATAGGACGAGCGCACCGCGATCCTGGCGGCCGAGGAAGGGACGCACCGAGTCCTGTCCCATGTAGGGATTGACGGTGACGGCATCCGCCCCGTAACGATCGAAGGCTTCTCGCGCATACGCCTGCGCCGTGTTGCCGATGTCGCCGCGCTTGGCGTCGAGAATCACCAAGGCTGCGGGCGCGCGCTCGCGGATGTAGCGAATGGTCTGAGACAGCTGCTCTTCAGCGCCGAGTGCGCTGTAGAAGGCAATCTGTGGTTTGTACGCCGCAACAAGGTCATGGGTCGCGTCGATGATGCGGCGATCGAACTGATGCAGCCGCGTCGAGGTGGCGCCCAGGTCGGAAGGTAACTTATTAAGGTCGGGATCAAGGCCGACGCAAACCAGACTGCCGTTGATCTCGAGGGCTAGTTGAAGCCTTTCGGCGAAGGTCTTGGACACCACGGCATGATACCAAGCCATTAGGGAGTATGCTTGAGGGCTACTGTGAGAGATGCATTGCCCAGCAAGACTCGTACTGGACCGCGATTGGTGCTGCAACCGGCGAGTCGCCGAGCGGCGCGCCATACCAGCACCAGCGCGCTGAAGCGTTTCTTCGCCATCGCCGATGCCTGGGAACTCTCGCCGCTGCAGCAATGCCGGCTGCTCAAAATTCCGTCGCCGCAAGTGCTGCAGCGCTACCGCTTGGGTCAGGCGCCGAGACTCTCCGCCACGCAACAGGAGAGAGCGGCGCTCATCGCCAACATCCAGTACTCACTGATGGCCGAACCTGGACCTAGGGATCGAGCATGGGCCTGGGTGCATGGCCCCGCGACTCGCGCGCCTTTCGATGGCGACTCGCCGCTCTACTTCATGCTGGAAAACGGCCTGCCGGCCTTGCGCGAAGTTGCCCGGCTTCTGGTTCGCGAAAGCGAACCCCGTTAGCTATAATGCCGGGTTAAATCAGACGCGAATGTGGCGGAATTGGTAGACGCGCCAGACTTAGGATCTGGTGGGGCAACCCGTGCGAGTTCGAGTCTCGCCTTTCGCACCACCGCATTCTTATCGCTAATCCATAGAGGACAGTCATGCAGGTTTCCGTCGAGAGTATCGGCAAGCTAGAGCGCCGTATGCAAGTGCAGGTGCCCGCCGAGCGCGTGAGCCAGGAAATTGCGGCGCGCCTCAAAACCATCAGCCGGACCGCGCGCTTGAACGGATTTCGTCCGGGCAAGGCACCCCTCAAGGTGATACGGCAACAATTCGGCAGCCAGGTTCACCGCGAGGTGATCGGCGAGCTGCTGCAGTCCAGCTACGCCGAGGCGGTGACGCAAAAGCAGCTCGCGCCGGCAGGCAATCCGCGCATCGAACCGCAAAGCATGGACGAAGGCCAGGACCTGAAATATGTCGCCACCTTCGAAGTGTTCCCTGAAGTTGCGCTGCAGCCGATGGACAAGCTCGAGGTCGATAAAATCGCCGCCGAAGTCACCGAGAGCGACATCGACGCGATGATCGAGCGGTTACGCAAGCAGCAAATGAGATATGTCGCGGCGAATCGTGCCGCAGCAAAAGGCGACAAGATCACCATCGATTTCGAGGGCGCGATCGACGGGGTGAGCTTCGCCGGGGGCAAGGGCGAAAATATTGCCATCATCCTGGGGGAGGCCCGGATGCTGCCGGACTTGGAAGAGGGTTTGATCGGGACGACCTTGAGCGAAAAGCGCAACGTCACGGTGAATTTTCCGAGCGATTACCGCGCGGCGGAGCTGGCGGGCAAGCAGGCGATTTTTGCGACCGAAATCAAGTCCATCGAGGCACCGGTGCTGCCGGAGGTCGATGACGAATTCTTCAAGGCCTTCGGCGTGACCGAAGGCGGTTTGGCTAAATTACGCGAGGACGTCGCGGCCAATATGCGCCGCGAGCTCGATCAGGCGCTGCGCAACCGCAATAAAGCCGCGGTGATGGAGAAGCTTTACGCGGCCAATCCCACCGATGTGCCCAATGTGCTGCTCGAAGGCCAGATTCGCGACATGCAGGTCGAAGCGATGCGGCGCGCGGGTGCCAAGGATGCCTCTCAGGCACCGCCACGTGAACCGTTCATCGAGCCGGCGCGCCGCCGCGTGGCGCTTGGACTGCTTTTGAACGATGTGATCCGCAAGGAAAATCTGGTCGTGGATCGCGCCAGGGTGAATGAGCGCCTAGATGAAATGGTGTCCGCCTACGGCGACGCGGGCGCGATGAAGCGCGCCTATATGCAAAACGCCGAAGCGATGCGCCAGGTAGAGAGCCTCGCCCTCGAAGACCAGGCGGTGGATTGGATCCTGGCGCACGCCAAAGTGCGCGAGGTGAAATCGACGTTCAAGGAATTGATGAACTTTGAGGCTTGATGGCGCACATTTAACTTGAAAAGATGTTAAGAAGGCCTCAGAGAGTCTACCGGTTCGATTAGAGTTAATTTCAAAGGCACAGTATGAACACGCGCGCGCTGAATTTGGTTCCGATGGTGGTCGAGCAAACCGCTCGAGGCGAGCGGGCGTACGACATCTACTCGCGGTTGCTCAAGGATCGGCTGATATTCATTGTCGGTCCGGTCGAAGATTACATGGCGAATTTGATCGTCGCGCAGCTGCTGTTTTTGGAATCCGAAAATCCGGACAAGGACATCGCGATCTACATCAATTCGCCCGGCGGCTCGGTAAGCGCGGGTCTTGCGATCTATGACACCATGCAATTCATCAAGCCGGACGTCAGCACGACTTGCGTCGGACTCGCCGCCTCGATGGGTGCGGTTTTGTTGGCGGGCGGCGCGGCCGGCAAGCGCTATTCGCTGCCGAATTCGAAAATCATGATTCACCAACCGTCTGCCGGTTTTCAGGGGCAGGCCTCCGACATCGACATCCACGCCCGCGAAGTCATGGAGACCAAGGTTCGCTTGAACGCCATTTTAGCCAAGCACACCGGCCAGACGATCGAGCGCATCAAAGTGGACAGCGACCGGGACAACTTTATGACCGCCGAACAGGCCCGGTCCTATGGTCTGATCGATTCGATGATCGAAAAACGCGGTGAAATCCCCACAAAGGCCTAAGTGACGCCCAATTTGACGTCGCGCCGCCCAGTGCGGAACCTAGGTCACGCCTTGAAAAACCTTATCTTTGCGTGGGGTCGGCTGGGTGCTATATAGTCTCTACTGTAGCCGCGTTGCGGGCCTTGTTGCGGCCTGCTGCATGGCCAATTTGAGGACAGCATGAGCGAAGATTCTCGCGGCAAACATGATGACGGCAAGCTGTTGTACTGTTCTTTCTGCGGGAAGAGCCAACATGAGGTTCGGAAACTCATCGCCGGACCGAGCGTTTTCGTCTGCGACGAATGCGTCGAGCTTTGCAACGACATAATCCGCGAAGAGCTGGAAGAGCGCGCCGAGCGCACCCGCGACAAGCTCCCCAAGCCGCAAGAAATCAAGAAAGTCCTCGATGAATATGTCATCGGTCAGGAACGCGCCAAGCGCGTGCTGTCGGTGGCTGTTTACAATCACTACAAGCGATTGCAGACGCGCGGCGCCGAGGGTGTGCGTTCCCGCGATGACGTGGAACTGGCGAAAAGCAACATCCTGCTGATCGGCCCGACCGGCTCAGGCAAAACCTTACTCGCGGAGACGCTGGCGCGGCTCCTGAACGTCCCCTTCACGATTGCCGATGCGACCACGCTGACGGAAGCGGGCTATGTCGGCGAGGACGTCGAGAACATCATCCAGAAGCTCCTGCAGAAGTGCGACTACGACGTCGAGAAGGCACAGACCGGCATCGTCTATATCGACGAAATCGACAAGATCTCGCGTAAGTCGGATAACCCGTCGATCACACGCGACGTGTCGGGCGAGGGCGTGCAGCAGGCGCTGCTCAAGCTGATCGAAGGCACGATCGCTTCCGTGCCGCCGCAGGGCGGCCGCAAGCATCCCCAGCAGGAGTTCCTGCAGGTCGACACCACCAATATCTTGTTCATTTGCGGCGGTGCGTTTGCGGGGCTCGAAAAAATCATCATGAACCGCACGCACAAGAGCGGCATCGGCTTCGGCGCCGAGGTTCGCGGGCACGACGCCAGGCCGCATGGCAATGACGTGTTTCATGACGCTGAGCCCGAAGATTTGATCAAGTACGGCCTGATTCCTGAATTTGTCGGCCGCCTGCCGGTGGTTGCGACGCTGGAAGAGTTGGACGAGGACGCGCTGATTTCGATTCTGATGCAGCCGAAGAACGCTCTCACCAAGCAATACCGCAAGCTGTTCGACATGGAGGGCGTGGAACTGGATTTCCGCGAAGAGGCCTTAAGGTCGGTGGCGCGAAAGGCCATGCAACGCAAGACCGGCGCTCGCGGCCTGCGAACAATTCTTGAAAATGTGCTGTTGGACACGATGTACGACTTGCCGTCGCTGCGAAATGTGCAGAAAGTAGTGGTGGACGAGCAGGTGATCGAAGGCCACAACAAGCCCTATATCATTCACCGAACCGAGGAAACTCGTTTGGTAGCTCCAGTCGAGGAACAGCGGCGCCCAACGGGCTCGGATCATCTTTGAGCCGAGCTTGAAACGACACCCGGCGGCCCGCATGTACTCAAGGGCGAATTTGTACGTGCATCAACCTAAAAGGCCAGCCTAGTGAGCGACGAACCCTTAACTCTAGCCCCTGAAATCATCCCGCCGGCCGGCGGAACGCCGGTTTTGCCGCTGCGCGACGTGGTGGTTTACCCGCACATGGTGATCCCGCTGTTCGTCGGGCGCGAGAAATCCATCGTGGCGCTCGATCTGGCCATGAAGGCGGACAAGCGGATTCTCTTGGTCGCCCAGAAACAGGCCGATGTCGACGATCCGAAGCCCGAGGATCTCTATCGGGTGGGCACGATTGCGACCATCCTGCAGCTTCTAAAGCTGCCGGACGGCACCGTGAAGGTTCTGGTCGAGGGTGTCGACCGGGCTAGCATCGAGAAGTTGACCGAAGGCGACTTTTTCTCGGCCGAAGTGACTCCGTTGCCGGACCAGGAACGGTATGAAGAACGGGAAATGGACGTCCTGACTCGATCCGTGATCACCCAGTTCGAACAATATGTCAAATTGAACAAGAAGGTTCCGCCCGAGATCCTGACCTCCTTGGCGGGCATCGAGCAGGCGGGCCGGTTGGCGGACACTGTTGCAGCGCACATGTCGCTGAAGCTCTCCGAGAAGCAAAAGGTCCTCGAGATCCCGGACGTGCGCAAGCGCCTCGAGCACATGCTGGCCGTCATCGAGGGTGAGATGGACGTGCTGCAGATCGAAAAGCGCATCCGCGGCCGCGTGAAGCAGCAGATGGAGAAGAGCCAGCGCGAGTACTACTTGAATGAGCAGATGAAGGCCATTCAGAAGGAGTTGGGCGAACTGGACGACGCGCCGAATGAGATCGGCGAACTCGAGAAGCGCATCAAAGCCGCCGGCATGCCCAAGGAGGCGCGCGAGAAGGCGAATTCCGAGCTGGCCAAGCTCAAATTGATGTCGCCCATGTCGGCTGAAGCCACGGTGGTGCGCAACTACATCGACTGGCTGGTGAAATCACCCTGGAAAAAGCGTAGCAAGGTGCACCTGGACATTGCGGCCGCCGAGAAAGTGCTCGAGGCCGATCACTACGGCTTGGAGAAGGTCAAAGAGCGCATCGTCGAGTATCTCGCCGTGCAGCAGCGCGTCAAGAATTTGCGCGGACCGATTCTGTGCCTGGTAGGGCCCCCGGGGGTTGGCAAAACCTCGCTCGGCCAAAGCGTGGCCCGCTCGACCAACCGCAAGTTCGTGCGCATGTCGCTGGGCGGAGTTCGCGACGAAGCGGAAATCCGCGGCCACCGTCGTACCTACATCGGCTCGATGCCCGGCAAGATCATTCAAAACCTCGCCAAATGCGGCGTGCGCAATCCCTTGTTCCTGCTCGATGAAGTCGACAAGATGTCGACGGATTTTCGCGGCGACCCCTCATCGGCGTTGCTCGAAGTGCTCGATCCGGAGCAGAACAGCACCTTCAACGATCATTATCTGGAGGTCGATTTCGACCTGTCCGAGGTGATGTTCGTTTGCACGGCCAACAGCCTCAACATTCCGGCACCGCTGTTGGATCGCATGGAAGTCATCCGAATCCCGGGCTACACCGAGGATGAGAAGCACAATATCGCGCGGCGCTACCTGCTGCCGAAGCAGGTCAAGCAAAACGGCCTGAAACCCGACGAATTGGTGGTGGACGACACCGCGATTCAGGACATGATTCGCTACTACACGCGCGAAGCGGGCGTGCGCAACCTAGAGCGCGAGATCTCCAAGATCGGCCGCAAGGCCGTGAAGCAGTTGCTGCTCACGCCGGCGGAGAAGACCGTATCAGTGGCTTCAAACAATCTCGACAAATACTTGGGCGTGCGCCGCTTCCGGTACGGCAAGGCCGAGGAAAGCAACCGCATCGGCCAGGTAACGGGTCTGGCGTGGACCGAGGTCGGCGGCGAGCTCTTGACCATTGAAGCGGCCGTCGTCAACGGCAAGGGCAAGCTCACGCACACCGGGCAGCTCGGCGAAGTGATGCAGGAATCGATTCAGGCCGCCATGACGGTGGTGCGAAGCCGTTCCGCCATGCTCGGGCTGGACGTGGACTTCTATCAGCGTGCTGACGTGCACATCCACGTGCCTGAGGGCGCGACGCCGAAGGATGGACCGAGCGCCGGCGTCGGCATGGCGACCTCGCTGATCTCCGCACTCACTAAAATTCCGGTGCGGTCCGACGTCGCAATGACCGGCGAAATCACGCTGCGCGGCGAAGTGCTGCCGATCGGCGGACTCAAAGAGAAGCTGCTGGCTGCGCACCGCGGGGGCATCACGACCGTATTGATCCCCGACGACAACACCAAGGACCTGGCCGAGATTCCGGACAACATCAAGGAAAAGCTCGACATCCGATCCGTGAAATGGATCGACGAGGTGCTGCAAGTTGCGCTGACGCACATGCCGGCATCGCTGCCTGCGCCGGCAGACCCTGCGAAACCGCCGGAAGCGATTGCCGGGGAGAAAAAGCGGCGCGTTGCGCGAGTGAAGAGCCAAGTCCGCGCGCATTAGCGTCGCGAGCCGATCACCTGACCAAGATCGCGCCGCCGTCTTGCGCGCAGCGCCGTCAGAGGCAGGAGCAGCAATAAACTTAGCCAGTTCATGGATCCGCCGCCGTGGATGGAGCCACGCGCATTCGAGACGATTTTGACGTTCGCCTTGCCTTCGCGCACTTCGCTCTCAAAAGCGGTGAGGGCGCCGTCGAAGTGATCGATCATCTGTTGGGTTGCCGCGGTAAATCCTTCGATCGAAGTCTCCCGCAAGCGGCGATTCTCATCCACCAGCGCGACCGTGCCATGGCGCGTGTCGAAGCCGCCGGCACGCAGCACGAGTGAACGCGTGGCCGGATCGACCACGGCCAGATCCACGAGAGTGGCTACGTCGTGACGAGTTCCTTTGAGGACGTAGGCGCCTACGATGGTGAGGTAACCCAAGGACCAATGGTTGTCGTCCTCATGCGCGATCTGGTCGTACGACACCAGCGCCATGAGGTCGATGCCGTAGAGCCGCTGCACGCCCTCGAGGCCTTCGAAGCCGCGCTTGCCTTGCAAGTAATAGTCGGGAATCACGACGATTTCGGCGATGAATTTCCGGGACACGAAGCGCTTGCGAATCTCCTGCAGCAGCGCTTCCTTGTGCGCCGCATCCAGCCCGATGCGCGCTTCCGAATTGGAAGGCAAAAACGCCAGTCCGACGCGCAGCGGCAGGTGCAGCTGCGGCTGGGAATCCTGTGGCGGCGGCGCGGCACCATTGGGATACAGAAAGCCCACCAGGCTGGTGGAATTCTGCGAATGCTTCTGACAGGCCGGGAAGCATGTGAACTCGGCGCAGCCGGTCAATCCGAACATCACCGCTGCCAGTGTCAATCCTGCGTATAGGCGCATAAGCCCTCCATTGCTGAACGCGGGGTACCCTAACGGCTGGTATTTCCATCAGCAACCTTTTCCGGCGAAGTAGCGTCTTTTCAGCTCATGGGTATCAATCAGTGATACTTTGTGGGTGAGGAGCACCCCATGCCAGACCAACCACTAATCGTGGCCGAACTGAAGCGCGCATTGCGCGAGCGCGGCCTGACCTATGCGGCCGTTGCGAAGAAGCTATCGTTGAGCCTCGCGACCGTTAAGCGGCTATTTTCACGCGGAGACCTATCGCTCCGGCGCATCGACCAGATCTGCGAACTTCTGGAAACGGGACTCGCCGAGATCGCCGCGCGCGCCAGAGACCGCCCGACGCCCGCGCAGCTGACGCTGGCGCAAGAGCACGAGATCGTGTCCGATCCCAGGCTATTTCTGATGTCGTGGCTGGTGTTGAATCGCGCGCCGCTCGAGGACATCGTGCGTTCCTATAGGTTTACCGAGCGCGAAGCGTTGAAGTACTTCTATCGCTTGGATGAACTGAAGATCATCGAGCTGCAGCCTGGCAACCGGGTGCGGCTGTTGGTCAACCGGCATTCAGCTGGCGTCCCGGAGGTCCGGTGCAACGCTATATCCACCAGAAGCTGTTGCGGGAGTTCACGGCAAGCAACTTTGCAAGGCAAAGTGAAGAGTTTTTCTTTCATGGCGGCGAGGTCTCGGCCGCGGCGCTGCGCGACCTGAAGCAGGTGCTGCGAAATGCGGCGCGTCAATGCGCCGAAATCATCGAGGGCGATCGAGGTCCGCGCGAACATCGCCACGGCGCGGCGTTCGTATTGGCGTTGCGCCCGTGGAAGTACAGCGGATTCAATCAGTTTGAACGCGAGCCGCGGAGCGCTCGGCCTACCGATTGAAGATCAAGACGTGTACCATCGATTCTTTCGCCATCGCGGCGATTTCCGAAGCGGTTTTCCCAGCGGTTCAAACGTGACAGCATCGAAATTCGCCGCGTTATGCGGATTGGCATGGGTTGTCTCGGCCGGTTTCTCGCGCGCCGACGGCGTCACCGCCTACATTCCCTTAAACCTCGAACCGGAAATGGAACGGCAGATCGAGCGCGTGCTCATCCTGGCGAATGAGCCGATCTTGAAGCGGCCATTTGCGGTGGCGCTGGTGCAGCTGGCGTTGCCCGAGGCATGCCGAGTCGACAAGCCGCTCTGCGAACGGGTGCGCCAGTATCTCGAACGCTATTCGCATGATTATGCGGTCACGCATGCCAGCGCTACGGGCTCCATAACCCACGGTGCGAACGATGC
>DASXOY010000027.1:0-27112 GCA_036493935.1 Steroidobacteraceae bacterium | reverse complement strand
TACGCACTGCTCAGAGCGGAGCGATTCTGATGGACGCCACCACTCTATTTGGCGCGCTGTTGGCGACGCTCCTTACCGTGGTCGTGCTCTGTGTCAAACCACTGGGCAGTTACATCGCCGCCGTCATGCAAGGCGCCCCTGGCCGTTTCGAAGGCATACTCTATCGCGTCTGCGGAATCGATCCCGGCCAAGAGATGTCCTGGACGCAGTACGCAATTGCCATGCTGCTTTTCAATGTGCTGGGCGCGATCGTCATCTATGGATTGCAGCGCCTGCAGTTGTTCCTGCCCCTCAATCCACAAGAGTTCGCGGCGGTCAGCCCGGAGTCGTCATTCAACACGGCCATCAGTTTCATTACCAATACCAACTGGCAGGGGTACTCGGGCGAGTCGACCATGGGCTATCTGGTGCAGATGGCCGGACTAGCGGTTCAAAATTTTTTGTCCGCGGCGACGGGCATTGCCGTGGCCATCGCGCTGATCCGCGGGTTTGCACGACACACTGCCGCGACGATCGGCAACTTCTGGGTCGATATCACGCGTTGCTCTCTCTACGTCTTGCTGCCGCTGTCTGCAGCGGTCGCGCTCGCGCTGGCGAGCCAAGGTGTCATCCAGAATTTCGACGGCTACAAGGACGCGACCACTGTCGAGAAGATTACCTATCAGAACCCGAAGACCGATGCGGCCGGCAATCCTGTGAAGGACGCTGCGGGTAACTCCGTGACCGAGACGGCGGCGACGCAGATCCAGACGCTGCCGATGGGACCGGTCGCCTCGCAAGAGGCCATCAAGGAACTCGGTACAAACGGGGGAGGTTTCTACAGCGCGAATTCGGCCCATCCGTACGAGAACCCTTCTCCATTGACGAATTTGTTGGAGATGTTTGCGATTCTCCTGATCCCGTTTGCTCTCACTTATACGTTCGGCAAAGTGGTGGGCGACACCCGCCAGGGCTGGGTGGTCCTCGCCGCCATGCTGATCCTGTTTGTGCCGCTGGTGATCATGGCGTTTCACAGGGAGCAGCTCGGCAACCCCCTCGTCGCGAAGCAGGGCATTGATCAGGCCGCGAGCCCACTGCAGGCGGGCGGAAACATGGAAGGCAAGGAGACACGCTTCGGCATCGCCTCCTCTGCGCTCTTTGCGGCGGCAGCGACGGGAACCTCCGCCGGCGCTGTGAATTCGAGTCTCGACTCCATGACGCCCCTGGGCGGTTTCGTGCCGATGTTCCTCATGCAACTTGGGGAGGTCGCGCCCGGCGGCGTCGGCACGGGCCTTTACTCGATACTAATATTCGCCATTTTGGGCGTGTTCATTGCCGGACTGATGATCGGCAGGACTCCTGAATACCTCGGAAAAAAGATCGAGGTATTCGAGATGAAGATGGCGTCGGTCTTTATTTTGACTACCCCCTTTGCGGTGCTAATTGGTGCCGCAGTGGCAGTGATGACGGTCGCCGGCAAGGCCGGCGTCGGCAATCCGGGCGCACATGGCTTCAGCGAGATTCTGTATGGGTTCACCTCAGCGGCCAACAACAACGGCAGCTCGTTCGGCGGCCTGACGGCGACTTCGGTTTTCTACAACGTGGCGACCGGTGTTGCCATGTTCATTGGCCGATTCTGGCCGATCATGGCGGCGCTCGCCATCGCCGGTTCGCTCGCGGCAAAGAAGAAGGTCCCCGTGACGGATGGAACGATGCCGACGCATGGGCCTTTGTTCGTCACCCTGCTCATCGGCTCGATTCTGCTGATCGGTGTCCTAACCTATGTCCCGGCGCTGGCGCTCGGACCGATCGCCGAGCATTTCATGCTCACGCCCGTCAAGTAAGGCGTTCCTCCATGTCGCGTCAACAACTCTCGCTCCTTGATCGCAAGCTCTTAGGTCCCGCACTCCTCGAGTCCGTCAAAAAGCTCGATCCACGCATACAGTGGCGTAACCCGGTGATGTTCGTGGTCTACCTCGGCACGCTCGTGACGGCCGTCCTCTACGGCCAGGCACTCGCCGGACACGGCGAGGCGTCGGCGGAGTTCATTTTGGCCATCACCGTTTGGTTGCTGTTCACCGTCATTTTCTCCAACTTCGCCGAAGCGCTCGCCGAAGGCCGCAGCCGCGCACAGGCTTCCGCGCTTCGCAACATGCGCCAAACCGTCATGGCCAAGCGCCTGGTGCAGAATCGGCAAACGACACCGGTCAAGGCCGAAGATCTACGAAGAGGCGATGTCGTGCTGGTGGAGACGCATGACACCATTCCGGCCGACGGCGAAGTCATCGAGGGTGTCGCTTCGGTCGATGAGAGCGCCATTACGGGCGAGTCGGCGCCGGTCATCCGCGAATCGGGCGGAGATTTCGCTTCCGTCACCGGCGGGACACGCGTGCTCTCGGACTGGCTCGTGGTGCGGGTGACGGTCAACCCCGGCGAGACCTTTCTCGATCGCATGATCTCGATGGTCGAAGCGGCCAAACGGCAGAAAACTCCCAACGAGATTGCGCTGACCATTCTGTTGGTCGCATTGACGCTGGTGTTTCTCATCGTGATCGCCACGCTCTTGCCGTTCTCGCTGTTTGCGGTTGATGTCAGCAAAGCCGGAAGCCCCGTTACCATCACCGCACTCGTTGCATTGTTGGTGTGCCTCATTCCCACGACCATAGGCGGCCTTTTGTCTGCGATCGGCGTGGCTGGCATGAGCCGCATGATGCAGGCGAACGTAATCGCGACATCCGGCCGTGCGGTGGAAGCGGCCGGAGATGTCGATGTGCTGCTCCTCGACAAGACCGGCACCATCACGCTCGGCAATCGGCAGGCAACTTCTTTCCAGCCGGCACCGGGCGTGACGGAGGAGGAGCTGGCAGACGCGGCGCAACTGGCCTCGCTCGCCGACGAGACCCCCGAAGGACGCAGCATCGTTGTGCTTGCCAAACAGCGCTTCAATCTGCGCGAGCGGGACTTGGGTCAGCTTGGCGCGACCTTCGTGCCGTTTTCAGCACACACCCGGATGAGCGGCGTCGACATCGGCACGCGCGAGATTCGCAAGGGCGCGCCGAACGCCATCGGCGCATATGTCGAGGCGCTCGGCAAACAGTCTCCCGCTCAGGTTGAGGAAGCCGTGCAGCGTGTCGCGCGGCAAGGAAGCACGCCGCTGGTCGTCGCAGATGCCGGCCGCGTGCTCGGCGTCATCGAGCTGAAGGACATCGTCAAGGGCGGCATCAAAGAGCGTTTCGCCGACCTGCGGCACATGGGCATCAAGACGATCATGATCACCGGCGACAGCCGCCTTACGGCGGCGGCGATCGCCGCCGAGGCGGGTGTCGACGACTTTCTCGCCGAAGCCACGCCCGAAGCGAAGCTCAAATTGATCCGCGAGCATCAGGCTCAAGGACGTCTCGTCGCGATGACCGGGGACGGGACGAATGACGCGCCCGCACTCGCGCAGTCGGATGTTGCAGTGGCAATGAATACCGGCACGCAGGCGGCCAAGGAAGCGGGCAACATGGTCGACCTCGACTCAAACCCAACCAAGCTCATCGAAATAGTCGAGACGGGCAAGCAAATGCTGATGACCCGCGGTGCCTTGACGACATTTTCAATTGCGAACGACGTGGCCAAGTACTTCGCCATCATCCCGGCGGCCTTTGCCATGACGTATCCGGAACTCGGGGCGCTCAACATCATGCATTTGGCAACCCCCAACTCCGCAATCCTGTCGGCCGTGATTTTCAATGCGCTCATCATCGTCGTCTTGATACCCCTCGCCATCAAGGGCGTGAAGTACCGGGCGCTGGGCGCCGGTCCTCTGCTGCGGCGAAATCTGCTCGTATATGGGCTGGGCGGCATCATCGTGCCGTTCCCCGGCATCAAACTCATCGACATGATCTTGTCGGCAGCCGGCTGGACCTAAAGGAGTCCAACATGCTCATACGACTCATTCGCCCCGCGCTCAGTCTCCTGTTGCTCATGACGCTCCTTCTCGGGGTCGCGTACCCGCTGGTTATAGCAGGTACGGCAAAAGCAGCGTTCTCGCGCCAAGCGGCTGGAAGTTTGCTTTATCAGGACGGCAAGCTCATCGGATCCACACTGATCGGACAGAGCTTTTCGGATCCAAAGTATTTTTGGGGGCGACCATCGGCCACGACGCCGCAGCCGTACAACGGACTTGCCTCGACGCCTTCGAACTTGGGGCCCCTGAATCCAGCGCTGCTCGATACGGTGAGAGCGAACGCCGAGGCGCTGCACGACGCAGATCCGGGCAACCAACAGCCCGTTCCTGTCGATCTCGTCAGTGCATCGGCGAGCGGTCTCGACCCTGAGGTGAGCGTGGCGGCGGCGCAATACCAAGCGGCACGCGTGGCCCGCGCACGGCATTTCGAGCTTGCCCGCATTGACGCCTTGATCAAGTCGCACGAGCGGAAGCGGCTCTGGGGATTCATCGGAGAGCCGAGAGTCAACGTGCTCGAACTGAATCTCGCGCTCGATCAGTTGCACTGACCGCGCGATAGATCACTCCGATCGTAAAATCGCTGAATAAGTCTGAGGATGCTACGATAAAAATTCGTTCTGTATTTGAATACCTTTTGATATTCGTTGCGCCCATAGGGCTGATGTCATCGGCCGTCCACGCCGCAGACCCGCAAGTCTCGCCCGCCCAGTCGCCTGGCGCAATTGTCGGTATCGCCAGGAATTCGGACAAGGTTCCGGTGTCCGGCGCAACCGTTACGGCAGTCCGAGCCGGCGGCGGAACCATTCGCGCGACGCTATCCGGCAGCGACGGCATATTTTCGATTGCCGACCTTCCGCCGGGTGTCTGGTCTCTTGCTTTGCAAGGGGACGGCTATCCGGAGGTCTCGGTGCGTGCCGTAGCAACAGCTGTAACAGTGCCCGAGGCGCTTCAGCCACCGGATGCCGGTCCTGAAGTGGATACCAACACCCCTTGGGCGCAAGTTGGCTACGTGGGCTGGATGAATGGCACCTCGCGTGAGAAGGCGCCGATCTTCGACACGAAATTCTTCACGCCCGAAATCCGCTTGGACATGAACTACCTGCAGAGTTTCAATCACCCGCAGGATCACACCATCGTCGGCTCAACCGAGGAATTCCGTTCCGGCGAATTCCAGATCGAACAAGTGAGCTTGGGCGGGGACTTTCACTGGGACAACGTCAAGGCCCGATTTTTGTCGATGTTCGGCATGTTCGCCACCACAACACCCCGCAATGACGCAAGTTCCAAGGTTGGTCAGTGGGACCTGCAAGGCGCCTATCGATATTTCTCGGAAGCGAATGCCGGGTATCACTTCGACGTGAATCACGGATTGAATGTCGATGCGGGCGTTTTTGTGTCGTACATCGGCTTGTTCAGCTACTACAACTATGACAACTGGACCTACCAGCCGTCGTTCGTTTCATCCAACACGCCATGGTTTTTCAACGGTCTTCGCGTGCAATGGTGGCCGACACAGAATTTGAAAATCGAACCCTGGCTCATCAATGGCTGGCAGTCTTATGCCAAGTTCAATTCCAAGCCGGGATTCGGCGGGCAGATTCTTTGGATTCCGAATGACTCGCTCAAACTGGTCTTCAACAGCTATTCGATCGGGCAAGACAATTTGAGCTGCCAAATGGCGGGCGATCCCAGCCGCGGAACCACCGATAGCTTGTGCCAACCGCAAAATGGCGGCGGTCCCAACGCCCCGGCCGGGTCCTTGGTGGGAGCAGGCCGGCCGATCGACTATTCCCGGGTGAAACGCATTCACGAAGACGACAGCATTCTGGTGAAGTATTACGACGCGCGCGGCACCGGCGGCGCGGGTGTGTCGAAAATGGCGTTTAGCTACACCGTCGATATCGGTTGCGAGTATGGCGGCGGCATCACTTGCATGAACGGTCAAAACAAGGCGAATTTTCTCGGCATGATGCTGTACGACCGTACCTGGTTCGACAACGATCTCTATGCCGTGACGATTGGCGGCGGCTTCATGAACAATCCGGGCCGTTACTTGGCCCTGACACCCCCGATCAACGGAGCGACTGCTGCCACCGGCTCACCGTATTTCACGCAGCAGCCCGGGCAAAGGCTGTTTCAATGGGATACACAGGTCAATTTGCAATACATGCCCAAGGATTGGATTACTTGGTGGACCGAAGCGGCCTTCCGGCATTCGAGCGTACCCTACTGGTCCGGTTCGGGCGGCGTGACCCCTCCGGGAGGCAATACCGGCTCGCCGGCGAGTTGTGTCGGCGGCGGATCCGATGCCGTGACGGGTAACTGCAGTGCCAGTGATTGGTTTCCGGATTTGCGTACGCGCGAAGTCCTCGTCGGAGCGGGCGTCTTGGTCAAATTTTAAACGGCCGGACCGAGAAGGGGCGGAAAATCGCGCGAGAAATCGCTCAAAATAGCAGCTAATGGCAACACCGACCGATCAACGCCCCGATCCGGACTTGCTGCTCGCGAAAGTCAATCGCGAGGAGATTGACGCGCGCCGCGGCAAGCTGCGGATTTATTTCGGCTCATCGGCCGGCGTTGGAAAAACCTATGCAATGCTGGCCGCCGCGCGCAAATTGGCGACCGAGGGCCGGACGGTCCTTGTCGGCGTGGTTGAAACACACGGCCGTGCGGAGACCGCTACACTGCTCGACGGGCTGGAAGTCATGCCGCCCAAGCCGGTCGAGTACCGTGGAAAAACGCTGCTCGAATTCGATCTGGACGCGGCACTCGCGCGGCATCCGCAATTGATCTTGGTCGACGAGTTGGCGCACTCGAACGTGACCGGGACGCGTCATCCGAAACGCTGGCAGGATGTCGATGAACTCTTGGCGGCGGGCATCGACGTATTCAGCACGCTGAATGTGCAGCACCTGGAAAGTCTCAACGACGTGGTCGGCGGCATCACCAACGTGCGCGTCCGGGAGACCGTCCCTGACAAGGTTTTCGATGCCGCCGACGAAGTCGTGCTGGTCGACATTCCCGCGGATGAATTGTTGGCGCGATTGAAGGCCGGCAAGGTCTATGTAGAGCATCAAGCGGAACGTGCGGCACAAAATTTCTTCCGCAAGGGCAATTTGATGGCCCTACGGGAACTCGCCCTGCGCCGCACTGCGGATCGTATCGAGGGCGACGTCCAAGCGTATCGGGTCGATCAATCGATCGACTCCGTTTGGAAGACCGCCAACGCGCTGTTGACTTGCGTTGGACCGGATGCAGCCGCCGAGCGAGTCGTGCGGGCCGCGGCACGTTTGGCGGGCCAGCTGAACACCGAGTGGCACGCCATCTATGTTGAGACTCCGGGTCTGCAGCGCCTGGCGGCGGCGAAGCGCGAGAAAATTCTCGCGAATTTGAATCTGGCGCAGCAGCTGGGCGCGACCACGGCCGTCATTGCGAGCGCGGAGATTGCAGAAAGCATCATCGCCTACGCGCGCAAGAATAATTTATCCAAGCTAGTGATAGGGCGCGATCCCGTCAGGCGCTTATGGCCCTGGCAGCGATCGAGCGGCCAGAAGCTGGCCATGCTCGCGCCCGACATCGACCTGATCGAGGTCGGCCGGGCGGAGAATTCCGCCAGGGAAGGCGTGGGCGAGCGTAATCCTTTGTTGCCTTCGGCCGATCCTGAGTCGAGCAGCCAGCGCAAGTTCAAGCGACTGCGTTACTTATGGGCCGCAATCACCTGTGTGGCGGTGACACTGGTCTCGATACCGTTGGCGGTGCACTTCGAAAATTCCAATATCGTGGCCATATTCATTTTGGCCGTCGTGCTGGTGGGAGTGCGATGGGGCAGAGGGCCGGCCGCGCTGGCCGCGGTCTTGAGCGTGTGTGCCTTCGATTTTTTCTTCGTACCGCCGCGTCTTTCGTTCGCGGTGAGCGATGTGCAGTACCTGCTGACGTTTTTCATCATGTTGGCGGTGGGCCTGATCACCGGGCAGCTCACCGCCGGACTGCGTTTCCAAGCGAGGGTGGCGGCACATCGCGAGGATCGCGCCGGTTCTCTGTACGAATTCGCGCGCGATTTGTCCGGCGCAGTGCAGGTCGAGCAAGTGGTCAAAATCAGCGATGAGTCGATTCAACGCACATTTCGGGCGAACGCGGCTCTGATGCTCCCGGATGCCGGCGGCAGACTGATCGCCACTCTGCCCAGGGCCGCCGGCTTGATGGTCGAAATCGGCACCGCGCAGTGGGCCTTCGATCGCGGCCAAGCGGCGGGTTTCGGCACCGACACCCTGCCCGGCAGTGAGGTGCTGTACATTCCGCTGCGCGCACCAACCAAGGCGCGCGGTGTATTGGCGGTGAAGGCGCATAACAGGCGCTTGCTGCGAATTCCGGAGCAACGGCAATTGCTCGACACCTTTGCCGCCCTGATTGCGATTGCGCTCGAGCGCGTCCATTACGTCGGCATCGCCCAGGATGCGTTGCTCAAGATGGAATCGGAGCGGCTGCGCAATTCGCTGCTGGCGGCGCTGTCGCATGATCTGCGCACACCCTTGACAGTGCTCATCGGGCTGGCGGAATCGCTGGCGCTAACCGTGCCTAAGTTGTCGAACGCTCAATTGGAGTCTGCCCAAGCGATCCAGGATGAGGCGCGGCGCATGAGCACCATGGTCGGCAATCTGCTGGACATGGCCCGTATCGAGAGCGGCGAAGTCAAATTGAATTTGCAGTGGCAGCCGCTGGAGGAAGTGGTGGGGGCAACGCTCGATGCGACGCGCACCATGCTGCAGCGGCATACCGTGGTGGTGCAACTGCCCCGTGATTTACCCCTGATCAAATTCGATGCCGTTTTGATCGAACGAGTGCTGGTCAATCTGCTTGAGAACGTTTCGAAGTACACGCCGCCGGGCAGCACTGTGACTCTGTCCGCGCAGGTGATCGGCGATCTACTCAGCGTGTCCGTCTCAGACAATGGTCCTGGACTTCCGCCAGGTCGCGAGGAGGCGGTTTTCCAAAAATTTACGCGCGGCGAACGCGAGTCGGCCACGCCGGGCGTGGGCTTAGGTCTCGCCATTTGCCGGGCCATCATTGAATCGCACCATGGTCGGATTTCCGCCGCGCCGCGTCCAGGCGGCGGCGCGGTATTCACTTTTACGCTGCCCCTAGGGCGGCCACCGTCGGCGCTCGAGGCCGAATCGCAGGTGGCCGATGACTGAGCCGCAGCCGGTTGCCATTCTCATCGAGGATGAGCCGCAAATCCGTCGCTTTGTGCGCACGGCGTTGGAAGCGGAGGGTTGGAGCGTCCACGAGGCTGAGACGATGCGGCAGGGTTTGACGGATTCCCGAACACGGAGGCCGGACCTCATCATTCTTGACCTGGGATTACCGGATGGAGACGGTGTTGAATTCCTGCACGACTTTCGAGGGTGGTCCAAGGTGCCTGTCATCGTTCTGTCGGCGAGGGTTGACGAGCAGGACAAGATCGCGGCGTTGGATTGCGGCGCGGACGATTATCTCACCAAGCCCTTTGGCGTCGGCGAGTTGCTTGCCCGGGTGCGCGCCAGCTCGCGACGGCACCTCGAGGCGGGCGCCGATACGGGTGCCGTGTTCACCTTCGGTGACGTCAGCATCGACCTAAGCCTGCGAACCGCGAAAAAGGGTGATGCGGCCATTCATCTGACGCCGATCGAGTTCCGTCTACTGAGCCTGCTCATCGCCAACGCCGGCAAGGTGCTCACGCATCGACAAATCCTGCGGGAGGTGTGGGGTCCGGCGCATTCAGAGGACGGCCACTACGTGCGCGTGTACATGGGTCATCTGCGCCAGAAGCTGGAAAACGATCCGGCCCAGCCCAGATACATTCTGACCGAAACGGCTGTGGGCTATCGTTTGGTGCGGGACGCGCGCCCCTGACCGGCACCTTGCGGCGGGCCAGCAAAGTCCTACAAGCTGAGCCGCCGGGCGACGACAGCATTGGGTTATGTGAACGCCTAGGCTGAATTGAAGCATCTCGCGATGGGGATCAGCTGCGGCGCCTTCAGCGTGGCGACACTGAGGTGAATATGCTGCATCAAGCGAGCCGGCGTGCTGACTGATCACGATATCTATTTGTTCCGCGAGGGAACCCACGGCCGGCTGTATGAGCGACTGGGCGCGCGACTTGCCGCGGATGGCAATGGTGCGCATTTCGCCGTGTGGGCGCCGAATGCCGCGCAAGTTTCCGTCATCGGCGATTGGAACGGCTGGAATGCGGAGGCCGATCGGCTGACCGCGCGCAGCGATCATTCCGGAATTTGGGAGGGTAGGGTTGCCGGCGTACGCCACGGCCATGCTTACAAGTACCGGATCAGCTCTCACGTCGGCGGCTATCAAGTGGAGAAAGCCGATCCGTTCGGCGTGTACAGCGAACAACCTCCCGCGACCGCGTCGCGTGCATGGGACTTAGGCTATGACTGGCACGACAGTGCCTGGATGAGTTCACGCGCCGCGCGCAACGGTCTTGACGCGCCCATGTCCATCTACGAGCTGCACCTGGGCTCGTGGCGGCGCAATCACGGCAACTTTCTCAATTATCGGGAGGCGGCGCACGCCTTGGCGGACTACTTGAGCGAGTTGGGGTTCACGCACGTCGAATTGATGCCGATCACGGAACATCCCTTTTACGGCTCTTGGGGCTATCAAACCACGGGCTACTTCGCGCCCACGGCGCGCTACGGCACTCCGCAGGACCTGATGTACTTCGTCGATCACCTGCACCAGCGCGGCATCGGCGTCATTCTCGACTGGGTGCCGTCGCATTTCCCTTCCGATCAACATGGGCTGGTGTATTTCGACGGCACTCATCTTTATGAGCACGCCGATCCACGCCAGGGATTTCATCCCGAATGGAATTCCGCCATTTTCAATTTTGGCCGCAATGAAGTGCGCAGCTTCCTGGTTTCCTCGGCGCTGTTCTGGTTCGACAAATACCACATCGACGGGCTGCGCGTGGACGCGGTGGCGTCGATGCTGTATCTGGACTATGCGCGGCGCGACGGCGAGTGGATTCCCAACCGTCATGGCGGACGGGAAAATCTCGAAGCGATCGAATTCCTGCGCATCTTGAATCAGGCCGTATATCGGGACCACCCGGACGCCACCATGATTGCGGAGGAATCCACCGCGTGGCCGATGGTGTCGAGGCCGACTGATATGGGCGGCTTGGGGTTCGGCTTGAAATGGAACATGGGCTGGATGCACGACACGCTGGCCTACATGCAGCAGGACCCGATCTACCGCAAATATCATCATGGCGAATTGACCTTCTCCTTGATTTACGCCTTCAACGAGAATTTCGTGCTGCCGCTCTCGCACGACGAGGTCGTGTATGGAAAGGGTTCGCTCATCGGCAAAATGCCGGGAGACGATTGGCAAATGTTTGCCAACCTGCGTGCGATGTTCGGGTACATGTGGGCGCATCCCGGCAAGAAACTGCTTTTCATGGGCGGCGAGTTCGGGCAGCGGCGCGAATGGACGCATGAGGGAGAGCTGGAGTGGTGGGTGTCCGACCTGCCGGGACATGCCGGGATCAAGCGCCTGATCGGCGACTTGAATCGTGTCTACCGGCGGGAATCCGCGTTGCATCAGATCGATTTCTCCGCGCAGGGATTTGAATGGGTGGATGTCGGAAATGCCGAAATGAGCCTCATCGCGTTCTTGCGCAAGTCGGCCGACGGCGCGCCCCTCTTGGTCGTGTGCAACTTCACACCGCTGCCGCGCGAGAATTTCTTGGTAGGCGTCCCGAGGCGCGGCCTCTGGCGCGAAATCATCAATACCGATGCCCGCGATTATGGCGGTGCCGGCTGGGGCAATCTCGGGGCGGTCAATTCCGTGCCGGTCGGTGCGCATGGCCGGCTTGAATCGGTGAGCCTCACCTTGCCGCCGCTGTCGACCATTGTGCTGCGCTGGGAAGATCGTGCCTAGCGAGAAACCCAAGGCGCCGGCGACGCAGGTTGACGGCACTGCGGCGGTTGCAGAGGGCAGGGCGCGCGCGGTCATCGATGCGGTCCTACCCTGTGTGGACGGAGGCCGCTTCGCGGTCAAGCGGGTTGCCGGTGAGCCGGTCAACATTGAAGCACATTGCTTCACCGACGGCCACGACAAGCTGCGGGTGGTGCTGGGTTGGAAGCTTCAAGGTTCTTCCACCGTGGCCTATGAAGTCGACATGCAGGCGCAGCCGAACGATGTGTGGTCGGCGGAATTCACGCCCCCTCAGCCCGGCCGCTACCGATACACGGTCGTAGCCTGGGTAGATCACTTCGAGTCCTGGCGGCGCGAGCTCGAACGGCGCGAAGACAGAAGCGACATACGCGTCGCGCTCGAGGTGGGCGCAACCCTAATCGATGAGGCAATAGCGCGAGCTGCGGGCAGCGACGCTGCCATTCTGGCCGAGTGGTCCGGCCAGTTGCACAATTTGTCGCGCGACGCGGCAGCGGATGTCGCGGCCTTAAGGGCCGTGGCACTGGATCCTGCTCGTGCAACCATTGTGGCGCGCTATTCCGATCGGAGCTTGGCCGCGTCCTCCACGCTGGACCTGATCGTCGATCGCAAGCGCGCGGCCTTCAGCACTTGGTACGAATTGTTTCCACGCTCGACCGCGGCGGCCTCAGGGTCTCACGGCACATTCAATGATGTCGAAAAGCGGCTGCCGTATCTTTCGGAAATGGGTTTCGATGTGCTGTATTTCCCGCCCATCCATCCCATCGGCCGGGTCAATCGCAAGGGAACGAACAACGCCTTGCGCGCCAAGCCCGGAGACGTCGGCAGCCCTTGGGCCATCGGATCGACCGAGGGGGGGCACAAGGACATCCTGGCGCAACTGGGCACATTCGAAGACTTCGACCGCTTATTGAACGTGGCGCGGGAGCTCAATATCGAAATCGCCATGGACTTGGCGTTCCAGTGCGCTCCCGATCATCCGTACGTTAAAGCGCATCCCGCGTGGTTCAAGCATCGGCCGGACGGCAGCGTGCAGTACGCGGAGAACCCGCCGAAGAAGTACCAGGACATCTATCCGTTCGACTTCGAGAGCTCCGACTGGCGCGGGTTATGGAACGAACTCAAGAGCGTCGTGGATTTTTGGATAGCGCACGGCATCAGAATTTTCCGCGTCGACAATCCGCACACCAAGGCATTCGCCTTCTGGGAATGGTTGATCGGCACCACCAAGCAGGCGCATCCCGACTTGATCTATCTGGCAGAGGCGTTTACCCGGCCAAAGGTCATGCACCGGCTGGCGAAGCTGGGATTTTCCCAGTCGTACACGTATTTCACTTGGCGCAATACCAAGCAAGAGCTGACCGACTATTTCACTGAACTGAGCTTAGGTTCCGGCAGCCAGTATTACCGGCCCAATGTCTGGCCCAACACACCGGACATTCTCCCGGAGACGCTGCAGTCGGGACTGCGGCCGATGTATGCCGCACGGCTCATTCTCGCCGCGACCCTGTCCGGCAATTACGGCATTTATGGGCCAACCTATGAGCTTATGGAAAGCACGCCGCGTGAGCCCGGCAGCGAGGAATACCGCGACTCGGAGAAGTACCAACTCCGGCATTGGACCTTGGAGCGCGCCGACAGCCTGTGGTCGCTGATTGCCCGCATGAACCGCATTCGGCGGGAAAATGCGGCATTGCAATCGGATACCGGTCTGCATTTCTGCAAGGTCGATAACGATCAGCTGATTGCGTATCTCAAGGTGGACGCAGCGTCCAGCAACGTCATTCTCACCATTGTGAACCTGGATCCGCATCAGCCGCAGTCCGGATGGGTGGACTTGGACATCGGCAGCTTGAAGATCGACCCCGTGCAACCCTACCAGGTGCATGATTTGCTGAGCGATCAGCGCTATATATGGCGCGGCAGGTACAACTATGTTTTGCTGGAGCCGCAGCGTTCGCCGGCGCATGTGTTTAGACTGCGCAAGAGGGTGCGCAGCGAGCGGGACTTCGACTACTACTTATGAAGCGCGCTTAAAATGAACGATGTGCAGGTTCCCGTTCTGGATGCCGCGCCGCCGACCGGCATCAGCGCCGATGATGCGCTTTGGTACAAAGATGCCGTCATCTACCAAGTCAACGTCAAATCATTCTTCGATTCCAACGACGATGGCATCGGAGATTTCAAGGGCCTGACCTCCAAGCTCGAATATATCCGCGACTTGGGCGTCAACACCATCTGGCTGATGCCGTTCTATCCCTCGCCCCTCAAGGATGACGGCTACGACATTGCCGACTATCAAAATGTCCACCCGCAATTCGGTACGCTCGACGACTTTCGCGCCATGTTGCGCGAGGCGCACCGTCTCGAGCTGAAAGTGGTGACTGAGCTCATCATAAACCACACCTCGGATCAGCATCCTTGGTTTCAGGCGGCGCGAAATTCACCCGCGGGCTCGCCCGAACGCGATTTCTACGTGTGGAGCGATACGGACCAGAAGTATCTCGGCACGCGAATCATCTTCACGGACACCGAGAGCTCCAACTGGACCTGGGACCCGGTCGCGAAGGCTTATTACTGGCATCGCTTCTTCAGCCATCAGCCGGACCTGAATTTCGACAATCCACAGGTCATGAAGTCCGTGCTGCAGGTCATGCGCTTCTGGCTCGACATGGGCGTCGACGGTTTTCGCCTGGATGCCATCCCCTATCTGGTCGAGCGCGAAGGAACCAGCAATGAGAACCTGCGCGAGACGCACGCAGTCATCAAGGAGCTGCGCGCGGCCATCGATGCCTCTTACCGAAATCGTTTTCTGCTGGCGGAAGCCAATCAGTGGCCGGAGGATGTGCGCGAATATTTCGGCGATGGCGATGAATGCCACATGGCCTATCACTTTCCGCTGATGCCTCGGATTTACATGGCGATCGCTCAAGAGGATCGCTACCCGATCATCGAGATCATGCAGCAGACCCCGGATATACCCGAGACCTGCCAGTGGGCGATTTTCCTGCGCAATCACGACGAGCTGACCCTTGAGATGGTGACCAGCAAGGAACGCGACTACATGTACACGACGTACGCCGCGGACTTGCAGGCACGGATCAACCTAGGCATCCGCCGCCGCCTCGCGCCGTTGATGGAAAATGACTTGGACCGCATCAAGCTGATGAACAGTCTGCTCTTGTCCATGCCCGGCTCGCCGATCCTCTACTATGGCGATGAGATCGGCATGGGGGATAATTTCTTCATCGGCGATCGCAACGGCGTGCGCACGCCGATGCAATGGAGTCCGGATCGCAATGCGGGCTTTTCGCGTGCGGATCCGCAGCGACTCTATCTGCCGCCGATCATGGACGCGGTGTATGGGTACCAGTCCACCAATGTCGAGGCGCAGTCGCGCGACCCCAGTTCGCTCTTGAGCTGGACCAAGCGCATGTTGGCGGTGCGTAAGACCAGCCAGGCCTTCGGCCGCGGCGCGCGCCGGTTCTTGAGGCCCGGCAACCGCAAGATTCTCGCGTACCTGCGCGAGTACGGCGACGACACCATCCTGTGCGTGGCAAATCTTTCGCGCTCGGCGCAGCCGGTCGAACTGAACCTAGCCTCCTTCAAGGGTCGCGTGCCGGTCGAGGTGCTCGGCCGCACCGCTTTCCCGCCGATCGGCGATTTGCCGTACCTGCTGACCATATCGGCCTACGGCTTCTACTGGTTCAGATTGGCCACCGATGCGGCGGTGCCTTCCTGGCACGAGCAAATCGTCTCGGTGGACGAGAGACCGGTGGTGGTGCTGTTCGACGGCTGGACCAGCCTGTTCCGCGAGCGCGTCGTGCCATGGCGAATCGGCATGGCGGAGAAAACACGCACGCAATTCGAAACCGACACGCTGCCTCGCTACATCGAGACGCAGCGCTGGTTTGCGGCGAAGGGCACGGCCATCGAACGGGCGCGCATCACGGAGCACGTGCTCTGGCAGGAAGGCAAGATGACGTGGCTGATGGCGTTGGTGGAACTCGACGGAACCGAGCCACGCGCCTGCTATTTCCTGCCGCTGGCGATAGCCTGGGAGGATCGCGATGACGAGCGCGTCCGGAATCTGTCGACTTCCGCCGTCGCCAAGATCCGCCAGCAGGCCACCGTGGGGGTGATGGGCGATGCGTTTGCCGACGAGATGTTCTGCCGCGCCATGGTCGCCGCCATGGCATCGGGCCGCGAGATCCCCATGTCGTCGGGCAAGCTTCAGTTTAGGCGCACCGCGGCGTTCGCGGAAATTGCCGGACCGGATTTTGCGGCACTGCCGGTCGAGCGGCCGCGCGGATCCAGCTCCAACACCGTGGTCAACATGCGCGAGCGGCTGATGCTCAAGGGGTACCGGCGGCTGCGCGTCGGGTTGAACCCGGAGCTGGAGATGGGGATGTATTTGACGGAAGTCGCGCACTTCGCCAACTGCGCACCCTTGGCGGGTGTGCTCGAATTCATTGCGAACGATGGTCAGACGCGCCTGCTGGCGATGCTCCAAAGCTTCATCGCCAATCAAGGCGACGGCTGGACCTATTCCCTGGAATATCTGCGCCGCCATTTGGAGCAGTACCGCACCACGCCTGCCGGGGACGCAGTGCCGCTGAATGCGCACGAGGCGTACCTGAATTTGATCCGCGTGCTCGCGCAGCGTACCGCGGAGCTGCACCAGGCCCTGGCCCGTCCCACCCGGGATCCGGCCTTTTCGCCGGTGCCGCTGGTTCGCGCTGACGTCGATTCTTACCGGCAGCGTGCATTGGACGAGGCGCGCGGCGCGCTGGATCTCTTGGCGGCAAACCTCGAGGCGGTATCCCCCGTCGATCGCGAACGTGCCAGTGCTGTGCTCGCGCAGCGCGAGGTGCTGGTGGCGCGCATCGAGGCTTGCGCGTCGGCAACGCCGGCCGGCAAGAAGATCCGCATTCACGGGGATTATCACCTCGGACAGGTGCTCGTGACCCGCAATGATTTTGTGATCATCGACTTCGAAGGCGAGCCGGGCCATAGCCTGGAGCAGCGGCGCGCGAAGCATTCGCCGCTGCGCGATGTCGCCGGCATGCTGCGGTCCTTCAGTTACGTGCAGCAAAGCGCGGTGCGCAGCGTCGCGCATAACGAGGCAGAGGCGCTGAAGCTTGCGCCGCTGGCTCGGGCGTGGGAGAGCGACGTGCGGGCGGCATTCTTGGCGGCGTATGAGGCGTCGGCTCGCAAGGCTGCGCTGTACGAGGCGTTGCAGCCGGGACATGGCCTGCTGGGATTGTTCGAGGTCGAGAAGGCGCTGTACGAGTTGCGCTACGAGATTGGTAATCGGCCCACCTGGGTCGGCATCCCCCTGCAGGGGATCTTGGATTGGGGCAGTGGATAATGGGGGGCACTCATGCAAAGCATTGATATGGTGGTGGATGCAACTCGAGAGTTCTTGCACCAGACTGCTCAATTCCTGCCGAAATTGCTGCTGGCGCTGCTGGTGGTCGCGGTCGGTTGGCTGGTTGCCAAGGCGACGCGATTCGCGGTCGAGCGCGCTTTGCGCGCGATCAATTTCAACGTATTGACCGAGCGGGCGGGTACCGACAATTTCTTGAAGCAGGCCGGCATGGGGGGCGACACCACGACCTTGTTCGGCCTGCTGGCCTTCTGGGTGGTGATTCTGGCGACGCTGATCATCGCCTTCAACGGCATGGGATTGACCTACATCACCGACCTCTTGGGTCGCGCGGTGTTGTTCACGCCCAAATTGCTCATCGCCATGCTGATCATGGTGTTCGGATCGTACTTCGCCAGCTTCGTGGGCAACGCTGTGCAGAATTATTGCATCGATGCACGGATCCCGGACGCGGACATGCTGGGGCGGCTGGTGCGCTACGCCATCATGCTGTTTGTGGTGATGATCGCGCTCAGCCAGATTGAAGTCGGCGGCGACATCGTGCAGCGAACTTTTCTCATTATTCTCGCCGGCCTCATGCTGGCAATCGCATTGGCCTTCGGTTTGGGCGGGAAAGAATGGGCAGCTGCGCTGCTGCAGCGTTGGTGGCCGCAGCCTCGCAAAGATCAGGACACCCGACGTTAGCCTATTGGGCCCGTGGCCGGTCGGCTACGCGCACCGTGTAGCCGCCGGACTTCTCGTCTGCCCGCAGGCTGAGCAAACCGCGCTTTTGCGCATCGCTCAGCATGTCATTGAAGGATCTGAAGCCATAGAAACGTTCATTGAAGCCCGGCTGGCGCCGCTTGATCGCCTGCTTGATCATCGAACCCCAGATCGGTTCGCTGCCGCCGCGTTCCTCAACCAAGGCCTCGAGCGTTTCGACGATGAGTTCGAAGGCGCCGCTCAAATCCGGGCCCTTGACTTTGTTTTCCGGCGGCTCATTTTCGGACACCGCCGGCGCCTTGACCGTTGCCGCGGCGCGGCGCGCCTTGGAAGGTTGCTTGCGAACCAGGTCGTCGTAGTAGATGAACTCGTCACAATTGTTGATGAACAGGTCAGAAGTCGAATTCTTGACGCCGACGCCGATGACGGTTTTGGCGTTCTCGCGCAGCTTGCTGACCAGCGGCGAAAAGTCCGAGTCGCCGCTCAAGATCACGAAGGTGTCGACATGGCTTTTGGTGTAGCACAGATCCAGGGCATCGACGACCATGCGAATATCCGCTGAATTCTTGCCAGACTGCCTGACGTGCGGAA
The DNA here is from genome assembly GCA_036493935.1 of Steroidobacteraceae bacterium. Lineage (GTDB taxonomy): Bacteria > Pseudomonadota > Gammaproteobacteria > Steroidobacterales > Steroidobacteraceae > Bog-1198. The sequence continues at coordinate 8,546 of DASXOY010000027.1, read as the reverse complement.
TTTCAATGAGCTCGAACGCCGCCTCGTGCAGGCCGCGCTTGAAATCCTTGTAGCGCTCGAAATCGCAATAGGCCTTCTTGACGACAATGTGGCCCTTGAGCAAGAGGCGCTCCAGCACTTTTTCGATGTCGAAACTCGGATACTTCGCATCGCGCGCACCGAGCGCGATGTTCTCCAAATCCAGGAAGACCGCCATGGTGGCGTCCGATGCACTGCTCGACATTCATTGTTCCTTGGCTCAAAACCAGTTGTAGTTGAAGCTTACGCTGATTCGCTCGGCATTGACGCCATTAGGTGCCACCTCGTGCCGCAGCCAGCTTTCGAACAGCACGAGATGTCCTGCTGTCGCCGGGAAAGTCACCCAAGGACGGGCCTCGCGTTTCGCGTTGGGCTTGCGCGGCGGTGCGGCCATGAATCGATCGAGCCGCGGATCCTCGAACTTCGTGCCCGGCGAGCCTTTCGGGACTTGAACGTAGTAGGTGCCGCTCAGGGTCGAGTGAGGATGAAGATGCAAACCATGCACCGTATGCCTCGGCATGATATTGACCCAACAGTCGGTCATTCCGAGCTCGCGGTCCTGCAGGTTCCATTCGACGGCCGCGGCGAAAGCGGCGACATGGCGTTCCAGCTTGCGGCGCAACGATTCAAATGTGGGCGAGACCGCCTGCAGGCGGTGCGCCGAGCCGTAGGAGGTGTAGCCGCCCGGATAATTCCGGGCGGACCAGCGCCGGCCGGCGGCATCGTCTAATCGCAGCTGCCGGCACTCCCTCAGTAACTGGCGATTCAGCTCGCCCGATCCGCCGCGTTGCAGAGCCGATTCGTACACCAGGGTCGGAAACAGGGCGTGAACCGGCATCGCCGCAGCTACACGGACAGCTTGACTTCGTTGAATTGGATCAGCGGCGCGACATCGGTGTAGCGCGGAATGTCGGCCTGCAGTTCCGCCGCGGCGGGGGCCCACACTTCCAAGAACGCCGGAATGCTGTCGAAATAAAACTGGCAGCCGCCGTGAAACGCGGGCGGCTCTCCGGGCGCAGTGCCTTGCAGGCCGGCGTCGACTTCGGTCTTGCGCAGGTTCTTTTTCAGCAGCCGAATCGCCATTGGCATATGCGTGGCCACGTAATAGTTGATGTCAAAGCGTGAGCCGGGCTTATTCGGATAGAGAATCGAGAGTTTGATCATTGGGATACCTTGATTGAACGAACAGAAAACTATGGCGCCGCTGCTGAGCCTGCCGGCGCGCGCGAGTCGCTTGCGCCGTAGAGAACGCCGGGGCGGGGGAAGCCGAGCGCGCTCGCAGAAGCGGCATCCGCCGGCGCGATGCCGATCGCCTCGACGGCATTGCCGGAACCCCAATTCTCCAGCGGCACCACCTTGTAGCCCATGCCGGTCAGTGCCTGCACCGTATCGGTGGAGAGGGCAAAGGGTTCTGCGCCAATCGTGTCCGGCAGCCATTGATGATGGGTGCGCGGCGCGTCGATCGCCTCTTGCAACGTCATGCCATGATCGATGACGTTGACGATGACTTCGAGCACCGTCGTGATGATTCTGGAGCCGCCGGGTGTGCCCACCACGAGAACCGGTTTGCCGTCCTTGAAAACCAGCGTGGGCGTCATGGAGCTCAACGGCCGCTTTCCCGGTGCAACCGCATTGGCCTTACCTTGCACCAGACCGAACACATTGGGCACGCCCGGCTTGGCGGTGAAGTCGTCCATCTCGTCATTCAAGAAGAATCCAGTATTACCGGCGATGACCTTGGCGCCGAAGGAGTCATTGATGGTGTAGGTGACCGACACGGCATTGCCCGCGCGATCGACGACCGAGTAATGCGTCGTGGTGGCATGCTCATCGGCGGCCGCGAGGCCCCGAAGCGACGCGGAGGGCGTGGCGCGATTCGGCTCGATATGTGCACGGATCTCCTGCGCATGCTGCGCCGACAACAGCTTTACGCTCGGATTGTCGACAAAGGCCGGATCACCCAGATAGGTGTTGCGGTCACGGTAGGCAAAGCGCATCGCTTCGGTCATGACATGGACCGCGGCGCTGGAATGGAAGCCTAAGCTCTTGAGCGGGTAGCCCTCCAACACTTGCAGCATTTCGCACAGTGTAATCCCGCCCGAGCTCGGGGGCGGCGCGGAAACGATGCCGTAGCCCCGATACGAGCAGGTGGTGGGGGCGTATTCGGTAACTGTATAAGCCGCAAAATCTTCGCTGGTGAGCAGTCCGCCGTGTGCATGCGAAGCTGCGCTAATCGCTGCCGGTATGGCGCCGTGGTAGAAAGCATCCGTGCCGCCATGACTGACTGCACGCAGGGTTTCCGCGAGATCTGTCTGAATCAATCGGTCTCCCGGCGCCAACGGTTCGCCGTGCTTGAGGAAGATTGCGGCAACATTGGGCTGGCCGCGAAACTGCTGGGTGCCGTCGGCCAGCACGTCGACGTCGCCGCGCGTCAGGGTGAAGCCTTCTGCTGCGAGCTTGACCGCCGGTGCGATCAGCGTCTCGCGCGGCAAGGTCCCATATTTTTCGCGCGCTGTCTCCAGTCCCATGACCGTGCCGGGAACGCCGACCGCCAGGTAGCCGTCAAGGCTGCGGCTGGCGACCACTTTGCCGTGCGCATCGAGGAACATATCGGCGCGCGCCGCGAGCGGCGCCTTCTCGCGAAAATTGAGGAAGGTATTTCTGCCGTCGGCCAAGTGAATGGTCATGAATCCGCCGCCGCCAAGATTTCCGCAGCAAGGATGCGTCACCGCAAGCGCGTAACCCACCGCGACCGCTGCATCGACCGCATTTCCTCCCTGGCGCAGAATCGCCGCGCCCACGTCGGTCGCAACGTGTTGGGAACTCACCACCATGCCCTTGTTCGATTCGAGTTCCAGGGGCGCGGCCGCATGAGCAGTCAGGCAGGACGCGAGCAAAAAGCCAAAGGCGATGCGTGTGTACATAATCTCAAGAGTATCGCACTGACCAGGCGGCCTGCAGCACTTGTGCAGGGTAAGTGCTAACACAGGTTGGTGAAGGCGCAAGGCGATGCGCGGATAGTCGGCCAGGAAACGCCGCCCGAATCAGTTGGGGAAGCCCATTAATGAATGCCAAGGAGTTCGCCGACACTGCGGAGTTGCGGCACCGGATCCGCAGGCTGCTTGCAGTGTTCAGGTCGATATCGATTCACATGCAGGGCCAACCCGACGCACAGGAGTCTGCACAGCATCTTGCGGGCCGGGTAAGCGCCATCGGTAGGGCTGCAATAGCTCCTATTGCCGGCGGCATGGATCTTGAGTGCTTGGTGCTCGATGAACTGTTGGCTCACGGCATGCGTCGCGAGACGGTCGTGGAAGGGCCTGCAGTTCGGCTCAACGCAAAAGCTGCCGAACTCATGAGCCTGGTCGTTCATGAGCTGGCCACCAATGCGATCAAGTTCGGCGCTCTGTCGCAGCCGCAGTCGAGGCTGAGCGTGCTATGGTGGTTCATCGATGCCGCCGCTCCGCGATTGCACTTCGAATGGGCGGAGAATGGCGTACGCATGGCCGCGCCCGGGCGCTATAGTCAGGGCTTCGGCTCGCAAGTCGTCAAGCGGCTGGTTGCGAGCGAGTTGCACGGGGATGGTGAGCTGTTATTTTTGGAGGAAGGGGTGCTCTGCCGCATAGAGTTCCCTTCCGACGAGGCGCTGTTGAAAAATGAATAATCCGCTGCTGCGCAAATTGGCCAACTTTACCCAGCTATCCGACGAGGAATCCAACGTCGTCAACGAGAGCACCCAGGACGTTCGCGAATTTGCCGCGCGCGAGGATGTCATTTCGCAGGGCGATCGCACCGGCGGGGTCAAGTTGCTGCTGCAGGGATTTGCCTGCCGCTACAAAGTGCTCGAGGACGGGCGCCGCCAAATCGTTGCCTACTTCGTGCCGGGCGACCTGTGCGACCTGCGAGTCTTCATCCTGAAGCGCATGGATCATTCCATCGGCGCCGTGGTCACCTCGAAAGTGGCGACTATTTCTCCCGAGAACATCCTCAAAATGACCCACAACTATCCCACGCTGACGCGGGCGCTATGGTGGTCGACGCTGGTGGAGGAGGCAATCGCGCGGGAATGGATCGTCAATGTGGGTCAACGCAATGCCCTGGAGCGGATGGCGCATTTGTTTTGCGAGCTGCTGTACCGCTTTCGGGCCGTGGGCTTGAATCAGGGTAATTCTTGCACCTTGCCCCTGACCCAAGTCGAATTGGCGGAAACATTGGGGTTGTCGTCCGTCCATGTAAATCGAACGCTGCAGGAATTGCGGCGCCAGAAGCTGATTACCCTGGAGGGCGGCACTCTCACGATTCAAGAGTTGGACGCGTTGAAAGAGCTGTCGTTTTTCAACCCGGATTACCTGCATTTGGATTACAGCGACGCGAGGCCCCGCGGCGATGAACGAGAAGGGAATTGATTTGCTTTATGTTAGCGCAGAGGAACTTGCGAGCGCCTATGCTGCGTAGCGAGAAAACCAACAATCGCTCCTATGCAGTACAACGAACATCAATTGGCACAGCTCGCTGCGACCGTGGCCGCGGGACTCGCACGCGGCTCTGATTTACTCGATCACTCGCTGGATAAAGAGAAGGCGCGCGCCGCTGCGCGCGATTTGGCGCGCATAAGCTTGCTCGTCGCCCGCCATATTCTGGCCGGCGCGCACGTCGCCGCGCTGAAAGTCGACGAGCTGGAACTGCTCTACGACGACGCGGACTTTCTCTAGCTCATTTAGCCGGCGACGGCGTCGCCATCGGCTGGCCCTTGTCGACAATCCACGCCGACACCGCCATGCCGCCGTCCGATCCCGGCGCCACCATCAGGCTGTGTATGGCTCCGCGCGGATTGAAGAAACTGTCGCCGGCCTTGAGATGCTTATCCGGCTGCCCTTGCGTCTTCAAGATCAGATTTCCCTTGAGCACATAGCCCGCCTCATCGCCCGGATGGGTGTGATAGCCGATGATCGATCCCGGCGGCAAGGTCGCGGTACCGATCACGATTTCTTTTCCGGGCACGCCGGATTGATCGTGGCGCTCCATGATATTGCGCGCGGGCTGAGCTGCAGCCTTCGGTTCCTCGGCGGTCGCGTTCAACGACAGGGCTGCGATGGCAATCAGTGAAAGATGTACTAGCTTCATTTTAGTGTTCTCGTTTTGTTGAAAAAATTGATGCTTTCAGTGCGGGTAAGAGATCCGAAATATTACATTGTTGCCGTCTTCGCTCATCAGCAAGGATCCATCTGGTAGTTCCACAGTGGCCACCGGGCGTCCCCACACATGGGCGTCATCGACCACAAATCCCGTCAAAAAGTCCGCATAGCCGCCGGTGGGTTCGCCGTTTTTCGTGCGGATGCGCACCAGCTTGTAGCCCGTGCGCAGGCTGCGATTCCAGGAGCCATGGAGTCCGACGAGGGCATCGCCGACATACTCGGCAGGGAAAGCGGATTTTCCCTTCGTGGCCGTGTAAAAGGTCATGCTGAGCGCCGCGGAGTGCGATTGATACAGGACATCGGGCACGGACACCTTGCCATTCAAATCCGGCCGGTCGCCCTTCAAACGTGGATCCTCATTCGAGCCAATGTAGTACCAGGGCCAGCCGTAGAACGCGCCTTGCGCCACGCGCGTCGAATAGTCGGGTACCAGATCATCCCCCAACGCGTCGCGCTCATTCGTCGTGCACCACAGTGCACCGCTGGACGGCTGCACGGTCAAGCTCACGCAATTGCGTATGCCGTTGGCGTAGTTGGTGGGTGCCGCCGGCGAGGTCGCATCGAATTCCAGCACCCCCGCCCGATCGGTCTCTACACCCCAGGCCGCGCCGAGACCATGTTGGGCCTCCCAGGCCTTGATTTCAGCCGGCGTCTTCTTCGGCATGGTCTCCGCGACATTCGATCCGGATCCCACCGATACGAACAGCCGTTTGCCGTCCGGGGAAAACGCGATGTCGCGGGTGGAATGACCGACGCCGCTGGGCAGTTCGGCGACGACAACTTGCCCGGTCCCGCGCAGCTTTACATCACCGGTGCGGAAGGCATAGCGCATGACCCGGTTGGTTTCGGCGACGTACAGCCACTGCGGATTCTGCGCATTGGGATAAAACGCCAGCCCGAAGGGTTGCCGCAACCCTTGCAGCAGCACATCGCTGCGCGCTGAGCGGGTGCCGTCCGGCGATGGATGCAAAACCGTCACCCGGCCACCGCGCATTTCCGTGACGAGAATGTCGCCGTTGGCCGCAACCAGCATTTTTCGAGGGCCGCTCAAGCCCTCGGCGAAGACATCGGCGTGAAAGCCGGGCGGCAGCGACAACGCGGCAGCAGCCGGCTTTGCGACGACCGACGAGTTGTTGCGGGTCGACGCAGTCGCGAAAGGCGGAGGGAGCGAGTCGGCGGCGATCTTGTGTGTTTGGCCGGGCGCGTCCAGGCGCCAGTTGGCCGACGTCACGCTGCTCGCCGGCACGGCGATCGCCGCCTCGGGGGCGCGCGGTTGGTTTGCCACGCTTTGAAAATAGGCAATGAGATTGCCGCGCTCGGTTTCGTTGGGAACGGCGACGAGCATCGAGGTGCCCGGCACGACCGCACCCGGTGCGGCGAGAAAGCGCTGCAGGGAAGCCGCATTCCAGGTAAGTTTCGAGTCGCGCAGCGCGGCGGTGTAGGGAAACTGAGCTTCGCTGGCCGCCGCTCGTCCCATGATCCCGATCAGCGAGGGGCCTTGCGCGCCGCCGTTATCGCCCGATTCCGCGGTATGACAAACGCTGCAGCGCTCCCGGAATAAAGATTTTCCGGCGGCCGCGTCCGCGCTCAGTGCAGGCGCTGTTGCGACCGCCCATAACGCCGCGCACCAGAACAGCATCGATTGTCGAGTCATGGCCATGATCTCCGCCTTTCACCTTCACCAGTATGGAAATATACCTCGTCCGCATACTATCTTCGCAGCATGCAGTTATTTGAAATCACGTTAGTCTTGCTCGGCCTTGCGGTGGTGTTCCTACAAATCGCACGCCGGTTGCGCGTTCCCTATCCCTCGCTCCTGGCCTTGGCGGGCGGCTGCGTGGCCCTCTTGCCCTTTGCGCCGCATTTGGGGATCCAACCACAGCTCGCCCTGGCGTTGTTCGTGGCGCCTGCGGTTTTGGACACGGCATTCGACATGCCGCCGCGCGAACTCCTGCGCATTTGGGTGCCGCTGGTGTCGCTCGCCGTGGTGCTGGTGTTGCTCACCACCGCGGCGGTAGCCTGGGCCGCCGTGGCTTGGGCCGGAATACCGGTGGCCGCCGCCATTGCCTTGGGCGCGATCGTGGCGCCGCCCGATGCCGCCGCGGCTTCCGCCGTGCTGCGCGAATTCAACCTGCCGCGCCGAACGCTGGCGGTGCTGCAAGGTGAAAGCCTGCTCAACGATGCGGTGGCGCTCTTGCTATTCGGACTTGCCGTGACCGCCGCGACGGCTCCGGACGGCGCCTGGCATTCCCTGGCGCCGCGCTTGCTGATCGCCGTTCCCGGCGGGGCGGTGGTGGGCGTGCTGACGGCGCACCTGGGCATGCGCCTCTTCGTCAGGCTCGCCGGAACCCTGTCCCTGATCATTGTGCAATTCTTGATCACCTACGGAACCTGGATCCTGGCGGAGCGCCTGCAGCTATCGCCGATCGTGGCGGTCGTGGCTCTTGCCGCGGTGATCGCTCGATACATGCCCTCGCGCACCAGTGCGCGCGATCGTGTCAACTCCTACGCGATCTGGGCGACGGTGGTATTCGTGCTCAACGTTTTGGCGTTCCTTTTGATGGGCCTGCAAGCGCGCGACATCTTGAATCAACTGCAAAGCGATGCGCTGTGGCACGCCTTGGCGTTTGCGGGCATCGTGCTCGGAATCGTGATCGGCGTGCGCTTCGCGTACGTCATGCTGTACGGCTTCGTGCTGCGCAGATTCCAGGTCTTTTTCGAGAAGCGTGTCCTGAATTCCAAGGTGCCCAAGGTGTCGATCGGCATATTGGTGTCCTGGTGCGGCATGCGCGGGCTGGTGACGCTGGCGACCGCGCTGGCACTGCCGGAGGAGTTTCCGAGCCGCGATGTCATCGTGCTGAGCGCTTTCATCGTCGTGCTCGGCACGCTCATTCTGCAAGGATTCACCATCCGCCCGCTGATTGCCGTATTGCGCATCGCGCCGGATTCCTCCCTGGACGAGGATGTCAGCCGGACACGCGCCGCAATGCTGGATGCTGCCATGAATGAGCTTACGGACCCCTCCAGCCGCGCCGCGGCGGCGCTTTGCGCCGAATATAGCGCCGCTCGCGCCGGCAGCGTCAATCGATCGCAGCCGAACACCGAGTACGACGGCATGCGCCGGCGCGCGATTGCCGCCGAGCGGCGTCTGCTGGCGGATTGGCGCCGCGAAGGCCGTATTCAAGACGATACCTATCATTTGCTGGAGGATGAATTGGACCGCGCCGAGCTGCATGTGGCGCCCATGGCCAGCACTTGGCTGGATGGTTGAGGACCGCGGCCGGACCGACCGTTTGCCTGTCGGCCGTCGCCGTATCACGACTATTCAGACGG
>DASXOY010000026.1:0-3347 GCA_036493935.1 Steroidobacteraceae bacterium | reverse complement strand
GTAATTTGCTCTGAGTCGACCAGCTGGACATGCGGTTTCCGTACCCGTGGGCCTTCACCCATCATCTTAAGGGTATCGGCCGGGAGGGTCAGCGCTTGAGCTATGATCGACCTCTCAATCCCGAGCGAAAGGCATGACGCGCTTACGATTTTTAGGTGTTTTGGTGGCCGGCATTGTCGTGCTTTTGGGCGCGGCGCTGCTCGTCGTGTCCCTCACCGTCAACCCCAATACCTTCAAGGGCCGGATCGTCGCCGCCGTCAAGCAGTCCACCGGACGGGACTTAAAGCTTCCCGGCGACATCAAGCTCTCGGTGTTCCCCTGGCTGGCGTTGGAACTGGGACCAGCGAGTCTCGGCAATCCGCCCGGCTTCGGCGATGAGCCCTTTTTATCGCTGAATCACGCCAGCGTGCGGGTCAAGCTGCTGCCGCTGCTGCGCAAGCGCCTGCAAGTCGGCCGCATCGAGATCGACGGGCTGGATCTGCGCCTGCGCAAGGACGCGCATGGCCGGGGCAACTGGGAAAGCACGGAGCCCGCGTCCGCTCAAAAAGCGGACGTAGATCACACTGCAGACGCGAGCAACTGGCTACTGCTCGCGAACATCCGCGTGCAACAGGGACGGGCGAGCTACGAAGGCGTCAGCATCGAGAATCTCAACTTCGAAACCGGCTCACTCACGGCTCAGCACATCCCGGTGAGCGTCAGTTTCGATGTCCGCGCCGCTTTCGGCGCGGTCTCGCTCAAGGGCACGTTGGACTTAAGTCAGGATGCGGATCAGAAGCATCAGCTCTTCAGTGCCGTCAACTTGAGCGGCACCCTGCAGCGTCAAGGCGATGAGCGGCCGGCCCATTGGGAGTTCTCGACACCGGTTCTTGCCGTGAACGTGGCGCAGCCGAGTGCCGTCCTCGCTGAATTTGCGCTGACCTACTCGAGTGCGCATCTGACGGGCAGCGCCGCAGTTAAGAAAATTAACGACGACGTGACGGCGACGGCCAAGCTGACCTTGGCGCCGGTGATGCTGCGAGAGCTCGCCCCACGCCTGGGCGTCGCTTTGCCGGCCACGCGCGATCCGAAGGTGTTTTCGCAGCTCTCCGCGAGCACGGATTTCAGTTACGGCGGCAAGTTCGTGGACCTGACCCATTTGCAAGTGCATCTCGATGACACGCAGCTGCAGGGAAACATCAAGCTGCTCACGGCCGACAATAACGCGTTGCGGTTCGATCTCTCGGTGGACCAGATCGATCTGGATCGGTATCGCGCCCCGGAGACGCCGGCCGCTCCTGCGCCCCCGGCTGCTGAGAAAGTCGCCAAGGACGAGACACCGCTCGATGCCAGCGGCACCCTGACCGTGAAGACCTTGCAGGTTGCACGATCAGAGCTCTCCAACGTCCGCATCACCCTCGCGGCTAAAAACAACGTGATGCGCCTTAATCCCCTCGAGGCGCAGCTCGACGGCGGCCGCTACTCAGGCGACATCACCTTGGATTCGAGTGCCGCCATCCCGACAGTGAGCCTGGATGAGCATTTGAGCGGCGTCGATATGGCGCGCCTGCTCGCCAACACCGCGGAGAAGGGCCGCTTGTCGGGACGCGCAACCGTGAATCTCAAAGCCACCGCGCGCGGTGCAACCGTGGATGCCATGCTCAAAACGGCGAACGGACACCTCGATGCCAATCTTGCGGATGGCGCGCTCGAGGGCATCGACGTGGGCTACGAGATCAATTTGGCCCAAGCGCTGATCAATCGCTCGCCCGCGCCCGCGGGTCAGAGCACGGGGCGCACGCCCTTTCAATCCTTCAAGATTTCCTCGCAAATCACCAACGGCGTTGCCGAGACTCATGATCTCGCGATCGTTTCGCAGGCGCTCAAAGTAGCAGGGCAGGGCAATGCCAATCTCTCCAGCAAAGCCATCGATTTCAAATTGTTGGCGAGCGTCATGACGGCGCCGGCGCGCAATACCGACATACCGCTCAAAGTCACGGGGACCTACGCGGCGCCGACGGTGAGGCCGGACATCGAAGCGGTTGCCAAGGACCAGCTCAAGCAAAAGCTGCAGGACGTGCTCAAAAAGAACGGTCTACAGGGTCTGTTCACCAAGTGAGGTCGGTACCCGAACAGTTTGCGCAGCGGCTGCTCGACTGGTTTGCAGTTCATGGACGGCACAACCTGCCGTGGCAGATCGATCCGACGCCCTACCGGGTGTGGGTCTCCGAGGTCATGCTACAGCAGACGCAAGTGGCCACGGTGACCCCGTACTACGAGCGCTTCATGATGCGCTTTCCCGACGTTCAATCGTTGGCCTCGGCGCCCTTGGATGAAGTCCTGCATCTTTGGACCGGATTGGGCTATTACGCACGGGCGCGCAATCTTCAAGCTTGCGCGCAAATGTTGGTCGAACGGTTCGGCGGCGAATTTCCGCAGCCGATCGAGGACGTGATGGCGCTGCCCGGCATTGGGCGATCGACCGCCGGCGCAATTCTTGCGCTGTCGCGCGGTCAGCGCCACCCGATTCTCGACGGCAACGCCAAGCGGGTGCTGGCACGGGTCTTCGGCATTGCCGGTGATCCGAGTTCGGCAACCGTTCTGCAGACACTGTGGGTGCAAGCCGATGCCTGCACGCCCGCGAACAATGTCGCGGCTTACACGCAGGCCATCATGGATTTGGGCGCCACTGTATGCACGCGCACGCGCCCGGCTTGCACGCTCTGTCCCATGAGCACCGGCTGTGTCGCGGCGCTCGAAGGGCGCCAAGACGAATTGCCGGGCAAGAAACAAAAACGCTCGCGTCCCTCAAGAGAGGCGACGCTCTTGATCGCTCAGACCGGCACCACCGGTTCGACCGCAATCTTGGTCGAACGCCGGCCGGCGTCGGGCCTGTGGGGCGGGCTGTGGTCGCCGCCGCAATTTGAAAGCGCGGACGAGGCATTGGCGTGGTGTGAACGAAATTTACGCGGTTCAAAGATGGATCCGCAGGCGCTGCCGCCGATCGAACATGCCTTCACGCATTTCGACCTGCGGCTGAATCCGCTCCTCGTCCAGTGCACCCCTGAGACCCATGTCGGCGATGCGGAAGATCAGCTGTGGTATCAACTAAAGACACCGCCGCGAATCGGGTTGCCGCAACCCATCCACCAGCTATTCGAGCGTCTACGCACAAGCGTCGAGCGCATGGGTTAAGATTCAATCATGGCGCGCACAGTGTATTGCTTGCTTCTCAAGCGCGAGGCGGAGGGCCTCGACTATCTGCCGTACCCGGGTGATCTCGGGAAAAAGATCTATGGCAATATTTCCAAGGAGGCCTGGGCGCAGTGGGTGGCGCACCAGACCATGCTGATCAACGAGAACCGCCT
>DASXOY010000025.1:0-132956 GCA_036493935.1 Steroidobacteraceae bacterium | reverse complement strand
ACTGACACAGACAGTATTCCCCATTTCCGGCTCGTTGTTGCAATTCGGCGGAGGGCATCTTATCGTCCATTGAAGCCAAGGAGCGCATATGGCAGATCTTGAGTCGCGAAACACGGATAGCGGCACCTGGCTCCGTCTGCGCGCCGGATATACGGTCGCCCTGTCAGCGCATCGCGCGGATGAGCAGGACGACTCGCCGCTCACGATCTATTGGCGGGGAAGAACGGATCCAAACTCCCTCGAGCGATTTTTCACCTCTGCATTGCGCGACGCCAAGAGTCCAACCGTCAAAATGCGCGCTTTCACGCCGACGGAGAATCTCGAGTTCGACGCCATTCGCACTCCCGAGGATCTCTTGTCGCGAGTGCCCAAAGGGGCGAGCTTTCTCAGGCTCGAGGCCGCCATGGGCGGACGAGACCAGCTTGATGACGAACTCATCGTTTGGGCACGCGTCGACCTGGCGCAGGTCGAACGAGGTGCCGATGCGCCTGACGACATTGGCGTGTTCTTAAAGCCGCGGAGATTGCGTGCCGTCCGTGACCTTCTCATCAGGTACATCTCGGAAACCCAGATCTCAGGGGTGAGCCTTAATGAGGTCAGCGATTGCGTGGATGTGCTTGCGGCGTACCTGCGGCCCGATCGATTCACGCCCCACACGGCTTGATCAAATGGCACACAAGGCAACCGTCACTGTCGGCTACGTCTCCATCACTTCCTTCTGTCGTCTGCACGGCAAGACCGTGAAGACCGTATCATGCGGAACGAAGAACGTTGAGCATGTGATTGAGATGGATAACGGTTCGACTCTGCCGCAGGACGTGACGGTAAAGACTGTCCTTCCGGACGCACCACCGCTCAATTCGACAGGAGTGAAGGTCATGGAGTTCGGCCGCTCCGGAAGTAGTCCAGCCGAATCCTGGGATGCTACGGTTCTATCGCTCGCGTCACGCTCATCGCACCAAGAAGTCGCTCACGTGCACAGCCTAGGGCCGCGCATGCGCCAGGTGAGAATTCAGTCGCCGGACATTTATTATCGAAGAGGCTCCGGCGTGAATTGGGAAACGGAATCAATAACCCGTGTCCTTGGCATCGAGATGGACGTCATCTAGTGACCTTTAGCGAATTCATCTTCGCAGTAGTTCCTCCCGTGCTGGCCATCGCCATCGAGCGCCTGGGCATCCCCAGCGATGAATATCTGGCGGCGAAGGCCAAATTGCGCCAAACGAAGTCAGGCGCCGCGGATGAAGTGGGCGACATGATTCGGGAAATGTGCAAGGGCACAGTCTCAATGAGCAGTGTGGCACCGACTCTAGTGAGCTTCATCGCCACGTGGTTTGCGATATTCGGCACTAAAGAGCCCAATGCCGTGCTGTACGATTTTGGAGGAGTGGCGCTAACGGCGCTCGCGACACTAGCGATCGTGCGCATGCTCAATAAATATGGGCCTCATGAGCTCGCGACTCATTTGATCATATTGCCGTTTAAATGGCGCGACTCTCGCTACACGAGCATCACTCCAGCCAAAGTGATTCATTGGATGATCTATCTTACGAACCTCGCCTTGATCGCCGCGTGTATCGCGGTTTACTTTCACTGGCTCTAAGCCATCGCGCCCATGAAATCATCATTTTTCCTCCACCTAGTTTGTGGTGGGATCCTCTTGATTCTGCCGCCATACGCACGTGGCGAGTGGATCGTACAAGAGAGTAATGCGCCCACCGTGAGCTTTCGCTCCGTCCAAGCTGCGAGCGCCAACGTCGTCTGGGTCGGGGGCACCAAGGGAACGTGCCTGCGCACAACCGATGGAGGACATACGTGGCAAGCGCGTCCCGTGCGCGGCGCCGAAATGCTCGACTTCCGCGGACTTGCGGTAATGAACAGTCACACCGCTATCTTAGTCAGCGCCGGTCAGGCAGAACTCGGACAAGCGCGCATCTATCGTACCGTGGATGGCGGCGAGACCTGGGATCTCGTGTTTCAGACCCCGCAAAAAGGCATCTTTTTGGATGGCACCGCGTTTTGGGACCAGCGCCACGGAATCGTCTTCGGCGATCCCATTGATGGAAAATGGGTTCTACTGACGACCGCGGATGGCGGCGTCAGCTGGCAACGTATAGCAGCTGAAGTCCCCGTCATGTTACCGAAGGAGGCGGCTTTCGCAGCGAGTAATTCTTCGATCTCGGTGCGAAACAAGACGAATGTTTGGATTGCTTCCGGTGGATCGGAGCGCGCGCGAATGTTCTACTCGTCCGATCGCGGTCTGAAGTGGAAGGTGATCGAAACACCCATGCCTTCCGGCGCGACCGCGGGTATCTTCGGAATCCGCTTCTGGGATTCTGCGCACGGTATCGGCGTCGGTGGCGATCATCAGCGCACTGAAGAGCCTTCCGACAACGTGATTCTCACGCATGATGGCGGGCGCACCTGGCAGAAATCGGCGCCGACCGATCCGACTGGGCTCAAGGAGGCCGTCGTCGTCTTGCCGGAAGGCGATCTGCTAGCGGTGGGTCCGTCAGGGACGAGCCTCAGTCGCGACCAAGGACGGTCCTGGCAGCGAGTCGATGCGCTCCCCCTACATGCCGCAGCATGCGCGCAAGGTCGGTGTTGGGCCGTCGGCGGGAAAGGGGTGATTGCACGATGGCAGTGATGCCAAATCCCTGTGCGTTCGTCACAAATTCACGAGCTGTCGAAGCAAGCTAGTTCAAGCCGGACTCGATCGCTGCTTGATACGGCGCAAGGTCCGTGGGCGCAGCACGCGGCACATTGAGTTGCAACAACCCGGTTCCTTTGGGACCGCCATAGCTTTTTAACCATGAGCCCGCGTTGCCATACTCGTCCACGGCCAGCACCGTAGTGACTTGCGCCGGATTTACGGGAGCTGTATCGATGCCAAAGGCTCGCAGGCCAAAACGATGGCCCTCCGGTGTGATCGTGGTCGGATACCAGCCGCCCATGCGCTCGGGTGCGAAATAGTCAATGCCGAAGACGCGACGTGCAGGCTCGTAGTCGACCTTGTCGACGTCGCCCGATGTATCGCGATGGTAAGCCAGCGGATTGGGCCCGAGTATCGCTACTTTCCCGCCCGCATCCAGATACTGGCGAATGAGCGCTTTGGGCGAATCCACCTCCGCGATGCTCGCCGGAATTTGATTGTCCGCGAATACCACCACGCTCGGGGTGCGTGCCGCGATCTGCGCGCGCAGGAATGGCGCCAGTTTGTCCGCGTCAAGCGGCTCATACCCTTGCGCGGCGAAATAGCTCGCGATGACTTCGTCGAGTCCGCCCGCAAACCAACTGAAAGCATCGGAAGATTTTCTGCCTTCGCGAACCACGATTTTGCGCGCAGCAGGTTTCGGCTGCGGTACCGCATCGCCTTCCAGTGCGAACAACACCCCATTGTCCGATGCGGCGTAAAGCACGCCGTCACCCAATACAGGCGTCGCGAATACCCGATCGCCCGTCGGAAAGCGCCAGCGCTGCATGCCGGTGGCGCGATCCACTGCGTACACGAGCCCGGAGAAGTCCGCGAAATAGACAATGTTACCGGCGAGCACCGGCGAGGCAAACACCGCGCCGTGGGTCTTGAAGCGCCAGCGCTCTTTGCCCGTTTTTATGTCAGCTGCTTGAACGATCGATGCACTGCCGCTTGCGACGTAGACTGTGGAGGCGTCTGTCGCCGTGGCTAAGATCCAGGACGAGCCATCGTGGGTTTGCCGCCATTTCTCTTTGCCGGTGGCCAGTTCCAACCCGTATATATAACCATCGCGGCCACCGATGGTAACGATGCCCTCCGAAATCGATGGCGATCCAGGCACGGATGTAGTGTCGTTCTGCTTGTCGGCAAACTTGTGACTGGCGCCGGCCGTCGCGAATTTCCAGCGCTGCTTTCCGCTCGTGCGATCGAGCGACACGACGTATCCGCTCATCGTGCCGAAAACCACACTGTCACCGGAAATCGCGGTCGCGGAGCGCACGCGCGATCCGGCATCGAACTTCCAGATCGCCTTGCCGGAGGCCGCATCGATGCAATACACATGACCGTCACCGCTGCCGACATAAAGTCGCCCGTCCGCCAAAACCGGCGAAGGCGTGTAATAGTCCCAATAGTCGTTCGCCCCGACATCCCTGCCAAACGTGAAGCGCCAGTGCTCCGAGCCGCCGCTCAAGGCTAGCGCATACAGATTGCCGTCGCGACTGCTCACAAACACATCATGCAGTCCCGTTGCGGGTGACGAATTTACCGCGCCACCGGTTTTGAAGTGCCACCGTTCAACGCCGGTCTTGGCATCGATCGCGTAAACCCTCGCGTCATTGCTGCCGAAGTACAGCGTGTTGTCGCGCAATGCGGGCGTGCTGCGAATGGCTCCATCTGCCTTGAAAACGAAGCGGACGCCGTCGAGATTGGCGACGACGGTGCCGTGCGCCATGCCCGTCAGTGCCGGATCGCCACGGAACATGAGCGACATCGCCTCCTCCGCCGAGCACACGGAGCATGCCATTGCCAACAAGCAGCCGATCAATCTGTACATGGAATTCCTCCGTCGCCCGTGTACGCAGTGTGCGCAGCCGCCGGGCGCGGCGAAATGGACCAGTCGCGCATTTTCTGGTACTTTTCGACGATGCGAAGGACGACGTCGAATCCCGTCCGTGATGTTGAATTCAATCGCAGCAAGTACGGTCGCGAGCTGCTCATCGATGCCGCGATGGTCCGCGACATGCCGACCTTCATCCTCAATAGCTCACCGCATATTCTGCGATTTCACGACGTCTTGTTGGTTACGCGCGGCCATGGCGCATTGGTATTGGACGCCCAGGAGATTGCGATCTCGCCTGGAAGTCTCGTCGTTACTTTGCCGGGACAGACGCGCGAGTGGCGCATGGACGGCATGCTCGATGGTGCGTGTCTGTTTTTCGTCGAGGAATTTTTGAGCGATACGTTCAGCGACCCGCACTTTATTGATCAGTTTTCATTTCTGCGTGAGTCTCGAGTTGCGGCCTCGTTGGCACTGAGCATCGCCGAGCAGCGCGCGTTCCGCCGGCAGTTCACGACCATGCAGAAAGAGCTCTCGCGATTTCGTCCAGACTCCGCGCATGCACTACGAGCTGCGCTGTACGCAGCATTGGTGGGGCTCGACCGAAGCTACGTTGCGCGTCATGGCGCTGCCGGCGCGAGACATGGCAGTCGCGCGGTAAGCCGATTTCGCAAACTGATCGAAAAACAATTTCGCGTGCAGCATGGCGTGATGTTCTACGCGAATCAATTGGGCATTAGCCCCGGTCACTTGAACGTGCTTTGCAAGAACGAGCTCGGGCGCAGCGCTGGTGAACTGGTCCGTGCGCGCGTGATGCTGGAAGCGCGTCGACTGCTGCGCCACGGAGATCTGCGCGCGGGCGAAGCGGCTGAGCGGTTGGGATTCCACGATCCGGCCTACTTCGCGCGTGTTTGCCGGCGCGAGCTGGGGTTATCGCCGCGCGAACTTCGAACCAAGGCTTAGGCCTATCACTGAGCTGACCGGACGACGGCGACCTTAGTGCCCGCCGCCTCCGTCACCACCGTGGCCACCGCCGTCACCGCCATGCCCACCGCCGTAGGAGCTGTGACCATGGTCATGGCCGTGATTTCCGTGTCCAGAGCTTCCATCAGATAAATAAACGTCGCTACCGGAATTATCGTGTTTGCCTGAGGAGTGAGTACGCCATCTGAACCAGCCGTCTGAAAAGCAAAGATAAATGCCGATGACGCCAACGAGAGTTCCCAAAAAGAGTAAGCCACCATTTTGCGTATAGTTAAAGACTATGCACATGAACAAAATCACCAGCAGGATGCCCGCAACACGATGTAGCTCCATCTAGCCTCCTAACGATGAGGTTGGGCGGCAAGCGGGTGCGTCGCCTTTGATCGAAGCTGCTTTATCTCCATCGTAGACCTCCCTCCTTGGCCAAACGAAGATACACCGCGCAGTCCGCTCGAACCGTTGGTTAAGGCGCGACCTAGAGTCGCAATAGATACACCGGAGCCGCCGCCACTAGCACGGCTCCGACCTGGACCGCGAGCACCACTGTCCACTGGCGCGGATTCTTGAGGACCCACCTGACCAAGAACCAGCCTATGACTGGCACCTGACCCACCATCAGCATTTGCCACAAATGTGCCGCTGCGCCCTCGTCTGCGTCCCGTGCCACGCCTGACAGGAGTACACGCAGCGCAACAACGATCAGCGCGACGCTGGACATCGCAATCGGCAGCCACGCGCTGGGCAACTTGAACTGCGAGGCTTTCATAAATGTACGTCGAATATCTTGCTTATGATTCTGCATGTACTACGATCCCCGCAGATCGTCCCGAATCGTCTTGCCGCCCTTCATGACGAAAATGACCTTGCCCATTTCATGCAAATCCGCGCGCGGATCATGGGACACGGCAATCACATCGGCATCCTTGCCCGCCTCGATGCTGCCAACCGTATCGGCCATCCCCAGAGCAGTTGCCGCATTCACGGTTGCGCTCTTGAGCGAATCGGCGCTCGTAAGCCCTGCCTCTTGCAGCGCGAGGAATTCTTCCCATTCCCGTGCAATCGGCGTAACCGGCAAATCCGTGCCGAACAGAATCGGCACATGCGCCTTGTAGGCTTTGGAGACGCTCGCCACTGCTTGCCGGTAATACTCGATCGGCACGCCGAGCTTCTGATTTGCCGTGGCGAGCTTCGCCGTCAGCAGCGTGGGGACATACGCCGTTCCGCGTTTGACCATCGTCGCGATGTTCATATCGCTCAGAGGCCCGTGCTCGATCGTATCGGTTCCCGCCTCAATCGCCATCTGGTTGGCGGCAGGTGAGCCGGAGGAGTGCGTGGCCACGCGGCGGTTCAAGCGGTGCGCGGTCGAAACGATGGCATTGAGCTCCGCTGGGGTTTCCATCGGCCCACTCTTAGGATCAATGATCGGCTGCGCCGAGAGCCGCATCTTGATGACGCCGGCGCCGCGCCTTATCTCCTCTCGCACCGCCCGCTCGCAGTCCGTCGCACCGGAACAGGTCCCGCGGCTCTTGAACAAAGGCTCCAAATCCTCGCGCTCGCCGAAATTGTACGCGTCGTAATCACCGCCCGGTACGCCAAACTGCGCCTCCGAGGCGATGATGCGCGGCCCGTCGATCACGCCGGCATTGATGGCATCGCGCAAATCGTAGGTCACACTGGCCGGATCGCCGAGATTTCTAATGGTGGTAAATCCGCCATGCAACACCGCGTGTGCGCGGCCCGCGCTTGCCAGCACGCGCGCGGCAGGCCGGCCGAGGTAACCGGGCATGAAGTCCGCAATGGGCGTGGCGGAATCGATGTCCATCGTCATGGTGACGTGAGTGTGCATGTCGATCAGGCCCGGCATGACCCACGCCTGCGACAGATCGATGACCCGGCCGCCCTCGACGAACCCATCGACCACGGCGGTAATCTTGCCGTCTTCGACCACGACCGATTGATGCTCGAGCACGGGCTTGCCAGGATCGGTGATCACATGCCCCGCATGAATGATGATCCTGGTCGCATCGGCGGACATCGCTGCATGGCCGAACAGCAAACCGGCGCTGAGCAAACTCAACTCAATCAAGCGACTTCGCATGAGAACCCCTACCGCTTCGCGCCCGCACCAATATACCGATCAAACCAGGCAACGGTGCGTTCCAGCGAATCGATCTGATTCTCGCGCTTGAAGAAGCCGTGGCCTTCGCCGGCATAGACTTTCGTATCGACCGTCTTACCGTCCTTCTTCAGGTACGCCACCACCTGCTCGGCCTCATTCGGCGGCACGCGAATGTCATTGGCGCCCGCGAGCGCAAGCAGCGGCGCTTTCACCTGGCCCAAATAGGTCAGCGGGCTGGACGCCTCGTATACCGCCTTGTCCTTCACCGGATCGCCGAGCAATCCCATTTGATACTGCCGCAGCACCGGCGAGCCACGTTCGTACATCGAGAACCAATTGGTGATGCCGCAGATCTCGACGCCCGCCGCCCAGACATCCGGCGTCTTCGACACTGCCATCATGGTCATGTAGCCGCCATAGGAAACGCCGGTGATGCCGATGCGCTTTGCATCGACATAGCCGCTGTCGACCAAGAACTTGGCGCCTGCAACGTAGTCGGCGAGATCGCCTCCTCCTAAGTCGCGGTGATTCGCCGCCTCGAATGCCCGGCCATAACCCGTTGAGCCGCGCGGATTCGCTGCCATCACCACGTAGCCGCGCGACACCAGCGCCACCGCGGTCGGATCGAAATCATCCGTCGTCTGCCCCGTCGGGCCGCCATGCGGCAGCGCCACCGCGGGCGCGTGGCCGTTGCGTTGCAAGTTATAGGGCAGCCACACGAACGCGCTGATGATGGTACCGTCGGCACTCGCGTAGTGGACGATCTGCGTCTTCGGCAGCTTCTGTGGGTCGATGCTCGCCAACGCGAGCCGCGTGACCGGCGCCGCCTTGCCGCTGGCCCGATCCAAGACCCAGTAATCGAGCGGCGTGTTTCCCGACTGGTGCGGAAACAAAATGTGTTTCCCGTCGGGCGAGAAGGCCGGCATGTTGCCGAAGAAATCCGAATTGACGCCGGCCGGCACCGGCAACTCTTCAATCTTGCCGTTGCCCGGATCATACGAATAAATCACATCGCGCCCATCGATGTTGCTGATCATGAGCAAGGAATGTCCGTCCGGCGCGAAATGCCCGGAATGCTGCTCCCATGCGTCGGGTTTGAGCAGGGTCAGTTTCTGCGAGCTCGTGTCGTACAGCGCCGCCTGCAGCGAGCCGCTCGAAGTCTCCGTGGTCAAGGCCAGCAACTTGCCGTCCGGCGAAATATCGCTGGCAGTGCTAAAGCCCTTCTCGCCGCTCGCCAGCGCCAGGGTGGCAGCACCCGTCGCCACATCGACGCGCCAAACCGAGCCCTGGGTTCTCTCCACATTCGTACGATTGGCAATGACGAAGCGGCCGTCGGGTGAGAACGCCACGACGCTCCATTGCATGGTGGGCAAGGTCTCGTGCGTCAGCACACGCACCGTGCGCGCCGCGAAGTCCATGACCGCCACGTTATTCGACGCGCCTGTCTTCAGGCGGTGACCGAACGCGAGCATGCGGCCGTCGTGCGAAAACACCGCACCCGTTTCGGACACATCATCGCTATGCGTGAGATTGACGACCGCGCCTCCGGCCGTGGGCACGGCATAGAGATCGAAAATCTCCGCGCCGCCTTTGTCGGAGTCGAACACTACCCAATTGCCATCCGGCGAAGTCAGGACTCCCAGCTGCCGATCGTCGGACTGTGTCAATTGCGTCGGGAACGCACCGCCCGCGGCAACGCTCCACAAGTTGAATCGGCCGGTCAGATTGGTCGAAACGATGAACCCTTTCGAATCCTGGGTCCACGCGGCACCCAGGCTGCTGCGGACATAGAGAAGATCCGCGATCGGCACCGGCGCAGCACCTTCGAGCGCCGCGGACGAAAGACTCCTTGGATCGGTGATGGCGCGCGCCGGCGGTCCCTTGAGCACAGGCGCCGCTTGCAGTGAACTGCCCAACATCAGTGACGCCGATCCGCAGCAGCAAAGGAAAGCCGCAGCCAAGAGCCGGCCGCTCACGGTATTTTTCATGTCGAGATCCCCGCTTCTTTTTTGAGGTGTGGCAATACGAGTTCCGCGTATACGGAAGGTCGTCCATTACCTCCACAGGGTGGTCGTCGTATGAGAACAGCCTAAGCCCGGCTAAAGAATTGTCAATACAATTTTTCCGTACAGGAGGACCCCTAACGCTTCGCGCTTCGCAGCGTGATCTCGTCGGAAATGATGAAGCTTTGGATCGCGTTGACGTCGTCCTCTGACAACGCATCCTTGAACGACGGCATGCCGGCGTAGCTTAAGGCACCGCCGCGCACGATCGACTGAAACGCCGCGTGCACGTCCGGCGGCAAATTCCAAAGATCCGGATAGCCATTCGCGCCGCCGCGGTAGCCATGACACGCGCCGCAGCGATCGAAGAGATCCATGCCGCGCTCGATCACCTTCGGATCCGTGGACTTCGCCGCCGGCACCGGCTGCACGTCGCGATGCCGCTGCGCCGGCAACGACACCGGTGCGCCATTGAGCTTGAACACCAGCAGACGCTCGTGGTTTTCAAATTTCAGCGCCGCCGACCCGGCGGGATATCCGATCTGATTCATTGCGCCGCCGAATCCTGCCAGCACCGCGACATACTGCACACCGTCGATGGCATAGGAGATCGGCCCCGCCTCGATGCCCGTGCCCGTCGCAATGCGCGCCAACCGCTTCCCGTCCTTGGCGTCGTACGCCGAAAAGTTTCCGTCGGCTGCGCCTTGAAATACCAGGCCCGATGCGGTTGAAAGGACGCCTCCGGCCCAAAACCCAGTCGGCGCCGTCTGCCACTCGACCTTCCCAGTTATCGGATCCCATGCCTTCAATATCGATTGAAACGGCTGGTCCTTGGTCGGCGAAGTCGACGGATCGCCCTGCACTCCCGAATCACCCACGGGCCTCGACCATCCCGCCTCGTCACCTTCGTTGTTCGCGCCGACGCGAAAGTGAACTTGATCGCCCGGTACCATGCCGAACACCATGCCCCCCTCCAACGTGGGAATGTACGCAAGGTGCGTCGCCTCGCTGAACGACATGGGCATCCAATTGTGTCCTCCTGCCTGACTCGGCCAGATCTCCTTTTGCTGCTTGGAATAATCCGACTGATCGGAGATCACCGGACGGCCGCTCGTTAAATCCACGCCCTTGGCCCACGTCACCTTGGTATAGGCGTTCGCCGACAGGAGCTCTCCCGTCTCGCGATCGAGCACATAGAAAAAACCATTCTTCGGCGCCTGCATGATCACCTTGCGCCGCTTGCCGCCCAGCGTCAGCTCCCCAAGGATCATGTTCTGCGTCGCGGTGTAGTCCCAGCTATCTCCCGGCGTTGTCTGGTAGTACCAGCGCATGCGCCCGCTCTTCGCCTCGATCGCCACGATCGATGCTAAATACAGGTTGTCGCCGCCGCCGGGACTGCGCGACCACACCGGATGCGGCATCCCGTTGCCCACACCCACATACAAGAGATCGAGCGCCGGGTCGTACACCATCGAATCCCACACCGTTCCGCCGCCGCCCAAATCCCAGCGCGATGTCTTGCTCCAGGTCTTTCGCGCCGACGTGATGGCACTCGATTCGTCCGGCCCCTTCGCAGGGTCGCCGGGCACCGTGAAAAATCGCCACGACAACTTGCCCGTGGTCAGGTCATAGGCGCTCACATAACCGCGCGCGCCCATCTCCGCGCCCGAATTGCCGATCACCACGTTGCCGCCGGCAATGCGCGGCGCGCCGGTGCTGGAATAATTCATGGTGACCCGATCGATGAACGTATCGGCCTTCCACAACACCGCGCCGCTCTTTGCATTCAGCGCAATGAGGTGGCCATCCAGCGTCGCCACATAAACCTTGTCCTGCCACAGCGCCACGCCGCGATTGACCACATCGCAGCAGGTGCGGCGCGCCCACTGCCCATCGACCTTGGGATCGTAGGTCCACAGATGTTTGCCGGTGCGCGCATCCAAGGCGTACACCACGCTCCACGGACCGGAAAAATACATCACGCCGTCCGCGACGATCGGCGACGCCTCGTTGCCGCGATGAGTTCGGCCGCGCACCACGAAATCATCGAATTCCCACGCCAATCCTAAGTGCTGCACATTCTTAGGGTCGATCTGCTTGAGCGGCGAGAAACGGCTCTCCGAGAAGGTTCTGCCGTAGAGAGGCCACTGCTCGTCCGCGGCCGCGCCGTGCGCCGAGACGCAAATCAAACACCACGACAAGCTGAGCAATCCGATTCTCATGGCTTCTTCGGCTCCCGCGCGGCTTTAGTTGGCTTTTTCTTGAGCGCAATCGCGCCTGACGACTCTGCTCTCTTCGGCGATTGCAGCGCCTTCTGCGCTCGCTCGAAAAGCTTGGGATCCGAAAGCTTCGCGGCAGTCTCCGCGAAATTATTCGAAACACCCTGCCACTTCAGCGCCTCCACATCCGTGAACAGCGGCGCATCATCCCGCAAGGTGGCCAATTTCTTGAACAGCAGCGCCAGCGGCTTTTGTTCACCGAGAATCTCCGGCGGAAAATCTTCGATTCGGCCAAAGCGCTCAATCAATCCCGCCGCCCCCTTAGGCCCAATGCCGCCGATCCCCGGATAACCGTCCGACGAATCGCCGACCAACGCCAGATAATCGGCAATCCTCTCGGGGCCGACGCCGAATTTCGCTCGGACCCCCGCTGCATCCCGAATGACATTGCTTTTCCGGTCGACTTGGACGACGCGATCATCGCGCACGCATTGCGCAAGATCCTTATCCGGCGTCCAGATGCAAACCTTGAGAACCCTGCGGTCTTGCGCCGCCAGCGCCGCCGCGGAGGCCAGCGCATCGTCCGCTTCCAGCTCCACCATCGGCCAAAGCGTCACGCCCATGCCGACCAACGCATCCTCGAGCGGCTGAAACTGCGCGTGCAGAGCAGGATCGATGCCCTCGCCGGTCTTGTACTCGTCCCAAAGATCATTGCGGAAAGACTCGATCACATGATCGGTGGCCACGCCCAGATAGGTCGCTCCTTCCTCGATCATCTGCAGCACGCCGTTGAGCACGCCCACGACCGCACCGAACGGTTTGTCCTTACCCTTGTTGAAACGACGCAAGCCGTAAAAGTGCCGGAACAGCTCGTAGGTGCCGTCGATGAGATGAACGATCACGAAGGATCCGCCGCGAATTTCATGACGAGCCCTAGCGCTCGTCCTTGAAAACCTTCCCGTCCTTCATCACGAAGGACACCTTGCCGGGCTCGGCCAATTGATCGATATGCGCCAGTGGATCGACCTTCATCGCAATCACGTCGGCGGTTTTGCCGGGCGCGATGCTCCCTAAGCCCTCGCCCAAGCCGCCGAGCGCAGCGGCGGCGTTGACCGTCGCGGCGCGCAGCACCTGGGCGGGCGGGATGCCCGCGGAAGCCAAGAGCCCGAACTCTTCGTGGCTGCGCTCAGGACCGAATATGCCCAAGTCCGTTCCGAAAATGATCGGCACGCCCGCACGGTACGCCTTGCCCACGCCTTCGAGGCCTTCCTGAAAGCGATACTCGATGAGCTTGCCGGCCAATAAGGTCGGTGTGTACGCCGTGCCGCGCTTTTTCATCATGGCGATGGACGCATCATCCAGCGGTCCATGCTCGATGGTGTCGGCGCCCGCCTCGATCACTAAGTGCAGATAGGCCGGTGTGCCGTCCACATGCGCGGCGACTTTTCGATTCAATTGATGCGCGGTATCGATGATCGCTTTGATCTCTTCGGGCGATTCGACCATCGAAACCTTGGGATCCTCCGCTGCCAGTCCCGCCTGGCGAAACTTGACCACGTCGGCGCCGCGATGCACCTCTTCGCGGACCACCTTGATGCATTCCACCACACCGGAACAATTGCCGCGATTGGTGACAAACTTCTCCACGTCGCTGCGAACGTCCCAGCTCGACGCGTCGAAATCCCCGCCCGCCACCGAGATTTGCGCCTCCGCGACGAACATGCGCGGACCCGGCACGATGCCCTTGTTGATCGCATCGCGCAGCACATAAGTCGTGTAGGTCGGATCGCCTACGTTTCTGATCGTGGTGAAGCCATTCATCAATAGGGCGTTGGCGCGCGGCAACGTGTTGAGGACCGCTTCCGCCGGGCGCGACATATAAAAGAGAGCGATCTGTCCTCCGACAGGTTCGTCGAGCTTCTCAATCCCGCTGACATGGGTATGCATGTCGATGAGCCCGGGCATCACCCACGAGTCTTTGAGATCGATGGTCGTATCGCCGGCGACGAAGCCATCCTTGACCGCCACGATTTTACCGTTCTCGATGACGATCGACTGATTGGACGTGACCGGCTTGCCCGGCTCCGCAATCAAGTGCCCCGCATGTATCACGGTGGTCGCGGCCAGTACGGGCAATGTCATACACGTCGCGGTCAGCGCTGCCGCGATCTTCTTAGCAATCATTTTAAAAAATCACTCCCTACAATTATTTTGCAGCGCTTAACACCGCGAGCACCGCCTGCGATACGCGCTCGTCGATGTCCGCCGCATTTTGCGAATGGACCGGATAGCCGATCTGTGCCTGCATGTGGCCGTCAACGATGTGCATTTGTACATGTACTTGCGCATCGCCACCACCCCCCGAGGCTGACATTTCACGCATTTCCCGGCTCTGGCGTTCGATTTCGCCGCGATATTCCTCGGTGACTTTCCGCACCGCGTCCAACAACTGATGCTTCAAGGCGACGTAGTCGGCAACTTGCGGCAGCGGCAGCGTGATTTCATGCCACGACAGGTTCACGCCGGGCAACTGCTTGAACAGTCCGCCAGTGGCCTGGAATACGATCAGGTTCGGGAATGCGACCACGCGGCCCGTGGGCCCAAGCGGCCCCTGCTCGTGATACTCCATCAAATGCATGCGCACCAGGCCTAGGTCCATGACCTCGCCGACGACAGTGCCAATCTGCACCCGGTCACCGACGCGGATGCCATATTTACCGATCAGGAAGAAATAACCGACGATCGACACCAAAACGCTTTGCATGGCGACCGCAACGCCCGCGGTGATAAGTCCCGCGAAGGTCGCAAAGCTGCTGATTTCGGTGACAAAGCTCAAGCCCACGATGGCGAGGATGACGATCCACATCAGAATCGTCCGCACCAACAGGAGCACATAGCGGCGCCGAGGTTCATGGATGTAGCGCAAGACTGCGCGGCGCCACACCTCCGCAAGCACCCATACCGCCAGCAACAACCCCAGCAAAATGCCGAGTCGAATTGCCAACACTTGCCAGGCCTCGCGGTACTGGCGGCTGGTCGCGTCGCGCCAATTGGCAAGATTGTGCCGGTACTGCTCCAGCAGCACCGCCTCCTTGCTCAAGGGCAGCAGGATCGACGAAGTCTGCTTGAAAAGCCACGCCAGGGTGTCGAATTGACCCCGCAGGTTTTGTAGCGCCGTTCCACTGGCACTGTCCGCCGCGGCCGCGAGCTTATCGCTCCCCGACGCGTAGGCTTGCAGCCGCTCACGCGGCGCCTCGCTGAACTTGTGAAACAGATCGGCCAAATCCTTGGAGCGTGCATCGATAGCTTCGATCGCATTGATCTTGTTCCTGAGGTCAAATACATTTTTCCCCAAGTCCCAGATTCCATTGCGGGACTTTGAGGCATCGACGGCCGGATTTAAAGCTACCGCAGGCGCGCGCGCCGCACTGGCCGCACCCGCGCCGCCCGGCGCTGCGGCCGCCTGGGCCGGCGCATTCGCGCTCACCGCCGCCGGTATGCTCGCCGCAATGGCGTCGATGTGAGCTTTGAGCGCCTCCGCATCCGCACTCTTCGGGTCGCGCTGGGTGACGAACTCGCCCATGGTGTCCAAGAGATTCGCACGCGCAGCGTTCATCGCAAGTTCACCTTGCAGCTCCGCGAGTTTCGTTTCCGACTCCTTGCCCGCTTTGCCACCGGCCGCGGCCTTCTGCCGATCCGCCGCTATCTCTTGTTGAATCGACTGGTGCTGCGAATCCAGCTGCTTGCGCTGATCATTGAGTGAGGTGACCGCCGATTTCTCCGCGTTAGCCTGCGCCGCATTCGCCTCGCTGCTCAACAATTCCGCATCTGCCCTAGCCAGATCGACCGCCAATTCGACAACCTTGTCCGCGATCTGCCTATTGGCATAGAGGATCAACACCTCGCTCGGCTGACTGGCGCTTTGTTGCTGCGGCTCCAGCGCTCGATACCACTCACTGGTCTGATCCAAGATCTCGACCACCTCATTCGCGCTCAATACGGACACCGGCGTCGTCGCAGGATTAGGCGCCGCTGTCGGATTTGGCGCGGCGGCTGGACTCGGCGCAGCGGCTGGACTCGGCGCGGCGGCTGGACTTGGCGCGGCGAGACTCGGCGCAGCCTTCGGAGAGGGCGGTTTCTGCTGCGCAGCAGGCGACGACGCGGCAGCCGCGCAGGCAAAGAAGTACGCGAATAACGCGATTGGGAACAACGTGGATCGGCCGAGCATGAGGAATGCTAGCGCATTTGCGTGGCTCCAGGGCACGGTTATCATGTTCGCCTGATGCAACGCTCCGGCAGCGCAAATCTACCTCTTCACGGCGGGAGAGTTCCTACATGGCTTGCAGTGCGAATGGCCGCGCTCGGCCGTGTCATCGTAGAGGCCATCGTTCAGCACTACGATAGGCGTGAATTGCTGCACCGGCTGGCAGATCCGTTCTGGTTTCAATCCTTCGGTGCCGTCATGGGTATGGATTGGCACTCTTCCGGCATCACGACCAGCGTCATCGGCGCGCTCAAGCGCGGCCTCGAGCCGGTGCAGTCGGAACTTGGGATCTTCGTCTGCGGCGGCAGGGGCGCGCACTCGCGCCGTACCCCGGCCGAATTGAGCTTGATGGGTGAGCGCACCGGCGTGAATGTCGCAAGCTTCATCAGCACCAGCCGCTTGGTCGCCAAAATCGACAGTGCCGCCGTACAGGATGGCTACGATCTCTACCTACACGGGTTTTTTGCGACCGTGGATGGCCACTGGTGCATCGTCCAGCAAGGCATGAATGGCGTGCAGCGCGAAGCGCGGCGCTACCACTGGAAATCCGACGATGTCCGAGGATTTTTCGATTCTCCCCATACCGCCATCGAGGGTCGAAACGGCGGTCCCATCATCAATCTCGCCGATCGGCAGGCTCACGACAACCGCGCCGCCGGTCTTGAACTGCTGCGCGCCGGACCGGAGCAAACAATCTCTGTTCTACGGCGCTTCGGCAATCAACCCTCCGGCACTCTCGATCTGTTCTCCGACGGTGAGATCGAGCGTCAAGCTGCGCCGGCGTCCTCCCAAGACGCGCACTTGAAAATGCCGGCGCATCACGATCTGCGCCTGGCGAACGTTGACCTCAAGAGGCTGCATGCGACCTTGGCGGCGGCTGCAGATCGCGGACCTAAGGATTTTGCCGATTTGCTGTTGACGCCCGGCGTCGGCGCCAGGACGGTCGCCTCGCTGGCCTTCGTGGCGGAAGTCATCCACGGCGCTCCATACCGATTCAAAGATCCCGCACGTTTTTCTTTGGCTCACGGCGGCAAGGACGGACATCCCTTTCCCGTGCCGCTCAAGGTTTACGACGAAACTATTTCCGTGTTGAAACGCGCGGTGAGCAACGCCAAGTTGGGACGCAACGACAGGCTCGCCGCCATCAAGCGCCTCGACGATCAAGCCCGGCTGGTCGATCGGGCGCAGGGCCCGTCATTCGCGCAGTACATCGCCAAAGAGCACGCGAACTCGGATCAAAACGGCGGTCGAACAGTCTGAACTCTCATTCCTGACTCGAACCCGCAATCCGGCGCTTGCTCTCACGCACGAGCGCAACTGGATGCTGTCGCGCTTGCGTTGGCACCGACAACAGCAAGTCCTGGAGCCTATGGCGTAAAGACGCCTTGAACGGCAATACTTCGGAAAATGGCATCGCGTCCGACAGCAAGAATCCCTGCAACAACACCGAAGTGCTATGCGCGAACCACGCAAACTGCTCGGGCCGCTCAATGCCCTCGGCCGTCACGTCAAGACCCAACCCCGCGGAGAGTTCGATGATCGCGCGTGCAATCGCGCCGGCTCGGGCGCTCGAGTCGATACCCGATACCAAGCTGCGGTCCAGCTTGAGGCGCGACAGCGGCAGCTGCTCTAGGGAAGTGAGCGAGGAATAGCCCGTGCCGAAGTCGTCCAGCGCGATCCCAAACCCGTGTGACCGCAGCGCGCGAAGCGCCGCGATCGTCGCAGGTCCCGTCTGCAGCACCGACTCGGTGAGTTCAAGCTCGATGCATTTCGCCGGCAACCGGTATCGCTTCAGCAGACGCAAAATCTGTTCGACGAATAGGCGATCAAGCAACTGGCGTGGCGAGATATTGATGGCGACTCGCGTATCGGGCCAACTGCCGTGGTACCACCGTGAGGCATCCTCAAGGGCCGCGTGCAGCACCCAGGCGTTGATTTCGGCCATAAGCCCGGACTGTTCCGCCACCGCCAGGAACTCGCCTGCCCTTGCCAACCGACCGTCCGGTTGCCGCCAGCGAAGCAACGCTTCGACCAGCCCTACGTCGGATCGTGCGAGATCTATCTCAGGTTGATACGCGAGTTCAAGCTCTGAGCGCTCGAGCGCGAGGCGCAGTCCCTGTTCCAGCGTAAATCGCGTCGCCGCGGTAGCGATGAGCTCGGGCGTAAACACCGCCAGCTGATTGCGCCCGAGTTCCTTGGCGCGAAATAACGCCGAATCCGCGGCACGCAGCAATCCGTCCGCATCGGCTTCATGTTCGGGAAAGATGCTCGCGCCGACGCTGATACTGATGCTGATTTCCCGATCATCTACGGACACCGATCTATGAAAGGCGCTGGTCAGCCTCGATCCGAAATCGTTCAGCTCTTGCACAGAGTGCGCCTCCTCGTAAACCAGCGTGAATTCGTCGCCGCCCAGTCGAGCCACGAATCCGACTCCGTCGATCACCTCCTCCAGCCGGTTCGCCACGCTCATGAGCACACGATCGCCAAACACATGGCCGAGGCTGTCGTTGATGTTCTTGAAATTATCGATGTCGAGAAAGTAGACCCCGACAAACGTCTCCGCCTTGCCGGCTCGGCCCAACGCCGATTGTAGGAGCGAGGAAAGGTGCCGGCGATTCGGCAAAGAAGTCAGCGGGTCTTGATGAGCGAGCTGCTGCAGTTTGTAGGTGCGCTCGATCACCTGATGCTCGAGGTTTTCTTGCTGGCATCGGTAGGCATCTTTGATGCCTTCGAGTTGTGCCGACATCTGATCGAATGCCTGCGCCACGATATCCAGCTCTTTGATGCCGCCGCGCCCCACCCGGACGTTGGCCTGCCCGCCTGCCAATCGGCGGGTGGCGCCAACCAGCCTGCGTACCGGCAGCACAATGCTTCGCACAGTGAATACCGATATGGCAATGATAATCAGCATGACCAAGACAGTGACGGTCGCCATCAGCCGAGCAGCCTCGGGGTCGCTTCGCTCGGAAGTCGTTTCAACCAGTTCGCTGACCAGTGCTTGCGGTTGAGGAGTGAAAGACCGCAGCTGAGCCGGCACGCGCGAATCTTTCGGGGCGGCGCTCTCGGCAGAAATAGCGGCAAGCTCCAATTGGTTCTCAAGGCTCGAGCCGAGCTGAAGGAATTGGCGCTCACCGGAAATAACGTGCTCATTCGATGCTTCCAGAAATTCTCTGGCACTCGCCAGGCCGGCGACATCCGCTGAGACCGTTTGAAACCACTCCGCTCCCTCGGACTTACTCAAACTAGCCTGGGCCGCCTTCAAGGTCTCCGCCAAGGACGCTTCCGCCTGCTTAAGCAGCGCGGTGTGTTCATCGTCAAGAATCTCGCCCGACGTTACACCCTCCGACCGACGCCTGATCGAATCGAGCTCGGCACGCAACTGCAGCAGCGACTTGCGCGCGATAACCCGGCCAAAGATGGTCCAGGCGCCGTCCAGAGACTCTCGAATTCGATCCGCAATCGACTTCGCGTGATCGCCATAGTCGGTTCGGGCCTGGCGACGCTGATCCGCCAGAGCGATCAGCTCCTGCGCGCGCTCCAGATAAATCGATACATGCTGCGGCCAGTCGGCTGCGGGCTCGGCGGGGTTTTGCTGATAGGCGAGGATGGCGAGCTGCAGAACGCGTTTCGCGTTGCTGTAGTTTGCGTTGTTCGCCGGTGTATCACCCTCGACCCGCGATCGAACCGCCTGCCCAAATCGTTCGACCGCGCTTTGCACCTCTGCGATTCTTGAAGCGGCAATTCGAGCGACCGCCGGTGTCGGTCTCGCAATGATCGGCTGCTTGACGATTTGTACTTCCGGCGAACGCGTGACGGTGCGAATGATTTGCACGCTCTCGCGCGCAATCATGTTGGCAGTCCCCGCCAACAGTGCGACCGCCGCGAACGAAATTGCCATGCGGGGCACGATGCCAAGATTCGGCAATCCGGACGCCCGCCTTCGAATTCGTCGTGCGGCGTATGCAACGGTGGAACGAAGCGTTAGCAAACCCATGAATTGCAACGATGTCTTGGCACCGTTGCATCTTGCCCATCCTGTGGATTTAGCGGAGTTCCAGGTTTAGAAACTGTGGAGCCGCTCTCGTAGTCCCATTCGACATAACTGCCGATAGCCGGGCGGTGTAGGACTAATCCGACTTTATCTTACAGAGATCGTCCATCAACAGGGACTCTCTTCAGCGAGGACAACTCAACGCCCTCTAGGCAACGCACGTTGACAGCGGCGGTTGCTTCGCCGGATCGGCTGGTACCGAAGCCGAATGGAGCGCAGCCGCATTGCGCGCAAAAGTGATGTTTGATGGCGTGCTTATTGAAGGTGTAAGTGCCCAAATCCGCCTCTGAACTCAGCAGGTTCAGTTTTTGACGCGGCATGAACCACAGCAGGTAGCCCTTGCGACTGCAATGGGAACAATTGCACTCCATGGCCTGCTCCAGAACCCCTTCGACTTCGAAGGATATTTGCCCACAATGACAACTGCCTTTGTACTTCATTGTTGATTACCCTCTCCCTGCCTGATTCTAATATGACGCGATCACTTTGTTATCGTGCCAACGCTCGGCCGCACCGAGTGCGTCGCGCACCAATCAATAGCCGACTCCAATCTGTCGTTGCCCCAGAATAGCTCGTTGCCCACCATGAACGACGGCGCGCCGAAAATACCCTGACGAACAGCCTGCTCGGTGCGTAAACGCAGCTCCTCTTTTGACGCCGGCAGTTCTGCCGCGGCGATAATCGGTTGAGGGTCCTGTCCTGCGGCTGCCAAGCACTTCCCAATAGTGGGTTTTGCAGCAATGTCCTCATCATGTTCAAAGTTGGCTCGATACACCGCACGCACGAACTCCGGAAGCCACGCCGACTCAGAAAAGTGGCAGGCGATTCTCGCCGCCAGGAGCCCGCTCCGCGGAAAGGTGGCAGGCTGCCGGAACGGCAGCTGCAGCTCGCCGCAGAGGCGTTCCAGATCCCGCCACATGTAGCGGCCCTTGGCGCCATAGATGTTGAATGGCGAGTCGTTCCAACCCTGCGAGGTGAATATGGGCCCCAGGAGAAACGCGCGCCAGTCAAT
This sequence comes from Steroidobacteraceae bacterium, assembly GCA_036493935.1. Taxonomy (GTDB): domain Bacteria; phylum Pseudomonadota; class Gammaproteobacteria; order Steroidobacterales; family Steroidobacteraceae; genus Bog-1198. Next base: position 111,769 of record DASXOY010000025.1, on the reverse strand, counting down.
GCGGACGCCACTGTTCGCCGCGACCCTCTCGATCCGCATTGCCGCAGGGTACGAGTACGTGCTGGCGAACTCGAACCAGAATTCAATCCGCATGTCAGGATCCGCGCTCATTCCGTTCGACTACGAGGTGGTGAGATTCCGCGCTCCCACGGCTCCGCCTTGCCGGGCAAGATGGTAAACATCGGATGCGGCTCTGGGAACCTTACGCCACGAAGGCGGCGGTAGTGGGCGGGGCTACGGGCCATTAGCTTTTTGAGCAGATGCTGCCACTCGAACTGGAGCTGGCCTTCCGTGCTGACAAGGCTCACACGTGAGCGAATTCGGCCTACTTTACTGCTATCGAATGCGTAACCTCGGGCCTTGGCTTCAACCAGGATCCCGGTCAAATAGCTATTAATGGCTGAACGTGGCGCGGCCTGTTGCAGAAAGCGATGTAGCTGAGGGTGATGACGATATCCCTTGGTTTCGCCGCGCAGCACGGCTCTGGCGAGAAGGCTCTCCCGCCAGAGCGCGACCAGTCCCGGCGGATCGAGATATCGAGGATGGAGCGTCCAGATGCGCATAGAGGGCGCTAACAGCGATTCCTTCCCGCGGCGCCGATGCCTAGGCGGTTCAGGATATCCGCGTACGCGGTGTCGATGAGATCGCCCAGTGCCGCAGCGTTTAGTTGACCGACGGGTTTCAGCTTCACGTGCCGCATGCGTTTACCGTTGCCCTCCAACAGACCAGCTGGATCCGCGAGCATTGCGCCATAAAAGAAGCCCACATTGACGTGACTTTTGAATGCATTGACGTATCCGAACGGCGCATCCTCGACACATGCTACAGGGCAGCCGTCGTGCATCAGCTCTCGAACATCGTTACCGCACGCCCGCATCAGAGTAAACCACTTCTCTGCAACGGATCTAAGCTCTGCCGGTTCGCCGGTCAACCAGTGGTCGACGGCCGGCGCTCGCTTCACCGCTCCGGAAAGACGAAAGATGTCTTCCCGTGCGCCCAAGCCGCGAAGGTCCAGGGGAAGTCGGCGAGCTTTACGTCCGCTTGTTGCATTCATCGCTCAATGGTCCTTGTCATAGTAGAACCAATTGCTCTTTTAAATGGTATCGAAATTTTCGTTCCGGTCGAGGCAGACAGCGAGTCCACGCTTGAGCACCGCCCGCACAAACGCAGTCTTAGCATCGGTGTACGCGGCTCTGTCCTCGGCGTGCTCGGCTGCCAGTGATCGCTTTAGACTTGAATATTGATCGCGAAGCACAGGGTCCGCGCGCAACGCGTCGCGAAAGGTCAAATGGCGCTCCAATTCCGCCGATCCCTCAACCAGCACATATAGATGATGCGGAATTTCTCCGGTCGGTGCGCGAAATGCCTCGCGGCCTTGGACGCCCAGATCACCCTCATGGACATATCCGAATTGTGCGAGTTTCAAGATCGCGGTTTCCACGTCATTGGGCGAGTTCACTACGACATCGAGATCGACAACGGGTTTCGCGGCGAGTCCACGGACAGCAGTACTACCGACGTGCTCGATTCTTAGCACGATGTTTCCTAGCACCGCGCGAAGCTTCGCCGCAAGATTCTCATAGCGCAAGGGCCACTCTTCATCGTAGTCAACGATAGAAATTGGTGTTGAAGCACTCACGCGCGAGTCTCGAAAAATCCACCGTGGGCGTTAGGATAGCAGCTTGCCAAGTGGCCTCTCACTAGCGGCGTGAAGTGGACCTTTTCTAATACCAGCGGACTCCGCATCCTGATTGCCTTTGCACCTTTAAGAATGAGCGGACACTGAATTTATGACTAACCGATTTCGTACAGTTTCTGCCGCCGCAATTCTCGGGCTCGGCGCCTTTGGCGTCTATTTGTGCTTCCGTTCTGCAAGCGCTGCGCCCGCCCTGCTTACCGAGAACGACGGCGTGGTTCTCGCTGACTTCGATAATAAGACTGGCGAGTCCGTTTTTGACTATTCCCTCAAGGAGGCTTTGGTATTGGAGCTCGGTCAATCGCCATTCCTGAACGTGACCTCAGACCGGAAAATCAGCGAGGCTCTACGGGGCATTGGCCGGCCAGCCCACGAACGCATCACCATGAATTCAGGCCGGAGCCTCTGTCTACGCGCAGGGAGCAAGGCCATGCTGGGCGGAACGATCTCGCGCGTAAACGGCGAATACCTCATTGACCTGACCGCGGTTGCCTGCGACAGCGGACATACGTTGGCTCAAGCGCGAGGTGAAGTGGCTGGCAAGGAGGGGGTTTTGAAGGCTTTGAGTCAAGCCTCCTCGCACTTGCGCAGCAGCCTGGGAGAACCCTTGGCGTCGGTGCGAAAATTTAATGTTCCCGTGGCAGCCATTACAACTTCCCTCGAGGCCCTCAACAGCTATAGCGAGGGCACGGCGGTGCGGCGTGAACAGAGCGACGGGCCAAGCATTCCATTTCTGAAGCGTGCGATCGAGCTCGACCCCAACTTTCCATTGGCCTATGCCACATTGGCCGCCATATACCGCAATCTTCGGGAGCCATCACGGGCGCTGGAATATGCCACCAAGGCTTACCAATTGCGCACGCCGGTCAGCGAGCGCGAGAAACTTCACCTGGCATCGACCTATTTTCTGGTTACCGGCGAAGTAGACAAAGAGATTCCCATCTACGAACAATGGGTAACGAATTATCCTCGAGATTTCTTGCCTCACAACAACTTGGGCAATGACTATGCCGCCTTAGGACAGTTGGATAAGTCACTCGTGGAGTATCAGAAAGCGCTTAGGCTCATGCCGAGCGTGGTCGCCTACACAAACGTTGTCGGAATGGACATCACCTTGCACCGACTGGATGACGCAGAAACCGTTTTCAAGGAGGCGTTCGCGTCCAATTTTGACGGCGGTTACTTGCATCAGAATTTGTACTGGCTTGCGTTTCTGCGCGGAGACGCCGCGCTAATGCGGAAGCAAGTCGCTTGGGCTTCCGGCAAGCCAGGAGATGAAGACGCGCTATTGTCGATCCAGTCCGACACGGAGGCCTTCTCCGGTCACCTGACACAAGCGCGGGCCGATACCGAGCGGGCGGTAAAGTCGGCCGTCCGCGCCGACGCCAAGGAAACAGCAGCTCTCTGGCAGGTAAACGGCGCGCTGCGGGAGGCGGAGTTGGGCAACGCCGGTCCAGCGGGCCAGGGAATCGTGGCGGCTTTGGCGTTGTCCTCGGGCAGGGATGTAAAGGTAATGTCCGCCTTGGCGATGGCGCGCACGAGCGATACCGCCCGGGCAGAAGCACTCCTCGTCGAACTGAAGAACACCTACGCGACCGATACCCTCCTCAAGCGCTATTGGCTGCCGACCATCCGCGCCAGCATTGAACTCAGCACGGGCGATTCCTCCAAAGCACTGCAGAGCTTGAAAGCCGCCGAACATTACGAGATGGGCAACGCAGGAACTTTCATCAGCTATCTCTATCCCGCTTACGTGCGTGGCGAGGCCTACCTACTGGCTCACAGCGGGAAGGCCGCGGCGACAGAGTTCCAAAAGCTACTTGACCACAGCGGCATCGTGTCGAACTTTGTAACAGGCGCATTGGTTCATCTGCAACTTGCTCGTGCTTACACGATGTCGGGTGACGCCGGCAAAGCAAAAACGGAGTATGAGAATTTCCTTTCCATCTGGGAGAATGCCGACTCGGACATGGTCCTTTTGACCCAAGCGAAGGCTGAATATGCGAAGTTATTCAGGAAAACTTAACGGTCGTTAGGATACTTTTGGCGCGCACCGGATCCTGCGCGCGTATGTTGCGAAAGTCGGAACCTATTAGGAGGGATTAATGGACGTAACCGCAGAACAATATGCAGGTGAACCGGTACGGTATCCCGCATTACATGTAGTCGATCTCTCCGTGGAAGGCGCGGCTGTGACCGAGCAGTACCGGAACATGGTCATCAATCGGGTAAACACCAGCTGCTTGCGGCTGGCAGTGTTCGATGAAACCTACCCCTGGCACTACCATCCCAGCTCCGATGAGATGTTCATCGTCATAAGCGGCTGCCTTGTCATCGAGCTGGCCGATGACCGCGAATTGCGCTTGCATCCCTGGCAATGCGCGACGGTTCCCGCCATGACGCGCCACCGAACCCGGGCTTTGGGTCGTACCGTGAATCTGTGTTTTGAGAATCTTGGGGCGGAAACGGTCTTTATCGAAGCTTGAACTGGCGCATCAAATTGTCCTGGATGTTGTCTCTCGAAAGCGATGGTTCCAATCCTGTGTTGCGATAGTAAAGCGCTTTCAGGAAGGCAAGATCGCCCGCGGTCACGGCTTTTGGTTTTTCACGCGAGCTGCAGCTCGCTGACATGACGTCCAGAATGCTCGGCAGCGGATCGCAATGGTCGGGCGTTTGCACCACCGACAACGTCAGCATGGACAAGTAGTCAGCGATCGTACCGACGGTGTAGCCCACAGTTTTCGTTGTATCGACGACTAGGATGACGATGCCGATCCCAGTCCCGCTGCCGCTACTGCTGCCCAAGCGCGTCCCTAGTGCATCACTTCCGTGGTAGTTCGGCGTGATTTCCGGCCAAAGAGGCAAAATGTTGAGCCCGACCAAGGCCACGTCCGTGTTCAATACTCTGGCGCCGCCGGTGGTTTCCATGTACCAGCCCTGAATCGCGTGATCACCCTTGTATTCGATCAGATGCTTCCCGCCGCCCAAATATCGGTTCCGAAAGTAAACGCTGGCCCACTTGATGACGTTATCCATGCTCTGCTTGGGATTATCGGTGAACAGTATTTGCACGTTGCTTTTGCAATTCGGGTCCGACTGCACGGGTGCGCCGACGTACGTGGCCAGCGCGCGCAGCCGCGCCGTTACGAAGTCGTTGTATCGCGGCTCTAGCCCCACGGTGACCGGGCAAATGCTCTGCAATCCTCCACGCCAACGAGCAAGATTGTGCTCCCTGCCGGTATCGAAGAAATGCACCGTGGCGTGGTGCACGATGAACTGATGCAGGCTATCTCCCGCCAATTCCTGCGCGGTAGGAGGAGCCGGAGTTGTCACAGATACATCCGGAGCGTTTGCCGACGTGCTCGCGTTTGGCGATGCGCTCCCGTTTACCTCCGGGCCAGTCCGCGCCGGTTGGACCGCCGCGGTTGAGCTGGACTTGGAATCCGCTGGGGTCTGAAAGTCCAGGTTCAGAGGTTCCTTCGGCAGCGCTGCAGGTGCTTTGGAGGTCACCGGGACCGAAGCGTCAGCTTTTTCCAACTTGAAATTGCTGCCCCACACCTGGCCGCGCTGCATTAATAGAAAGCCAAAGGCGACATCGACGCTGTCTGCGGGCACGTTCAAAACAATTTCATAACGAGTCCAGTCTGTTGTGCCGGTGATCGGCCTGTCATCCATATTGTCGAATGACACCACCTTCCGGTCCGTCGCATCGACACGCATCCACATCTGCGCGCGAGCGGCGTCGCTGGTTTTCAGGTATCCCGACAGCCTCCAGCGGCCGCCTCGGTAATTCTCTGCACTGATCGCTTGCATGAGCGTGCCGAACCCGTTCGAGACGACGCCTGGTTTGGCTGCGATCAGCGCGCTGTTGTGCCCCTGCCATGCCTCGCTCGAGTCCCGGGAGAACTCAAAATCCTTGGGAGCACTCCCGGCGACGAACCAGCCGGAGGGTGCTTCCGCGCGGCTGGTCGCAATCGCACCGAGGCCCAATAGGCAGAGTGCGGCGATGATCGACTGAACCTTGCAACAATTCATGGCGTTCCCTCTTGAAGTCCCGGCCCGGAGAACTCGGACGCCCCGGCCTGCAAAAGATAGGCACGCGTGGCGCCCTCGATTTGTCCATAGTTCGTGAGGGAAGATCCGGTGGGCTTGACCTGATGGGCGTACCACACAACGACGGCGCAAAGCACCGTGATTGCCGCGAGGACGCTTGCGCCGCCGGCGCGATGCGCAATCCGGCGCCTGAACGCGTGGCGCGCGGCCGCCTCCAGAATCGCTTGGTCGAGCGAAGGTGTGGCGACGTCCTCGACCGACGCCCGGTAACGTTGCACACACGTCGTCTCGTCGTCAATCGTCATGCCAAGGCTCCAATGCCTTACGCAGCCGGCTCATGGCGAATCGCAGCCGGCTCTTCGCCGTCTCGGGATTTGCTCCGGTGACCGCCGCAATCTCGTCAATGCTCAAGCCGGCTTCGGCACGCAGCAGAAACGTCTCGCGCTGCGGCAGGGGAAGCGCCTCGATTGCTGCCAAGAGATCAATGCCCAGGGCTGCGTTGTTCGCCTGATTGTAGGGTTCGTGGCGGGTCGGTCCAACAAGAGAATCCAGTGCCTCCGTATCAGGCTCCGGCAATCTTCCTCGCCGTCGCCATCGGTCCACCGTTCTGCGGCGTGCAATCGAATACAGATACGTGACAAACCGGGCCTTGGGCAGGAAATGCTCTCGTCCCTTGATAACAGCCATCCAGGTCTCTTGAGCGATTTCCTCATCCTCGCCACCGTCGGGAGCCATGCGCTTCACGAATCGAAGCAAGGGCGAGCGATGACGCTCGTACAGCACGCGGAACGCGTGCTCGCAGCCGCGCTGATATCGTTGCATCAACACTTCGTCGGCCTCGACCGAGCCGCCCTCAGGGTTCGAACAGGTAGAGTTTTCCCTGGACGCGGGCAGCCAAATGTATGGCGTTTCCGCAGAGGCGATCGGCTGCAACAGCGCGTGCGCGTATTCCCAACTCGCGATGCCTACAGACAAAGCATGTCTCCATCCCGATCCCACCAATCTCAGTTACTTTATCGCTCGCCGGCGTGAATCAGGGTAAAAGGTCGCCTACCTTTCGTGCCAAGGGGTCGGGGCCACGTGTTGCTGCAATGCACCTTTCGCGCAGCCTCACCGCCGCTTGAGCGCTTCCAATTCGTCGAGCGTCCGCGGCCAGTCGGCTCCCAGTAATCTGGACAGAGCCCTGTCAGCGAGCACCCGCCCGCCCGTCTGGCACTTGGCGCAGTAATTGGTCTCATTGTCGGCATAGCGGATCCGCTGCACGGGTTCTCCGCATCGCGGGCACGGCAGCCCATAGCGCCCATGGACCGCCATGTCCTTGCGAAATGCCGTCACCTTTTCCGGAAAGCCCTTCGCCGCCTCCGCGCCCAATCGATCGATCCACGATCGCAACGTCTCGCGCGTCGCAATGTACAAGCGGCTCCACTCCTCCGGCGTCAGCTTCGAGGTCAGGGTGACCGGCGACATCCGCGCAGCATGCAAGATCTCATCGGAGTACGCATTGCCGATGCCGCTCAAAATCCGAGGGTCAGTCAATGCCCGCTTCAGCGTGCGGTTCTCCGCCGTCATCGCCGCACGAAACTCATCGATATCGCTGTCGAACACCTCGATACCGCCCGGATCCGCCGACTCGAGCGCCGCCTCCCCTTTGAGCACGTGCAAGGATGCGCGCCGCTTCGTGCCCGCCTCGGTGAGCACCAGCGAGCCGTCCGGAAAATCGAACGCCGCCAAGTTATTGCGCCCCGACAGCTTCGCGCCGGGCGCCTTCCAATGCAGCCGGCCCGCGATCATCAAATGCAGCACCAGCCAGAGATCATTGTCGAGCCCGATCGCCACACGCTTGCCGATCCGCCGCAGTGCCGTGACGGTGTGTCCCGCCGCGTCCGCGATCGGCGGCTCGGCGGTGCGCAGCAGGAAAGCACTGTTGATGCGCACCCGCTGCAGCGGCTCGCCCACGATCCGCGCCTCGAGCGCACTCAAATAAGCGGCAATATCCGGCAGCTCAGGCATTTAAGTTCACTTGTCCGGATGAACCTTCTTAGAGTGCCGTGCCTTCCCCGCCACAAGACGAGCGCTGCCAGCAGCAGCGCACGAATGCGCGCATCGCTACCAAATACGCACTCGCTTGTCAGGCGCCAAATACAATTTATCGCTCGGCTGCACCTTGAACGCGGCATACCAGGCATCGACATTGCGCACCACGCCGTTCACCCGGTTTTCGCCCGGGCTATGCGGGTCGGCCATGATTTGATTGCGCAACGCCTCGTCGCGGTTGAGCTCGCGCCACACCTGCGCCCAGCCCATGAAAAACTGCTGGTCCGCGCTGAAGCCCTCGACCGCCGGCGGCGGCGCCCCCTTGAGCGAAATCAAATATGCATCGCGCGCGATCGCGACGCCGCCCAAGTCGCCGATGTTCTCACCCAAGGTCAAATGCCCGTTCAAGTGCAGCCCCTTCAAGGGCTCGAACGCCGAGTACTGATCGGCCAATGCCTCGGTGCGCTTTTTGAACGCCGCCACATCCTCCGGCTTCCACCAGGTCCGCAAGACTCCCTTCGCGTCCGACTTCGCGCCTTGATCATCGAAGCCATGGCCCATTTCGTGACCGATCACCGCACCGATCGCTCCGTAGTTGACCGCAGCCGCCGCGTGCGGATCAAAAAACGGCGGCTGCAATATCGCCGCTGGGAACACCACCTCATTGAAGACCGGGTTGTAATAAGCATTGATGGTCTGCGGCGTGATGCCCCATTCGTCGCGGTCCGTCGGCTGGTTCAAGCGATTCAGCTGCCGCTTCCACGCAAACACCTGCGCGCGCTCGTGATTGCCGAAGGCATCGCTCGCCTTGACCTCGAGCTTCGAATAATCGCGCCATTTATTGGGATAGCCGATCTTGGGGCGAAACGCCGCGAGCTTCTCGAGCGCCACCTTCCTCGTTTCCGGCGTCATCCACGGCACGTTCGCAATGTGCTGCGCATATCCTTTGCGCAAATTTTCGACCAACGTTTCCATCGCCTGCTTGGACGCGGGCGGAAATTTCTTCTCCACATACAGCTTGCCGACGGCCTCGCCCAGCGCCCCGTTGGTCGCCTGCACGGCTCGCTTCCAGCGCACGCGCTGCTGCGGTTGCCCTTCGAGCACGCGGCCGTAAAAATCGAAATTCTCATCATCGAATGCCTTTGGCAGCACCGACGCCTCGCTGGTTAAGAACTGATAACTGAGGTAGGCCTTCCATGCCGCCACGGGCGTGTTGGTGAAAAGCTTTCCAAGCGCAGGCACCGCGCTCCATTCGGCAACGACGACCTGATTCAATCCCGAAAAGCCCGATGAGCGAAATGCTGCGTCCCAGGGATACGCCGCCGCGTCTTTCTTGAGCGAATCGACGCTCATGAGGTTGTAGGTCAAGTCGCGGTCGCGGCGCTTTGCCACATCCCAATGCAGCTTCGCGATCTCGGTTTCCAGATCCAGGATCTGCTTTGCCTCAGCCTTCGCATTTTTGTGCCCTGCGAGGGTCAGCATTTTTTCCACATGAGCGAGAAACTTCGCGCGGATCTCGACGAACTGCGGATCGGTCTTCAGGTAATACTCACGGTCCGGCAGGCTCAATCCCGACTGCCCGATACTGACGATGTACCGGTCCGGATTTTTCTGATCCAGCGTAATGCCGTACGCGATCGGGCCGTCCAAGGGATAGCGCGGGTCGGCGATCAGCGCCGCAACTTGCGCATGATCCTTGAGCGCCGCGACGGCATCGAGGCCTGCCTTGGCCGGCGCAAGCCCCAGCTTGTCGATTTTTTCCCGGTCCAAGAACGCGTTATAGAAGTCGCCGATTTTCTGCTCGTTCGTGCCTGCCGCCGAGTATGAGGCGGCAGCCGCTTCGATGATCGACTTCACGTCCAATTCGGCTTGGACCTCCAAGATATCGAACGAACCCCACGTGCTTTGATCCGCCGGGATTTTCTCGGTGGCCAACCAATGGCCGTTCACGTAGCGATAGAAGTCATCCCCGGGCTTCACCGATTTATCCATGGCCCCAAGATCGATGCCGAAGGTGCCCAGCTGCGGACCGGCACCGCCACTCGGCGCGGTTGCCGCTGCGTAAACAGCGCTGCCGGCCAACGCCGTCAGAGCTAAAATGAAAAACCGCGCCGAAGTCATTCGAAACGTGGAACGAACCATTTACTACCCCTATTCAGTACCTAGAGCGCCGCGGGTTGCTAATATGCGCGGCGACCACAACGTTAGAGGATCTCATGAGAACAGTTGGCCTCAAAATCGCCCTTTGCGCCGCTTTAGGTTTAAGTCTCGCCGCCGCCGCTCAAGCCGCTCCCGGGCCCGTTCCCGCCGGCCCGAGCACCCTCGCACCGGCCATGACGATCGTTCCACCCAAGGACCGTGCCTACGCCGGCCAGATTCAGCTCAAAGTAGACGCCAGCGACACGGGCCATCGCGTGGTGCACGTTCATGAAACCGTGAGCACCGGCGTGACCACCGACACGGTGCTGCTCTATCCGAAATGGCTGCCCGGCACCCACGCACCCGAAGGCACGATCGATCGGATCGCCGGCATCCGCATGAGCTCCGGCGGAGTGCCCGTGGCCTGGAAGCGCGACCCGGTCGATGTGTTCGCCTTTCGCCTGCCGCACTTGAGTCCCGGCACCCACTCCGTCGACATCGACTTCGACTACCTCTCGCCCACCAGCGCCAAGGTCGGCGCCTTGGAAATGAGCCGGGACATGCTGATGATCGAATGGAACGAACTGGTGTTCTACCCCGCGGGCTATTTCACGCGTCGGATCCCGGTCGACGTCACGCTGACATTGCCCGCCGATTGGCAGTTCGGTTCTGCGCTGGAGACGGCCTCCTCCGACCATGCCACCACAACGTTCAAGCGCACCTCGCTTGAAACGCTCGTCGACAGTCCCGTGTACGCGGGCCGCTACGCCTCCAAGCTCGATCTTGATCCGGGTGCCGCGATTCCGGTTCACATGGACCTGATCGCCGACCGGCCCGAGAATCTCGCCGTGAAGCCCGAGCAGATCCAGGCGTACCGCAACCTGGTGCAGCAGGCATACAAGCTCTACGGCTCGCATCACTACGACCACTATGATTTCTTGTATTCCCTCAGCGATCAGATCCAGCAAAACGGCCTCGAGCACCATCAGTCGAGCGAGGACGGCACCGATCCTGAGTCCTTCACCAAGTGGGACAAGGAAGCCTTTGCCCGGGACCTGCTGCCGCATGAGTTCACGCATTCCTGGAACGGCAAGTTCCGCCGCCCCTTTGATCTTTGGACCCCGAACTACAATGTTCCGATGCAGGACAGCCTGCTCTGGGTCTACGAAGGTCAGACCGAGTACTGGGGCCAAGTGCTCGCCGCGCGTTCGGGCTTGCGCACGCCTCAGCAGGCGCTCGATCAGTTCGCCATCACCGCGGCGCACTACGAAGTTCAAAAAGGCCGCCAGTGGCGCCCGCTGCAGGACACGACCAACGATGAAATCATCAATCCGCGCCGGCCGCAGGCCTGGCTCGACTGGCAGCGCTTCGAGGACTACTACTCAGAAGCCGCGCTGGTCTGGCTGGACGTCGACACGTGGATACGCGAACACTCCAACGGCGCCCGCTCCTTGGACGATTTCGCCCACGCCTTCTTCGGCATCAACGACGGCAGCTTCGCCGAGGTCACCTACACCTTTGACGACATCGTCAAGGCACTGAATGCCGTCGAGCCGAATGACTGGGCCGGATTCCTGCGCCAGCGGCTGGACTCCATCGACAAGCCCGTGCCGGAGGACGGCTTTCATCGCGGCGGCTACAAGCTGGTCTACACCGACAAGCCGAGCGACTATCAAGCCGCCACCGAGGATCAACGCAAGCGCATCGATTTGCTCAACTCCATCGGCGTTGAAATCGACGACAAGGAAAGCGGCAAAATGGGCACGCTTTCTCAGGTAATCTGGGACAGCCCCGCGTTCAAGGCCAAGCTCACCGAGGGGGCACAGATTCTCGCCATCAACGGCATCGCCTATGACGCCGATGTGCTCAAGGACGCCATCCGCGCCGCGCACGGCAAGCCGGAACCTATCCAACTGATCGTCAAGGTCGGCGATCGCTACATGGTCGCGAATTTGGATTATCACGACGGACTGCGTTATCCGCATCTCGAGCGCGATACCGCCGAACCCGCCCGCCTCGACCAAATCCTGGCGGCGAAGCCTTAACGAGCAAACATCCAACCGGCGCCGCACGGATCAAGCGCGGCGCCGTCACTCACAACTCAATGCGACGGTCCGCTGGGGTACACGGCTGGTAAGTCACCTCCAGTTGGTTCTCCACTTTCGCGACGCCAGGAGGCGACAAAACCCTTGAGGATCACTTTGCTATCGTCAAGCTTGACGTCAATGTCTTTGGCATCGAAGTGCGCTTGGCGTTGAAGGGCAGCCTCGGTCTTCGTCTTCACGTCCGTCGCTTCGACGCTTCTTTATCGGTGGATGATCTTCGTGGTGGGTGATCAGCGTGCGATGCGCCGCGCACTCGGCACGCCGCAGGCCGATGCCAACGCGCGAGTACCCACGATGCATCATGACGCAGTAAATTTGGAAATTGGTCGAGACCACCACGCAAATGATTCTCAATAACAACGCGTGTACTGCTCCGGCAGTCCTTTGACATTGATGATTGACACAAGGCTCTTTGCCCGACAAAGTAATCGTAACTCGGTCATGAGTGATTGATGAGAATGAGTGGCTGCAGTCGCGCGTTGTCGCAATTATTCCCGACCCAGTGCAGGCGCGGCCTGATCAATCTCATGGGGACGGCGGCTTTTTTCGCCGCGATGACAGCCGTGGCCACCGACGGTTCCGTTGACCTTAATAATCTTCGAGGTCGCGTCGTATATTTGGATTTCTGGGCGTCGTGGTGCGCCCCGTGCCGTCAATCGTTTCCTTGGATGCAGCAGATGCAGGACGCCTATCGCGCGCGGGGCTTGGTCGTCCTCGCGGTTGATGTCGATATTAAACGCCAGGATGCGGAGAGGTTTTTGGCGAAATTCCAGCCGACGTTTAGCGTTGAATTTGATCCTAAGGGCGAGCTTGCAGAGCAATACAAGGTGCAGGGAATGCCCACCGGGTTTGTAATCGACCGGCGCGGTGCGGTGCGCTTTACGCATATCGGTTTTCGGCCGGTCGACCGTGCGCTGTACGAAGAGCAGCTGCAGCAAGTATTGAATGAATGAGGAACGAGAGGAGTCGCTTCCATGCGCTATCGATATTTGAGCTTAGGGCTGCTTCTTGGCTGGGCGGCGGTTGTGGCCGGTTGCAGTTCCATGGGGGTAAAACCGTGGCAGCGCGGCGTGCTCGCGCAAGAATCCATGCAGCTCAATGGCAATCCCCTCGATCGGGCCATTGACGATCATTTGTACTTCAGCAAGGAGGCTTCCTCCGGCGGCCGCTCATTCGCCGGCGGCGGATGCGGTTGCAATTGAAAGACCCCGAGGCGAGAAAGGTCCTGCCGCTGCGCCGCCAACTCATGGCCGCGAGTTGCGCATTGCTCAGCGCCGCGGCGGTACACGCCGAAGATTCGAGTGACCAGAAATCGGATCCGGGTGTTCTCAGCAAGCTATTGAATGGCGTTTCGCTGGATACGGCATTGGCTTATTACCATGAGGACGGTCGCGTCCAAGCCGTTGAGCCCGTCGTCGACGTCAACAAAGCGTTCGCCAATGGGCAGTCGCTCAACCTCGATGCCACCTTTGATGTGCTCTCCGGCGCGAGTCCTAATGGCGCCCTGACGAGTCGTCAACCCCAGACCTTCGCCTCCCCTTCCGGCACAAGCCTGACGGGGTCCAAGCATTCCTACATCGTCAACCCCGGCCAATATCCCGTAGATCGTAACTACAGCGACGTCCGTGGGGCCGCCGGCGCCAACTGGAACGTGCCGCTCACGCGGCTCACCAGCGCAGAGCTGGGCGCAAAGATTTCGGGGGAGGATGATTTCATCTCGGCGACGCTGAACGCTTCGGTTGAGCACGACTTCAACGAGAAAAACACGACGCTCTCCTTCGGGATCAGCAATGAGTTCGATCGCCTAAGTCCCATTGGCGGGACGCCGGTGGCGGGCAGCGATTACAGTCTCTTTGAAAAGACCGGCAACAAGACCAAGAACGGAGTGGAGGCGCTTTTCGGCGTCACCCAGGTCATGACGCAAAATTGGATCGCGGAGCTGAACTTCTCCGCGGATCGATTCAAAGGCTACTTGAACGATCCTTACAAAATAGCTTCGGTGCTCGATCCGGTCGGTAATACCACGGGTTATGTCTATGAAAGCCGCCCCGAGCAGCGCACTCGCAAGAGCGTATTTCTTGAGAACCGCACGGCTTCGGATCAGTTCTCCGCTGCGTTATCACTGCGTTACATGCAGGACAATTGGCAGATTCGCTCCGACACGGTGGAGTTGCGGCCGCGCTGGACTCTATCCGACCGCAACCAGTACCTCGAACCCACCGTTCGCTGGTACAGGCAGACTGCTGCCTACTTCTACACGCCGTGGCTCTCAAGCACCGTGCAGGTGCCGGAATTTCAAGCCTCCGATGAGCGCCTGGGCGCCTTTCACGCGCTCACCTATGGGATAAAATATGCACACAAAGTGGGCGAGCAGCAAGATACTCAAGGTTCGGAGTTGAGCGTGCGGGTCGAATACTATCAACAAACCTTCCGGCAACCCGAGGCGCCCCTATCGCTTCAAGGACTCGATCTGTTGCCGCCCTTAAAGGCCGTCTTGGTTCAAGTCGGCTGGCGATTCTAGTCGCCGGAAATCGGGTCAAAGCACCCTTTACACCGCGCGCCCGCGAGGATCATAGCCGGCAAAACCCTTCCGTATCCTTCCCGCATCGATGACCGCAACCGCACCTGAAGAGATCGTTATGGAGCCGCGCGCTGACAATGTCATCGCGCTGCGCTTCACCGCGATGGCAAGTTCCTGCGAATTGCTGGTGGCGACTTCGGATCAAAACGCGGCGCTGGCGCACGGCCGGCTCGTGGCTGCGGAGGTGTGGCGCATCGAACACAAGTACAGCCGCTATCGCAACGACAGCCTGCTCAGCTGGATACATCATAATCGCAGCCGCCACTTGGAACTGGATCAGGAGACCGTCGCGCTGCTGGATTTCGCGAAGGCGTGTTACGAAGGCAGCGAGGGTCTCTTTGACATTACCTCCGGCATTTTGCGGCAGGCTTGGAAATTTGACGGCTCGGATCGGGTGCCAGCCGTTGCCGCGGTCAAGGAACTTCTCCCCTTGATCGGCTTTAACAAGCTGGATTGGAAGCCGCCCGGCTTGATTCTCCCTGCCGGCATGGAATTGGATTTCGGCGGCATCGGTAAGGAATATGCCGTCGATCGGGCCTTTGATCTCTTGTCCGCGCGGTGCTCAGCGCCGTTTCTCATCAACTTAGGCGGTGACCTGCGCAGCAATCGAGCTGCAGAGCAGGGGCCGTGGCGAGTGGGGATCGAACGGCCCGACAATGAAGGTGAAGCAAGCCTGATATTGGATCTTGAGCGCGGCGCGCTGGCAACCAGTGGCGATTCGCGGCGTTATTTGCTCAAGGATGGCATTCGCTACGGCCATGTTCTTGATCCCAAGACCGGCTGGCCCGTGCCGGGCGCGCCGCGCTCGGTGACCGTGGCCGCCAGCAGCTGCACCGAGGCTGGACAGTTGGCAACGCTTGCGTTGCTGCAGGGCGCCGCTGCGCGGGAGTTCTTGGAAGCGCAGCAGGTGCGGCACTGGCTCTTAGAATGACGTGCCGACCCAGTACTGCGGCTTTCTCCCTGCTGGTCGTCTGGTACGGATTTCATGCCGCACCGTCTTACGCGCAAACCGATGAAATCCAGGTTTACAACGCGGAGATTGCTGCCCCGGGGATCCTTAATCTCACCTGGCACAATAATTACACGCCCAGCGGCCGGACCGCGGCCGATTTCCCCGGTGGCATCGTCCCGAACCACGCGCTCAACGGCGTCACTGAATGGGCCTACGGAATTAAAGATTGGTTTGAGGCCGGGCTTTATTTTCCTTTATACAGTGTGATCGGCAACGGAAGCCTGACGTACAACGGCTTTAAGTTGCGAGCGCTCATTGTCGAGCCGGATGCGGCGAATCAGCGGTTTTTTTACGGCGTCAACTTCGAATTCAGTTTCAATACCGCCCACTGGGATCCGAGTAAGTACACGCAAGAAATTCGTCCGATCTTGGGTTGGCACTTAGGGGCGTTCGATGTGATCGTGAATCCCATTTTGGACAACGCCTACAAGGGCTTCTCGCGCCTTGATTTCGCGCCGGCAACGCGCGTCGCCTACAATTTCAATAAGACTTGGGCAATCGCCGCTGAAGAATACGATGACTTTGGTCCGCCATTGCACGGATTCTTTGCCCCGCAGCAGCAACAGCACCAATTGTTCGCCGTTTTCGACTTCAATGGAAAACCGTGGGCTGTTGAGGGTGGGGTCGGCGTAGGCCTGAACAATGCCACCGATCACCTAACGCTAAAACTCATCCTATCGCGGGATTTTCACTAGCTTTGCGGTATTCGTCGCGGCAGCCGATTGGATCAATGCGTTTGGATCGAGTAAGAGAGCATCCATCCGCCTTTCATCGGTTGGATCGACAGCGCGGAGGGGTGCTCACTGGCCACCTGTCGATTTAGCACGAAACGCGCAGTAGCGAAGCCCACGGCCCCGCCCGCCACGGTGTCGGACAGCCAGTGATCGTTGTCCCGTACGCGAATATAGGCTGTGCCCGCAACGATCCCGTAACCCAAGATTCGGCGCAGCCATCGATAGTCATCGCCGCCGGACTCCGCGAACACCATGCCCACCGCGGCCGCCGCGGTGGTGTGCAACGATGGGAATGAGTTGCCGCTCTTGCGCCACTGGTTAGGAGAGAGGGTGGCATCCGGTCGTTCGCGGCCCGCGGCGAATCTTAAGGTTTCGCTGGTAACGGAACTCAAAATACCCGCTTCCAGCAAGCCCCAAGTTTCCCGATAGCCGTCGCGATTGCGAAAAAATAGCGCTCCTGTCCCGGTGCCGGCGATGAGGGCGAGGGTGGGCAGCGCGTCGCGCAGGCTATTTTTGTCCTCGCCAGTGAGAGCCGCATTCGAACCGGTCGCGAAATGCGATCGCACGCGGCTGTCGAGCGCATGGCTGCCGCCGATCGCGACTAAGGCACCGCCAAAATACAGCCAGTCTTCCTCATCCCATCGCAGCGGCGCGGTGACGTAAAGCTTCAAATCTTCGAGCGGCGAGCCGAAAACGGATTCATCGGCGCGAGCGGGTGAACACCTCAATGTGGATGCCGCGAAAACTCCAAAGGTAATAGCAAGGGTCGCAACATCCGCTCGCATGGGTGGCCGTAGACTCAGGCTTTTGAGCGAGCACTTTGCTGGGCAAAGATGCTGGAGTCAAGACCGGCCAGGACCTTCG
Source organism: Steroidobacteraceae bacterium (assembly GCA_036493935.1). Classification (GTDB taxonomy): domain Bacteria; phylum Pseudomonadota; class Gammaproteobacteria; order Steroidobacterales; family Steroidobacteraceae; genus Bog-1198. The sequence continues at coordinate 94,551 of DASXOY010000025.1, read as the reverse complement.
GCCGCCGCGCATTTATGGATGTCTGCAATCCGCGTCCTTGACCGGGTTTTGCCATCCCAGCGCCGATCTCGACATTGGACTGCTGAAATTTATCGTCGTTCAGGATGCTGCGGGTGCTTCGCATCGCAAGGACGCTCAAGAAGTCTCTTACGCGGGCGCCCTCAGCTGCTCGCGATAGTCGGAAACAGACTCTCCGTGCACCAACGATCTATTGGCACGCGGAGAGTCCATCGCGGGTGTTCCGTATAAGCGGTAATTCAGATACCGCTCCACAAAGGGTCCATATGTCGGATCGACTGCCTCAGGTAGCCTGTTCTCGTTTCGGAAGATCATCATCGAGCGCGGCCCATGCCACCTTCGACTTGGTCCAAACGTGCATTCCCGGCGGCGCGATGTCACCCTCATCGATCACGCCCAGCGGAATACCCCGATACTGCGGCCGCCCCGTGGGTTCATACCAAAGCGGCGTCCCGCACGCCGTGCAGAACACGCGGAGACCCCCGCCAGAATCGTATTTCGTCACCTTCGGTTCCTGCGGGGAAATTGCGACGTGAGCCGTATCTACCAATCCCCACGCCGCGTAAGCCGTACCCGAAAACTTTCGGCAACTCGCGCAATGACAATACCTGGCGCTGTGCAGGGGACCATTGATTGCGATCGATACGCTTCCACAAAGACACCTGCCCTTGATCATGGTCCGCCCTTCCCGCGTTGTCTTAACTTAGGCCCGCTCCGCGCGATGTTACACTTTAACGATGGCTATCTTTGTATGGGAAAATGGCTATATCGTCGCCAAAGACCCGAACCATATGTACCGACATAATAAAGAGTAACCGACATGAAAATGGATCTAGACCGCCGCTCCTTTCTCGTAGGCTCGACCAGCGCGCTCTCACTGTCGCTGTTGCCGCCTACGCTCTGGGCCGCCACCGCTACCGCCGCCAAAAGCGCGGTTCCGGCCGCGCCGGTCGCGCGCGTCGAAGTGGTCAAGGACACCTACTTCGGCGAAACCTTGAGCGACCCCTACCGCTGGATGGAGAACAGCAAGGATCCCGACTGGCTGCCGTACCTCAAAGGCCAGAACGACCACACCCGTGCCATCATCGACGCACTCCCCGGCCGTGCCGCGCTCTTGAAGCGTATCGAGCAACTCTCCGGCGAAGCCGTCGCGACCTCGCGCGTGCAGCGCGCCGGCGGCATGACCTTCATCCAGCAGCGCCCCTTGGGCGCCGACAACTTCAAGCTGTTCGTGCGCCAGGGCGCGAGCGGCCCCGATCGTGTGCTCGTCGATCCCACCGCCATGAGCAGTGCCAAGAGCCACATGTCGCTCGACTGGTGGCGCGCATCGCCCGACGGCAAGTATGTCGTCTACGGCCTCTCCAAGGACGGCAGCGAAGACTCGCTATTGCATATTCTCACCGTCGCCGACGGCAAGAACTTACCCGAGACCATTCCCAACACCGAGGGCGCGAATCCGCAATGGCTCGACGACGCCAGCGGATTTTTCTACAGCCAGCTCACCGGCGCGGTGGCCACGCCTGAGCGCTACCTCGACGCGCAGGCCCGCTTCCACAAGCTGGGCACGGATCCTAAGAATGATCCCATTCTCATGAAGCGCGGGCTGGTCGCGGGGTTGGACTACGACAAGATCCAGATCCCGACGATCATTGCTTCCCCGGGTTCTCGCTACGCCATCCTCCAGCTGGGAGACGTCAGACCCGAGGGCCGTTGGTTCATCGCACCGCTCGCCGATGCCATAGCCGGCAAGGCCAAGTGGGTGTCGTTCGCCGGCTTCGAGGATGAAGTCACAGACTTGGAGCTCGACGGTGCCGATCTGTACTTGCTCGTCAACAAGGGTTCGCCGCGCGGCCGCATCGTCAAGACTTCCGCCGCCAACCCCAGCATCGCCAACGGCACGGTGGTCGTTCCCCAGCACCCGACGCTGGTCATCGAAGGCACCTCGCGTGCGCGCGATGGCATTTACCTGCGCATCATGGACGGCGGCATCAGCCGGCTTAAGCGATTGGGCCGCGACGGCAAGGTCGCCGACATCGCCCTGCCCTTCGACGGCACCATCGGCGCGGTATTTGCCGTGCCGCACGAGGACGGCGCGCTCTTGTCGTTCCAGGGTTGGCTCAACCCGGCGGGCATCTGGTCAGTTGACGCATCAGGCCATCTCTCCGACACCGGCATTACCCCGAAGCCCAATATTGATGTCAGCGCCTATGAAACCAAGCGCGCCTTCGCTGCCGCGAAGGACGGCGTGAAGATTCCATACACGCTGATTTACCGCAAAGGCATGAAACAGGACGGCACCAATCCCACTTGGATTTCAGCCTACGGCTCATACGGCCTGGCTGCCTACACGCCCACTTTTGCAGGACGCACCCTCGCGCTGGTCGACGCCGGCGCCATCGTCGGTTACGCCAATGTTCGCGGCGGCGGCGAATACGGCCGCGAGTGGCACAAGGCCGGACAGCTTGCAAACAAGCCCAACACCTGGCGCGATCTCATCGCCGTGTGCGAGGAGCTCATCGCCAAGAAGTACACCTCGAGCAAGCACCTCGCCATCGGCGGGCGCTCGGCGGGCGGCATCACCGTCGGACGCGCACTCACCGAAAGGCCTGATCTCTTCGCCGCCGTGATCGACGGCGTCGGCTGGTCCAACCCTTTGCGCTACGTCGTCGAGCAAGACGGTTACGGCGAAGAACCCGAGTGGGGCGCCATTTCCGATCCCGCCGGCTACAAAGCGCTCAAGACGATCGACAGCTATCAAGCCGTGAAAGACGGCACGCCTTATCCCGCCGTGCTCCTCACCACCGGCGTCACGGATCCGCGCGTTGCACCGTTTCACTTGGGCAAGATGACTGCGCGCCTGCAAGCCGCCACCACTTCGGGCAAGCCGATCTTGCTGCGCGTCGACTACGACGCAGGCCATGGCATCGGCTCCACTCGCGCGCAGCAAGATCGCGAGGCCGCGGACACGTACGCATTCTTGTTGTGGCAATTGCGCGGCTCCAAAGCGTGAGGACCGGTCGCGCCGATGGAACCGACGGTTCGCATTTTGACACCCGAAGACGCGAGTGCCCTGTTCGAATTACGTCGTGATGCACTGCTGGATTCTCCGTTCGCGTTTCTCGCTTCCCCGAGCGACGATCTGGCGTCCTCGGAAGCTTCGGTACGGGAGCTGTTGAAGCGCGCACCGACCTCGGTGGTATTCGCCGCCGGTGCGCCGCAGCTGGTCGGGATGCTGGGCTTACACCGCGCGTTGCAGATCAAGGCAGCGCACAAGGTGAACCTTTGGGGCATGTTCGTGGCTTCAGCCTGGCGAAGACGCGGCGTCGGCGAGCGGTTGATCGAGGCTGCGCTCGTCCATGCGCGCACTCTCTCAGGAGTGAGCACTGTGCGCCTTAGTGTCAGCGACTCGGCAATTGCCGCCCGTCGCCTGTACGAAAGAGTTGGATTCAAGACCTGGGGTGCGGAGCCCGACGCGATGCGCATCGACGAGCGTTCCGTCACGGAACATCACATGGCTCTATCGCTGTGATTGCTCGGAGCGAGACTCATGGGTTCACCGAGAATTCGGCGATGTGTCTCTACTGTAAATACTCCGGCGGCTCCAGCCGATAACTTTCGACTCGCCCCACCTTCTCAATGGCCGCCTTGACATCTGCACGGGCGATCAATGCACGCCATCGCGCCAGCATTTGCTGGTGCGACGGCGGTTGGGGCGCGTACTCGTAGTCTTGTACGCTCTGGAGTGCTGCGCGGCGTGTTTCGGGAGACTTAAGTTGTGCGATTAGAAACTTTGAAGCCCGGTTCGAATCGTTTGCTTCAAGCAGCGCGCCTAAATAGGTAAACGGTGTGTCCTCATGATTTTCCTGAAGGACTTTAAGTGAGCGCGCCATCTCCTTTTTATCGCCCATTCGATTTGCCGCACAGAACCGGACGTTCTCGGCTTGGGTATTGCCGAAAGTGCTCGGTTTTCCCGTCATGCCGTCGAGAGTTTTAAGGGCATCGCGCGGCCGTTCCAGATCGCAAAACAAAGAAGCAAGATTGATCGTCTGGCTGACATTGCCGCCGTTGTCCTCCAGCCGCAGGCTGGCCCTCGCCAATTGCGCGATCGCATCATCCGGCCTGCCCTCCTGCAGCAGTGCATAGGAGCGCTTGTTAAGCACCCAGGCATATTCCTTGTCGTAGTCGTCATACAGCTTTTCCGGATAGTTGGTGGATTCCACCTGGGATACGACGGCGTCGGCCGCCGCCAGCATGGCTCCGTAGTGCAGACGGTACTCTAAGGCAGCCAATTCCTTTAATTTCAATTCAAGCGATCTTGGCGCTTTTGCCACGGCCAGCTCAATGGCATCGAATTCGCGCTCCGCCGCTGCGTCGACGTCAAATTCCGACGGATTGGCGGCGACCAGAGCGTCGAGCCGGCGGTCAGACCGCACGCCGATCAGATCGTAAGGGTCTGTTATATGCTTGGATACATCCAGAGCCTCACTTAGCCGGCCGTTCTGCGTTAATAAGACTGCCAACTCTTCCCAGGCCCAACTAGGCTCGAGATCGCCCTTGAGCTTCCAATGAGCATCATAAAGCGCCTGCAGAAGCGGCAATTCTGAAATGTCTCTCTGCTTTCGAGCATCACGCAGAACTTTGCCGATAAAGGCTACGTTAATATCCGCGACATGCTCGGGCCAGCGCTTCATTGCAGCAGTGAGACTATCCAGGACGGTTGCGTCTATCCTATCCTTGCTGATCTTTAGCGCAATCGAGCTTTGACCGACGGCGTCGCCGAAGCTCGCCTCCGGCATCGAGTTGATGCGCGTCAAGTATTGGTAGGCGAGTTTCAGTTCTCCCTGAGCAACGGCGACCTTTGCCGCGGTAACCAGCGCGCGGTACTGGGTGTCGCGGGAGAGTGTTTCAAACTGTTTCTCTTCGATGACGGCGTGCAGCGCCGGCGCTCCCCGTTTCAAATCTTTGCTCTCGATCAAATTCAGCGCGTCGTTTAAGCGCCGCTGGGTGTCAATAGAGATTGACGGCGTGGTGGCCGCCGCATCGCCGCTCGCGTTGCCGCTCGGCTTCGTGGCAACGGTCGAGGCGCACGCGGCTATTCCAAGCGCGGCGATGAGCAGCGCAATGCGCCATGCGTTCATGTAACGGTGTTGCGCCGCAGGTGCTCCGTGCGGCTGAGGCCGGCAGCAACCTCGCCGAGAGTGCTTGCGGCACTCCACACATCGGCGTAGCGCAAGTACAGCGGCGTGATGCTGAAGCGCACGATATCCGGCGCTCGAAAGTCACCGATTACGCCCCGCGCGATCAGCGCCTGCATGAGTTCGTAGCCTTGGGCGTGCGCCAGTGCAACGTGGCTGCCGCGCCGCGCTGACTCGCGGGGCGACGCGAGCGACAGACCGCTGCCCTTCAGCGCCTCGACGCGCGTAATGAAGAGCTCCGACATCAATTCGGATTTGCGCCGTACTTCTCGGATGTCTATGTCGTCCCAGATTTCGAGCGCCCCTTCCAGCGAGGCAAATGAAATCATTGACGGCGTGCCGACGCGGAACCGCGCCATGCCCGGTGCGGGATCGTAATCTTCCGTGAACTCAAACGGCGCAGCGTGCCCCATCCAAGCAGCCAGGCCCGGCCGCAACGAATCCTGCAGGTCCCGCCGCACATACAGAAATGCCGGTGAGCCGGGTCCGCCGTTCAAATACTTGTAGGTGCAGCCGACGGCGAAGTCGACACGTGCTGCATGCAGATTGGTCTCCAGCGCGCCTACGCTATGAGACAGGTCCCACAAGATGCGCGCACCCTTGGAATGCGCTTGCCGCGTAATTGCCTCGAGGTCGAATAGTTCGGCGGTCTTGTAGTGAACATGGGTAAGCACGACCAGAAAGGTCGACTCGTCGATCCGCGCCGCCACTTCCGATCGCGGCACGGCGACGATTTCAATTGCGCCGCCGGCGAGCAGCGCCAAGCCCTGCAGAACGTAGATGTCGGCAGGAAAATTACCCTCTTCGGTGATGATCCGGTGCCGAGTACCGCGCTCCATCATTACGGCGCAGGCAATCTTGAACAGGTTTACCGTGGTCGAATCGGCGACCAGGACTTCGTCGGCCGCGGCCCCGATCAACGGCGCAATTTTGGCGCCGAGGCGATGCGGCAGGTCGTACCAGCCATGCACATTCCAGCTGCGTACGAGGTCCGGGCCCCATTCGTCCTCGACTATCGCGCGCGCACGGGCTCTTGAGGTGTTCGTCAGCGCACCGAGAGAGTTGCCGTCGAGATAAATGATTTCCGGTTTGAGCAGGAACTTGGACCGCGTGCGTGCAAACGGGTCCCGATCATCCCATTCCCGGCACTCCGCTAGGCTGGTCGGCAAACTCATGGAGCCGCCACGGCGGTTCCGCGAAAGCGAAGATAATAAATCAATCCCAGGCAGGCCAAGTAGGGCAAGCCAAATACCAGCGTCAGGCGAAATGCATCGGTAAATGCCGTGGTGAGCAGCAAGGCCGCCATGAGGCAGGCGCCGAGCAGCGTCGTGAGGGGGAAACCCCACATGCGAAACGCGGCGCGCGCATTGCCTTCCAAATTTCGAGCGCGTCGGAAAAAGAAATGCGTTACGAAAATCATCATCCAAGTGAACATGGCGCCAAACACCGATATGCCCACCATAATTAGAAATGCCCGTCCCGGAGAAACGACGCTCAGCACAGTTGCGACCGCAATGCCGGACGTGGAGACCAGCAGGGCATTCAAGGGAATGCCCCGGGCCGTCAGTGTGCCCAAATGCCGCGACGCCTGCCCCGCGCGCGACAGGCTGAACATCATGCGCGTCGATATGTAGAGCTGGCTGTTCATGGCCGACAGCGCCGCAATCAAAATCACAAAATTCATGATGCCGCCGGCAGCGGGAAGGCGCACAGCCTCCATCACCATGACGAACGGACTCCTGGTCGATCCGGCCTGCGTCCAGGGAAGCACGGCGAGCATCAGTGCCAGCGTCAGGATGTAAAACATGATCAGACGCACGACGGTCGAAAGAAACGCACTGATGATCGCGACCTCGGGCTGCGCCGCTTCGCCCGCGGCGACCGCTATCATTTCAATGCTCAAGAAGCTGAAAACCGCCATGATGACCGCAACCCACATGCCCGCGATGCCGTGCGGGAAGAATCCGCCATAAGCGGTGTAATTTCGAAACCCGATCGAGCCGTTGGCGGGATCCGATTGGACCGGATTGACGCTGGCGACGAGGTAGCCGGCGAGCAGAATGAAAGCGGCGATGGCGGTGATTTTGAGCAGCGAGAACCAATATTCAATCGTGCCGAAAGTGCTCACGCTGGAGGCGTTCACCGCGATCAACGATCCTGAAAACACGCCGATCCACAGCCACCCCGGCACCGTGGGAAACCAAAACTTCATATATAACGCGATTGCGGTAACCTCGGTCCCTACCGCGAGCACGATGCAGGTCCAATAGGCATAACGAACCATGAAGCCCGCCAGCGGGCTCACGTAATGCTCAGCATAAGTGCCGAATGAGCCTGTGGTCGGATGGGTGGCGGTCATCTCCGCCAGGCACCCCATGAGCAGCAGTGCGATCAACGCCCCGATCCCATAGCTGACCAGAACACTGGGGCCGGCGATGCCGATGGCGAAGCCGCTGCCGAGGAACAATCCCGTGCCGACCGCACCCCCGATGGCAATCATCGACAGCTTGCGTGCGGTTAGCGTTCTTCGCAGTCCGCTTTCGCGCCGAATGATCGCAGAGAAATCAGCCATCGGCGAGATTCTAGCCTGATCCAGCCCACTGCGCTGGCACAGTCAGACAACGGACGAACTTCCCTTGGACAAAATCCTGCACGCCATCCGTGCAAATGCCTTGACGTGGCGCTAAGTCGCCTTCTCTTTTGGCCGGCCTGGTGCTGGTGCTTGCGAGCATCCCAGCTCAAGGCGCAGACGACGCCGACCCAAATGTGCCGGTACGAGCAAGCTCGCTACCATAAGGAAGGGTCGCGCAGTGTCGGATTTCCCGGTAACGCGGCGTAGGATTTCGCTTGCATGAATCGAGTGATGCGGCGTTGCGCGTGATCGAATATCCTTTCATTCACAACTATGAATGAGCCACCCAAGCGCCCGCGACCTGAATCGATTCTTGCATCTCAGTGGCGGCAAATCGTCAACAGCGCGATCGATACCGCGATCATCAGCACGGACACGGAGGGCTTCGTGACGAGCTGGAATCGCGGCGCTGAATTGATTTTGGGATGGGCAGAAGAAGAAGTGTTAGGTGCCACGCTCGAGCGCATTTTCACAGAGGAGCAGCGGGCGCAACAGCAGCTCGGCGGTGAGATGCGGGACGCGTTGCAGACCGGCCGTGGCGGAGGCGAAGAAGGCTGGCGCTTGCGAAAGGACGGTACCCGCTTTTGGGCCGTGGGCGAACTCACTCCGATCCGCGATGGCAATAAGAATGTGCTTGGCTTTACAAAAATTCTACGCGATCGAACCGCGCAACGGCAGACCGAACAAACCATTCGCGACGAATTCCGGGCTATTGAGATATTGAATCGCGCGGTATCCGCGCTCTCGCTGGAAAATGATCGCCAACGTGTCGTGCAAATTGTGACCGATACGGGCGTTGAATTGTCTGGCGCGGAGTTCGGCGCCTTTTTTTATAATGTGACTAACGACAAAGGCGAAAGCTATCTACTTTATACGCTGTCCGGCGCACCTGCCGAAGCCTTCTCGAAATTTCCCATGCCCCGCAACACGGAAGTATTTGGCCCGACTTTTTCTGGAGCCGCGATCGTCAGGTCGGGCGACATTACGCAGGATCCCCGCTACGGCCATAACGAGCCGTATCGGGGCATGCCAAAAGGGCATCTGCCCGTAAAGAGCTATCTCGCTGTGCCGGTCGTTTCGCGGGCCGGCGCGGTAATCGGCGGCCTCTTTTTCGGCCACTCTGAGCGCGATGTCTTTACTGACCGATCGGAGCAGTGGTTGGTCGGACTTGCTGCAGAAGCTTCGGTCGCCATCGATAACACCTTGCTCACGCAGGAGCTTCGAAGTTTAAATGCCACGCTGGAACAGCAGGTGACCGAACGCACCGAGCAGCTGCGCAAGAAAGAGGAAGCCCTCAGACAGTCTCAGAAGATGGAGGCGGTGGGGCAACTCACAGGCGGCGTCGCTCACGACTTCAACAACATTTTGCAGGTCATCAGCGGCAATCTCGACATCATATCCCGTGGCCTTCCCGCGAATTCGCCCCGCCTGAATCGCGCGGCACAAAATGCCATGGCCGGCGCTAAACGAGCAGCGGCGCTCACGCAACGATTGCTCGCTTTCTCGCGCCGTCAACCACTGGATCCGAAGCCCATCGATGTAAATACGTTGGTGTCGGGGATGTCGGATCTCCTGCATCGAACCTTGGGTGAAACCATTGAGCTTGAGACCGTGCGCGCCGGCCGGTTATGGTCCGCGGAAGCGGATGCGAATGAGCTGGAGTCCGCACTTCTGAATCTGGCGCTTAACGCACGCGACGCGATGCCCCAAGGGGGCCGGTTGACGATCGAAACAGCCAATGTGGATTTAGATAGAGCCTACGCGGCGACGCAAACAGAAGTGATTCCAGGACAGTACGTTTCCATTGCCGTATCCGATACGGGCTCGGGCATGAATGAGGCGACCGTTTCACAGGCCTTCGAACCATTTTTCACGACCAAGCCGGTTGGTCAAGGAACTGGTTTGGGCCTGAGTCAGGTATACGGCTTCGTCAAACAGTCGGGCGGACACGTGAGAATTTATTCGGAAGTCGGACAGGGGACGACGATAAAGATCTATTTGCCGCGACTGCTTCGGAAAGAGATGCCGGGCCATACGCCAGATCCGCAGATAACTCCCGAAGGCTCGCTTGCTGAGACGATCTTGGTCACCGAGGACGACCCCGACGTTAGAACCTACTCCGTCGAGGCGCTGCAGGAACTCGGATATCGGGTCATCGAAGCCGCCGATGGTCCCTCTTCTCTAGAATTGCTAGAAACCACTCCTCACGTGGATTTGCTGTTCACCGACGTCGTGTTACCCGGCGGAATGACGGGCGCACAGCTCGCGGCCCAAGCTCGGGGCCGGTGGCCGGATCTTAAAGTGCTTTTCACAACCGGCTACGCCAGGAATGCCATCGTTCACCATGGACGCCTTGATCCAGGTGTGCAACTGATCACCAAGCCATTCACGATCGCCGAACTCGCCACTCGGGTGCGGGAGGTCCTGGAAACGGACGCTCCGCGCGATACCGATAGTTCTGACTGAATTACGGCGTAAGCGCTGTGTAGGCCTGTTTTTGGAACATCTGCGTGGCCGCAATTCCCGGCATCCGCGGAGCCTTGCCGGACCGCTGCGCCATCTTGCTCATGAACGACAGCACCTTAGGGCGGGCGAAAAGCCATCGGGTGAGCATTGCGGCCATGGGGGAGTCGCGCATCGCACCGCCACTGCCGGGCGGCACTTGGGGCGGCATCGTTTGCTGCAGCCAGATCATCACCGTCTGGCGCTCTGGGTCGACCTGCCACCAACCTCCAAAAAGTCCGGGCCAGCCGAATGCGCCGCGCCCTCCTGCGCCCATCCAGGCGTTCTTCCGAGGGTCCATGACAACCGAAACTCCGAGTCCGAAGCCCTGTGCCATGAAGAAGGGAATGCCGAACTGGTTTACGTGCCGCTCAGCCGCAGTGAGACGATTCGTCGTCATTAAACGCACGGACTCAGGAGAGAGGAGCCGCTTGCCATTGAACTCCCCGCCCTGAAGGAGCAGCCGCGCAAAGGCCAGGTAGTCGTCGGCGGTAGACACCAACCCTTGTCCACCGGCACTGATGACCGGGGGCGACGGGTCTAGGAAACCGGACAGCGACATGGGCGTGAAAACGCCCGGTGCGGTCGACCTATAGAGAACGGCGGCCCGGTCGCGCTTCTGCGGCGGAATCCAAAAGTCGGTGTCGGTCATGCCGAGAGGAGCGAACAATAGTTCCCGCATCGCACCCTGCAAGGTGGAGCCCACCGCGCGGCCGATAATGAACCCGAGAACATCCGTCGAGTGACTGTAGTTGAACCGCTCACCGGGCGCATAGCTCAATGGCAGCGACGCCAGCGCGCTCATCCAGTCATCGGATGAACGCCAGCTTTCCAATTTGAGCCCGAACCTTTCTTCGAGCGCGAGAGCCAGAGGTCCTTTCGCCGTGAATCCGTACGAGAGACCTGAGCGGTGAGTCATCAGGTGCTCAATGGTGATGGGTCGCGGCGCTGGATAGGTATCATCGAGAGGGCCGCCGGGCCGGCGCAGCACGCGCATCTGACCAAATTCCGGCGCCCACTTCGCGATCGGATCATCGAGCCGCATGACCCCCCGCTCGATCAACATCATCGCCACCACCGAGGTGACCGGCTTGCTCATCGAGGCAATGCGAAAGATCGTGTCGCGCTCAACCGGCAATCTTGCATCGATATCGCGTAGACCGGCAGCTTCCAGTTGCAGCAAATCGCCACGCCGCCAAACCAAGCAAACCACTCCAGGAATATCGCCTGTAGCCACGGCCTGGCGCGCGGGCGTGGCGATACGCTGAATATTTTCGGGTGATAGACCGTCAGCCATTGCCCCGCATGCTAAGCCACAACGCGGCATTGCGTACATAGCGCTGGGTATCGGCGAGCGCAGCTGGATTGCTCGCCATCGCATCGCCCGGCGGCTCATCGACAAAACTGGGACATCCCAATCGGGTATCCCAGTTGTAATCGGCGAAGTGATGGAACGTACTTTGCGCCAGCCCAGGGCCGCCGCGCTCGGAAGATGAAAAAGCGACCGCAATGTTGAAGCGTGCACCGGTGACTCGGCTATGGCCGAACGCAATCACCCGCGCTGAAGGATCATTGGGCGGAGCACCGACGGCACCCTCATGCGGATGCGCGGGCAAGCGGCGGATGCTGCCGGAGGGAGAGGTCGGATCCGCCAGCGCCGGATGAATCGGCTCGACCGCTTCAATGGTTTGATAATCGCCATTGGCGCCCGAATGGTAGTTCGGCCATAGAATGCGACTGGAAAATGGATCATCGATCCGATGCCTGCTGGGGTCAGGATCGGGATTCTTGGTGTGAAAATAGTGCGCCGCGCCGATATCGCCCAAGGAGCAAATCGAACACCCCAGGTCCATGTGATCGCGTGTGACGAATAGTCCCCCGCCCCGCCGGCGGAATCGGCCAATCGCTGCACAGTCATCCGCGGTAAGACCGTCTCCGGTATCGACCGCAAAAAGCCAAAGCTGGTCGAAGTCGCTCTCATCCAGCGTCGACAGCACCCGATCGGGGGCTCCGGCTGGGTCGCGATCCCGCGCGGTCACTTCGAAGAGCGGCAATCCGCTCGGGTCGCGTTGCACCCGCAAAAAATCCGTCAGCAAGCTGAATCGCGCGATGTTCCAGTCGTCCTCAACCGTTGAAATGGTCGTCTGAAGGAGAATGCGGCTCGGTCGGTGCTTGCTCATGCCTTTGCGACACCTTTGAATGCATAGCGTTCAATAAGCCTTGTGCAGAGCATTCAGTCGTTCTTGAGCGCTTCGACTTGGATGCGCAATGTCACGTCCATGCTGAAGCCGTAGGATTTTCCCGCATCGAGCCCGAACTCATCGCGCCGAAAATTAGCGAAGGCGTCGGCGCCGCAAAGCTGACGCATTGCGTGGGTCATATGACTGTCCTTAATAAGTAGATGTAATCGAAATGCCATAGCGGCGATGGCCGTCTTCTATCATTACGACGAAGGGCCGAGTCCGATTTCGACATCGACTAGGCGTGGAGGCCACCGGCGCGTGCAAAGGACAGACACACGGTGCGGGAGCGCACGACCCCCTGCAGTGCGTTTCCGCGAAGGTGCGGGGTTCTCCAAAATACCCGATCCTCGCGGCGCACGAGATGACCCCGCACGTGATGCAGCCGCGGCGGCCGCCGCGTTCCCGCGTTGTCGGCATCCGCATTGTTGAAGCCAGGCGCGTCCGGCGGTAATGAAGCGTGCACCTCGATATGATCGAGCAGGGGAGCTCGATCTCGCGCCAGGCGCTTTCGGTTCAAGATACTGCGCGATACGGGTAACGGCCGCGTCGCGCCCTTCGCATTGAGCAAGAGAAAAAAGGCGAGCAGCAACGGGACATCATGAGCGACGGCCGCGAGCGAGTTGCGCATGACCGCGCTGCGCGTGGCGGCGTCGGACGCTGCCGCTTCGTAGTAGCGCGACCATTTGTGATCGAAACGAAAGCGCACCCGGTCGAGCAGATCGCCCACACTGGGATGATGAGCATCCATCAGGCGTGCGTAGCCGCCCGAAAATATCCCGACGCCCTCTCCCGTGGGTTCAAATTCCTCATCCAGGTGAATGTGTATCTCGAGAGGCGACATCTGGGCGCAGTTTTCCCCCGCATTCCAGGCGCTCCAAAACGTTCTCGCCACCGCTGCCCGGCCGCAAGGCGTCGCTTGAAGAAGCAGGCCCACGCGGCGCCCAAACGCCGCTGGATCTTCCTGGGCCACGACGCCGCAACGCGCGATTACTTCCTGATGAACGGAATCACTCCATTCGATCCAAAGGCTCGGCGCGGGAATTCTGATCAAGTCCAAGCACCCCACCAGGCGATCGCCGTCGGCAAAAGCCAACTCGGCGCAGGCACGCGTTAGGTCGTCCGCCAGCACATAGCGCTGCGGGCACTGCACGAGGCTTTGCGCGAAATCGCCCGGGCTGCTCACGATCAGTTGACGCGCGTCTCTCGTGGGCGGCAGGACGATGAAAGGATCGCGGGACTGCACCACCATATCAAGCAGGCGCATCAGCATTGCCTCGCAAAAGGAATTGATTCAGCGCTGAACTTAAGAAAACTCAGCCGCTTTGATCAACATCCAGTTGGCGTGAGAATTGAGGAGCCATTGCGTCGCGGTCGAACTGAGAGCTAGGATTTCATTTAAGGCCGGCGTGGCTCCGTTATTCGGGTACGCTGTGGTCTCCTGGCGACGCCGGTCGCAGGGTTAAAATCGGCCGCGTTTTCAGGTCAGGTGAAATGAACGAGAAAGCCATTCCCAGCGTCTACGAATGGGCCGGCGGACTGCCGGCGCTTGAGCGTCTGAGCCAGGTCTTCTACCAACGAGTCGCCCAGGATGAGTTGCTCGCGCCGCTATTTGCGCAGATGGATCCTGCGCATCCGCGCATCGTGGCGCACTTCATCGCGGAAGTCTTGGGCGGACCGCCGCTATACAGTCAAGAGCGTGGCGGCCATCACGCCATGATAAAGAAGCATCTCGATAAGCATCTCACCGAAGCGCAGCGCTCTCGCTGGATGGGCTTGTTGCTGGAGTGCGCCGATGAAGTGGCTCTGCCGGGCGACCCGGAATTCAGATCCGCGTTCGTGGCCTATATCGAGTGGGGTACGCGCCTAGCTGTCATTAACTCGCAGCTAGACACCGTACCGGATGTGCACGCCGCCATGCCCAAATGGGGTTGGGGCGAACCTGGCGGACCCTATCAAGGGAACTAGCCTGCCGGCCGTTGTGCCTTCGCCGTCAGGTCGAAACGCTTCTTAGCACCGGTTCCTCGATTCGGTGTTTGCCCGGATAGCGCTCGCCCCCGAAACAGCGTAATTTCATGCGCCGATGGGCCCGGATGCCTTGCTCAATTGCACATTGCCGAGATATAGAACGTGAAAGAATGGGACAACGTCTCAATCCTGCTGGTTGAAGACAATCTTTCGGACGCCGAATTGACGGTACGCGCGTTGCGCGGAATCGGCGTAACCCAAAGGATTCTGCGGCTCGCGGATGGTGTTGAAGCCCTCGACTTCATATTTCGCAAGGCGAGGTTTGCCGAGCGGGACCAGGCGCTCCCCAGATTAATACTGCTCGACCTTAAAATGCCGCGAGTCGGAGGAATCGAGTTCTTGCAAAGGTTGCGGCAAGATTCCGCGACGACGGCCATCACCGTCGCGATACTCACTTCTTATCCGATCGAAAAGATTCCACTCGATGGCGAAGAACTCAACGTGCATGAGACCCTGCTCAAGCCCGTGAACACCGAAAGCTTGACGGCGTTGGTGAAACACGCGGGACTACTTTAAGTTGTAGCGCCCCTCAAGTTCGCAGGCTGCTCGTGGGCTCAGCTTCCATCACGCCGGGCAGCGCCAGACAATCGCCTAAATCGCCCCACTCGCCCTTCACGATGTATGCGAAGCCAAAAAGCCCCGCAATCCCACCGATGCTCCAGCCGTAAACCCCCGGCACGCTGAACCAGCGCAGCGCTCCGTAAGTAAAGGCAAGACATATCCCGCCCCAGACCAGCGCCATGCCCAGTGTGGCGATGAGCCATGCAGCAAGGTTTTCCACTTGCCGCGACATGAGCGCGCTCGCCTTCCACCTGGCGCAATGGTACGCGGCAAGGCTCAGCACGGCCGCGGCGGCCAAGAACATCCCGGTCCTGGATGCCGGTGCACGCGACACGAGCCGAATCAGCCACGTGATGCCCAGAATTGCGATCGCCAGATTTGCGCCGAGATACGCCAATTCGAACAGGCCGCGACGCAGAACTTCACGGCCCCAGCGCCGTTCCTCCAGCGCCTCGCGAGCGGCCCGATCTGCGGGCCATCGGAATTGAACCTGTGGATACGCCAAACGCAACTGGCGCAAGGTCAACCGGGGAAATTGCTGTTGCAAAACGCTGCAGGCTTCCTGGTGCGCCGACTCCAATTCAGGATGCTCGCGCAAGATCTGTTCCCAGGAACTGCGCTGGCTGCCGGCGCCGTCGGATTCAGGGCTCGGCACAGAAGCGGCACCCGCCAAAGCGGCTCGCACTCTGTTCGGCCCTGTAGGGTCCTTCAAGCGACTCTCCTGCTACGCAAGCTCAAAGACTACGGATTGGGACGCCATATGTCTGCGATATGAGCCCGGGGGGCCTATTTTTGTTGTGACGAAGTTAACAGCCCCGGAGGGCAAGCGCTAGCTTTCTCGCAATTTTGCGGCCTAAAAATGCCTGAATCTACACCTTGCCGAGAATATCTCTCTTGATCCGGCCAATGCTGGTCTCATCCCGCTTGTAGAAAATCCATTTCTTGATCCGTTTCGAACGCGTCAGTCCCGCCTGACACAAAATCTTCATGTGCTCGCTTGTGGTCGGCTCGCTGACGCGGAGCTTGCGTGCAATCAGGCCCAGGCAAACGCCGTCGTCGACCAAATCGCCGTCCACCTGGGGAGGAAAATGTTGCGTCGGATTCTTGAGCCATTCCAGAATCTGCAGCCTGCGCTCGTTTGCCAGAGCCCGGATGGTGTGAGCGGATTTTTTAGATACGATTCGCGTTCTCCCGGAGCAACGAGGCCGCGCGCTTTACAATCGCCTCGACACGCAATTATAATTAGTCACTTCGCTAACTGTCAAACTGGAAATTCACGCATGTCCGTATACAAAAAGCTCGAGGCTCTCGGTATCACGCTGCCGCAGATGGCGCCGCCGCTCGCGGCATTTGTGCCCTTTGTGCGCAGCGGCCAGCTGCTGTTCCTGTCCGGGCACATCGCGATGAAGGACGGCAAGCCATGGGTCGGCCAGTTCGGTCCGGACCTGTCAGTGGCGCAGGGCAAATTGGCCGCCCGTTCCGTGGCCATCGATCTGATGGGGACGCTGCATGCCGCGGTAGGCGACCTGAATAACATCGAACGAATAGTGAAACTAACCGTCTTCGTGAATAGCACACCCGCGTTCACGGAGCAGCATCTGGTGGCCAATGGCGCGTCGGAGCTGTTCAATGAGGCATTCGGCGGGAAGGGCGCCCATGTTCGCTGCGCCTATGGTGTCGCCCAGATTCCCTTTGGGTCGTGCGTCGAAATAGAATTGACCGCTCAGGTCCCGTGAACTCTCGAAGCTGCGCAATCAACCCTTGAGGATGCACTGCCCATGAAGGCCATCAGCGTGAGCACTTTTGGCGGCCCGGACGTCTTGAAGCTTCAAGATCTAGCCGACCCCCGCCGCCCCGAAGCCGGCGAGGTCTTGATCAGGGTCAAGGCTGCGGGGGTGAACCCTTATGACACTTACATGCGGGCTGGAACATACGGCGCGAAGAATCCCACTCTCCCATACATTCCCGGATCGGACGCCGCCGGCATCGTGGAGGCGGTGGGCGGCGGCGTCGATCTCAAGCCGGGAGACCGGGTCTATACCACCGGCACGATCACGGGAGCGTACGCGGAATTGACGTTGTGCAATCGCGCCCAGGTTCATCGGCTTCCCGCGGGCGTAACCTACGCACAGGGCGCGTCAGTGTATGTTCCCTACGCGACTGCCTATCGAGCGTTGTTTCAGCTGTCCCGAGCCAAGCCCGGCGAGACCATTTTGGTCCACGGTGCCAGCGGCGGCGTCGGACTCGCCGCAATTCAGTTTGCAAGCGCCGCCGGCATGAGGGTTATCGGCACGGCGGGAAGCGATGCGGGCCTGCAGGCGGTGACACGCGAGGGGGCACAAGCTGCGGTCAACCACAAGTCTGCGGACTATCAGAAGCAAATTCTCGACCTCACGCATGGATCCGGCGTCGATGTGATCCTCGAGATGCTGGCCAACGTCAATCTCAGCCATGATCTGAAGATGTTGGCCAATCGCGGCCGAGTCGTGGTGATCGGCAGCCGCGGCAGTGTTGAAATTACTCCGCGCGAGATTATGTTGCGCGAGGCAAGCGTTCTCGGCGTTTACCTATGGGGAGTGCCGGATGACGAAGCCGCGGAAATCCACGCGGCAATCCAGGCAGGACTGAATGCCGGAACGCTGCGTCCGGTGATCGCCGCGGAGATTCCGCTGGCCTCAGCCCCCGACGCCCACCGTAAGGTCATGGAACCGGGCGCGCACGGCAAAATCGTCCTGGTTTCTTAGCCACTCAGCGGTCGCAAACGCCCGGGGCCGCCTGGATTCTTCGCGTACAATGCCATGCAGGGCAGCTACAAGAAGAATACCGATGCAGACCCGCAACGCACCCTCGCCGGATTACCGCCAGTGAACGCGCCGCACCAACCCGCTTGGCATCGCGCGCTGATCATCGTTCGCGCGCTGATCGTAGGTCTGCTGGTCGGCATGATTGCCGCCAATGTTTGGCCGCTCCTTCTGTTGAATCTCGGTATGCCCGTCGCGGCGGTTGCCGAAGTGGTTTTTCTGGGGGCATACATCTGGTGGGTCGCAGGCGGAGGACCGCCGCGCTCGCTCAAGGCCGTTCGGGCCGATAATTTCCGCGTTCGGTCTCTCTCGGCGGCGCAGTGGACCTGGGGGCTGATCGCGGCCGTGACCTTTGCCGCCACCATTCATGCGTCACTCGTGCTGCTGTTTCGCATCGTCCCCTTCCCTGCTGCGGCGTTCCATCGGGGCTACGATTTTTCCTTCATTCCATCGCATCAGATGCAATGGCTGGCATGCATCGTTTCGGCGCTCTCCGCCGGTGTATGCGAAGAAACCGGCTTTCGCGGCTACATGCAACGGCCGATCGAAAAAAGCGCCGGCCCAATCGTCGCGATCTTCATCTCGTCTCTTGCCTTCATGTTGCTCCACCTCACAAAGGACTGGGCACTGGTCGGCATGGTGCCCATCGTGTTCGGCGCCGGCGTATTGCTGGGCGTGCTTGCTCACGCTTCCGGCACGCTCACCTTCGGCATTCTCGGCCATTGGTTCATGGACATCGGGCTATTTGCCTATTGGTGGACGCAGATCGCCGGCACTTTCCCACAGCGGCCGATTTCCGAGACCGGCGTTGACGCGGCCGCTTGCGTCGAGGTTCTGGTGTTCGCCGGGGTGCTCGCAGTGTTGCTAATCGCCATCGGTCGCCTGAGAAAACTCAACACCACCGGAGTCTCAGGTGCACAATAGCCCCGCTATGGTGATCTCGCGGATTCGGTGCTGCCGATCGTATCCGCATTGACCTGCGCGCAAAGCGCGACGCATTCATCGCAGATAAAAACGCAACTCTGAGAGGCGTGCCGCTGGCGCGAGCAACTCCCTTCACAGAAGCTCCTCACTTCGTTCGGCGACTTACCGCAGAACGAGCAAAACAATCGCTCGTGCGCAGCGGCTGTTTCCGGGCGAATCGCGGCGGAGAGGGTATTCCAATCGACCACGCCGAACGCCTTGGCGATCAATTCGAGGCTTTGACCCACGGTAATTTTGAACCCCATGGCGGAGAGGGTGGTTCGCATCGTTTGCGCCATGGCCTTGGCATCGCGGAAGTCGCGCATAACTACCTCCTTTGCTGAATCAAACAAGCTGCCAGGGCTTGCGTTGCGCTGTCAAGGCGAGCTATTTGTCCGGCAACTTCTCTACCGCAAGCTTCTGCGCAGTGGAAAGGGCATCGGATGCGGCGACCTTGACGTCGGGCTCAACTCCGACACCTTCCCAATCAGTCTTTGAGATTGGATTGATTGCCCGCGCGAAAGGGACCAGAACCGCGAAATGACCCTCCACGCTATGACCCGAAACCGGATGTGCGCCTCCGCCTGTCGTCTCGCCGACGATCGTGGCGCGTTTTAGATTCTTGAGGTCATAGGTAAATTCTTCGCCGCCGGAAAAAGTACCGCTGGAGGTCAGGACAAACACCGGTTGCTCGACCAACCGCTTGCCCGGCACATAGGGCAGTGTCCAATATTGTTGGGTCATATCGCCCTTTCGCGTCCACAGATCGTTCAAATGGGTAGGTTTGGCGAATAGGTACGTGGAGAGAAAGGCAACCATTTCCGGACGGCCGCCGTGATTGTCGCGAAGATCCACGATGAGCGCATCCACATTGCCGAGAAAATTCATCGCGGCCGCGGCGGTGACCCCGCAGTTTTCCGGATCTGCAAACGCATTTAATTTCAGATAGCCAATGTTGTGCGGCAGAATCTCAACCTTTTCGAAAAAGCAGTTTGCCTGTTCCATGCCCTTGCGCATGCGCGCCACGGCCTCGGGATCCGGCTTGGACAGGTCCGCGGGCAGCGGTGTCGGGGAAAAGTTGACGCCTAAATGCTTGTCATGACTGATCGCTCGCAGATCCAGCGTCAGTTGCCTGGCGAAACGGTCGCCATCCGTGATGGAATTGTAGTCACCCTGTTTCTGATGCGCGCGCAACGCGACAGCCATTCGCTTCGCTACGTCCGGAAAGACGTAAAACTCGTCCAGGTCGGCAATCGCTCCTTGTATGACTCGCTCACGGGCTGCACTGTCGAGAACGTGATCCGTACCCTGGCCCCACGCGGGAACACCCACCAGCAGCAGGAGTATTCCAATGTAACGAGCCGGCGCGCGGAATGCGGCGTCAATACAAATCGGCGATGTGGGATTAAGCACGGTCGGAATGCCTCGCTGCGGTGCCCGCCATGACCCCTGGCCTCAAGATCATAGCAACGCTTTGCACGGTACGCTCCACATCCCCGTGATCCGTCGCCCAGTTGCATATGCTGACCCGCATCGCCCGCTGCCCGCGCCAAGTCGTGCCGCTGAAAAACGCCTCGCCGGCAGCGTTGATCTCGGCAATCACTGCATCAGTGCGCCGATCGTGATCTTCAGCGGTCGCGCCCGCGCGCTCGTCCAGGAAGCGCACCAGACCTTGATTCAATTGCGGCAGCCAAAGCATTTGCGAACCATTGAGAGCGCCTATTCTTGACACGATGGCTTTGGCGCAGTCGCAGCAGCGCTCGATCATCTCGCTAACTCCCTCCCGGCCCAATTCACGGATTGCCGCATAGGTCGCGAATCCGCGAGCGCGGCGCGACCATTCCGGGTTCCAGTCCGCTTCATCGCGCGCCTCAGCTGCGTACGAAATGTACGACGCGCGATAAGACATCGCAGAGGCATGCGCCAGCTTGTCGGCGACGAATGCATAGCCGCTGTCGTACGGCACATTCAGCCACTTGTGTCCGTCGGTTGCCCAAGAGTCGGCCCGCTCTGCACCCGCCAGCAAGTGCCGATGGCGCGAGCTCGCCGCAGCCCAGAGTCCGAATGCACCATCGATGTGAACCCACGCGCCGCGGGCATGAGCCAGCGGTATCAGCGCCTCGAAGTCGTCGAATGCGCCGATGTTAAGGTCGCCCGCGCACAGCGTGACGATGGTGGGCGAAGCGGCGTGCGCATCGAGCGCCTGAGCCAATGTCTCAGGCGATAAGCGGCCGTTCGCATCGGTCGGCAAGGCGATCAGATTCGACCTTCCCAACCCAATCAATCGTACCGCCCGTTCGATCGAGCCGTGCAATTGACCGCTCGCCAGAACGGTGATTTGCGCGGCGCCCGAAAGCCCCTTCTCTTCCACATCCCAACCGCGTCGGGCCAACAAGGCATGCCTCGCGGCGCTCAAGCAGGTGACGTGCGCCATCTGGCATCCCGTCACCAGCGCGAACGATGCCTCCTCGGGAAGGCCCAGGAGATCCTTCAGCCATGAGCCGACGACTTCCTCGGCGATCGCCGCGGCCGGCGCGGTGGAATAGCAATGCGCGTTCTGGTCCCACGCAGAAGTGAGCCAATCCGCGCCCAGAGCCGCCGGCAGGGAACCGCCGATGACCCATGCAAAAAACCGGCTGCTCGGGCTGCCCATCAATCCGTCGGCGCAATCGCGCGCCAATTCCGAAAGAACCTGCTCCGCCGGCAGCCCGCGCTTGGCCAGAGGCTTGCTCAATCGACCACGCAGCGACTCCATCGTGCCGGGCGGCTGCACGGCGCGATCCGGCAGGCCATCAAGATGCGCGATCGCGTGACGCGCAGCCGCTTCGAGCGCTGCGGCGAACGCAGATCCTTCGCCTCCTGTTCACCCATGCATCACTCCCCCGGCACCGTGGACGTCCGCTGCAGATCCTGCACCGCCTCGCACACCCGATCGATTTCCGCTTCCGTATTGTAGTAGTGCGGCGAAATCCGCAGTGCCGAGACGGCGCGCTTCTGGTCCATGTCGATCACCGCATCGTCGCGCACCGCCGCCGAGGTATTGATGCCGCCCGCGCGCAGCTCCTTCACGAGGTCGGAAGCGTTCCAACCGCGAACCTCCACCGTCACGATCGCGCCCAACTCCGCGCCTTTGTCGAGCACGCGACAGCCCGCAACCTCCCGCAGCTTCGCCCGCACAATGGCGGCGAGTTCCCGCGCGCGTCCGCCGCCGCGCGCCACCCCGACCTGCGCGGCATAGCGCGCCGCCTCGCCGAGCCCGAGGACCAGCGCATAAGAGAACTCCCAGTTTTCGAATCGACGCGCGTCCGCCGCGAGCTCGAAGCTGTCCGGCGATTGCCAGGTCGCACCGCGCATGTCGACGTATAGGGGATACTGGCCGCGTTCCAAGACGCGATCGGCGGCGTAGAGAAAACCGATGCCCCTCGGTCCGCGCAGAAATTTTCGTGCCGTGGCGGCCAGAAAGTCGCAGCGCAGCTTGGCGACGTCGATCGGCAAGTGCCCCGCCGTCTGGCAGGCGTCGATCAAGTACGGAACGCGCGCCGCGGCGGCGATTTCGCCGAGTGCTTCGACCGGTTGAATCAGGCCGGAATTGGTGGGAACCCAGGTGGCGGCCAGCAGACGCACCTTCGGATTGCGCAGCAGTTCCCGCACCGAGTCCGGGTCGACGCCGCCCGCGGATAAATCCTCGGCGCGCTGCACCACCACGCCACGGCGGCGTGCGAGCGACAGGTAGGCCAGCTGATTCGAGATATAATCATTTCGTGTCGTGACGATGACATCGCCGCGCTGAAAATCGAAGCTCGAAAGCGCCTGAAAGAAGGCGACGGTGGCATTCTCGACGATGGCCACGTTGGCCGGCGCCGCGCCGATGAGATTGCCGACGGCGGCATAGGCGTCGCGGATCGATTCGGCGGCCTCTTGCTCCGCCTCATAGCCGCCATGAAGGAGTTCGCGTTGCAGATGATCCGTAATCGCGTTCATGACGCAGCTCGGCATGAGACCTGCGCCGGCATTGTTCAGGTGCACTCGTCCCGGGACGCCCGGTGTATCCTCTCGCCACTTCAAAACGCGTTCGTCCACCGATCGTCCTCTCGCTCGAATTTCCGTCTCGGGCCGCAGAGCCTATCGGGTATCGGTGATTTCTGCCAAACCTTCTTCGCGAGCACCCACACATGATGAAACGCGCCGCTGCAGCGCTGACCATCTTCGCCGGCCGCGTGGGAGATCGGAATCCGCGCGGCATGCACGGCGCCGTCGCGATAGGCAACGCGCTCGCGCAGCGGCTGGAAATTTCCCCGACGACACTGAGCTCAGCCAAGCCGCCCTTGGCCGCGGGGTGGCAAGCCGAGCTTGACGCCGCCGCGCACGAGCTGCGCGAGATCCAGCAGCGGATCGACCAAGTGATGACCGCTGGGCGCGCATCTCTCATGGCGCTGGGCCGCTGCGCGGCCTCGATCGCCACGCTGCCCATCGTCGCTCGCCATCATCCGGACGCATGTGTCGTCTGGTTCGATGCGCACGGCGACAGCAACCTCCCATCGACAACCGCCACAGGATACTTGGGCGGTATGGTGCTGAGCGGCGCTTCCGGGCGTTGGCCGACGGGTTGGGGCGATGATCTTGATCTCGCCAACGTGATCTTGGTCGGCGCCCGCGACTTGGATCCCAGCGAGCGCGGCCTGATCGCCGCCGGCGTGATTCGCTGCATTGCTCCCGGACCCGATCTCGCCGCGCAACTCAGCGCCGCGATCGGCGACGGCCCCGTATATATCCACCTGGATTGCGATGCGCTCGAACCCGGCCTGGTGCCGGTCGAAGTCCCGGTCCCCGGCGGCCTCTCGCTTGCCGATCTGCGCGGGGCCGCGGAAATTCTCGCCCGCAACGACGTGGTCGGACTCGAAATCGCCGAATACGAAGCCACGTGGGCGCATACCGGGCTACCCGGTGACTCGCGCGGACTGCTGGAAGCGTTGCATCCGATTCTTGCGAGAATCTGCGCAGAGGCATAAAGAGCATGCCCTCACCCACGGTTCTCGTGACCGGCACGCTACCCGTTGCGCCCTAAGCTCTAAAACCCTGTCGGCAGCGACAGCAAGTGAAAGGCCAACGACCCCCACAGCAGAATCAATAGCGCCGCAGCCAGCAGCACCGCCCACAGCTTTGCCCAGAACCGGCGGCGTGACTGAACCACCACCCACGCGTTCCACAGACCGATCACCGCGCCTCCGATGAACGCGAACGGCGACAGAATCCGCAGCAGCGCGATCCAGCCGTTGGCCCGCGGGATGAAGTCCAGGTTCGACAGCATCTTAACCACCAGCATCACCCAGCAGACAAGAACCAACGCCGAGGCCAGAGCCGCAATCCTCACCCAGCGATGCACCCGCGCGTCCCGTCCGCTCAAAGCGTAGGCGACGCCATAGTGCCGGCGCGTCAACGCACTCACGGGCCACGCCAGAACCGTCAGCAGCAGCAGTACCACGCTGACCACCATGGCCGGCGTCCACCAGCCGCCCGATTTTTCCCAGGGCGTCCGCAGCAACACTTCGAAGGGTGCCGACTCGCCGTAAGCGAAACGGGCGACGCGGCCATTCTCCACTCTTGCCGACAGAAGGTCCTTGCCGTGCTGCTCGCGCCAGACAAACGGCGCGATCTCGACCCACTTCAGCGGCACCCCCGAGGGACTCGTCTCCGACGACACCGATATGGTGCCGTCGCCGTTGTCCTCGACCTTCGTCTGCTGCGCCAAGTACAGCAGGCTCACGAAGTTGGTCTCCGCGCGGCGCGACACGCTGTACCGGCCCGCGATCATGCGCGCATGCTCCGCCGCGGTTTTCGCATCGACTTTTCCATCCGGCGCCGGCGCCGGGAAATAACGATCGGCAAACTGATGGAACAATTCCGAGCGGACAGATTGCGCCGCCCCCTCTTTGCCCACGCTGTTCATGGAAACCAGCAACCCCACACCATCGTCGATGAACAGATGCAAGTCGCTGTGAAACCACTGCGTGTCGCCGCCATGGGCAATGACGCGGTGCCCGTTATAGTTATCCTCGTAGAATCCGAGCAGCATGCGGTTCACCCGCGGCAGCAAGGTCAGCGCCGTGGTATGCATCTTCTCCGCGGTCTCTTCTTTGAGGATCTGGCTCGAACCGTAGCGCCCCTTCTGCAGGTGCGCGATCATGAAGTGGGTCATGTCGTCGCCGCTGGCGCTCAAGCTCCCCGCAGGCGCGGGTCCGACGATCTCAAAACCATGCGGCGGCATGGACGCCACCCGATAGCCATTGGACATGTTCGGCTTGAACCGATCCGGCAGCGGCTGTCGAAAGGTCGAGTTCTGCATTTGCAGCGGCTCGAACAGATTCTTTTCAATATAGTCATCGAACGGCACACCCGACACGCGTTGCACGATGTATCCGGCAATCGCCGTCGCCGTGTTCGAGTACGCCGGCGTCTCCCCCGGCGGAAATATTCTTGCCGGCACCCACTGCTTCACAAACTGATCGAGCGGCACCACGCCATTCTCCTCCACCCCGATCAGTCCCTTTAGCCGCTCCTCGAAGCCCCCCGTGTGGGTCATGATGTTGCGCAGCGTGACCGGCTTGCCTTCGCGCGGCGGGATTTTGAAGTCGAGGTACTGATTGACGTCGGCGTCGAGATCGAGCTTGCCCTGCTCGACCAACTGCATCACCGCCGTCCAGGTGAATAGTTTTGAGACCGAGCCCCAACGGAACAGGGTGAGCTTCGGATCAACCGGCTTGCGCTTGTCATAGTCAGCATAGCCGTAGCCGCGCTCGAACAGCACCTCGCCGTTCTTGACCACGGCGACCACCGCACCCGCGATGTCCCCGGTGTGCAGCGCATAAGGAAAGTAACCGTCCAGCCACGCCTCAACATCGGCGGCGCTCAAGGTGCTCGCCGCCGGTTGAGTCGAAGGCCCTGCCGCAACCGGCGTTGCAGGGGCGGTCGCCGCTTGCGGAGCCGGTCCCGTCTTTTGCTCGGCGCCGGCGGCCGCCGCCAACAGCGCCAAGGACGTCAACAAAATCGCGCCGGTCCAACGTCTCTTATTGTTCTTCTGCATGACGACTCTCGCTTAAAGCCATTGCTGATGCAACAGCCTAGCGCAATCCGTCCTACAGTGCAGGTCTCCCCTCTCCCGCCCGTCCCCTGTTCGCTTTGGACGAGTGGTCAGCCCCCCGGCGCGTCCCGCGAGCCCACCTTCGGAATCTCGCGCTGCCTTTCATCCGGCGGATTAGGTAATTTAATCGGCGCCGGGGTCGCCTCAACCTTGCTCCCGCCGCGCACCGCCGCCTCGATCTTGGCGACGTCGATCTTCTGCATCTGCATCATTGCGTCGAACGCACGCTTCGCCACATCGCCGCCCTTGGCCATCGCCTCGGTCAGCGCGCGCGGCGTGATCTGCCAGGACAGGCCCCATTTGTCCTTGCACCACCCGCACTCGCTTTCCGCGCCGCCGTTGCTGACGATCGCATTCCAGTAGCGGTCGGTTTCCGCCTGATCATCGGTGGCGATCTGAAAGGAGAACGCCTCGGTTTGCTTGAACATCGGGCCGCCGTTGAGGCCGAGGCACGGCACACCGCACACCGTGAAGTCGACCGTCAGAACGTCGCCCTTCTTGCCGCTGGGAAAATCGGACGGCGCCCGATGCACCGCGCCGACGCTGCTGTCCGGAAAGGTCTTGGCATAAAAGCGCGCAGCCGCTTCCGCGTCACGGTCGTACCAAAGACAGATCGTGTTCTTCTTTACCATGATTGCCCTCCTTAAATTTCAGTCCACGCCTTGAGCAAGCCGTGATAGTGCGCGGTGAGGCGCACCAGGCAGTCCGCATCCGCACCCGTTTCGGTGAGACGTTGAATGGTGCCGTCGAGTTCAAATAATTGCGCGCGGCGCGCATCGTCCCGGATCAGGCTCTGTATCCAGAACACGCTCGCCAGCCGTTCCCCGCGCGCGACCGCACTTACACGATGGCGCGAGGTGGATGAATACACCAGCATATCGCCCGCCGCAAATTTGGCGCACTGCGTGCCGTAGTTGCTTTCCACCAAGAGCTCGCCGCCCTCGTAGGACTCGGGAGCGGCGAGAAATAAGGTCGCCGACAGGTCGGCGCGCATTTTTTGGGGACTACCGGGAATCATGCGCACCGTCCCGTCGACATGCGTGCCAAAGTGCATGCCCTCGCCGTAGCAATTGAACATCGGCGGATACACTTTGTTGGGCAACACCGCGCTCACGAACAGCGCGTTGCGCTCCAGTTGGCTCAAAATAAAATTTCCCAGCTCGCGCGCCATCGGACTGGCCTCATCGAGCTGACGATTGTTCTTCACCGCCGCGCCCTGATGTCCGGCGGTGACGCGCCCATCCACCCATGGCGCCTTCTCACTGCCGAGCGAGGCGCGCACCGTAGCGAGTTGCTCCTCGTTCAACACCTTCGCAATGCGCACAAACATGCTGGCCCGCTAACCTTACGGCCTATGCGCTCGCCGGCGCCAAGCGCCCCGCCTTCAGCTGCGCAGCCAGCGCCTGCAAGGGCCGCGGCGTGCCCGCACGCGCGATCAATTCCATGACCGCCCGGCGCATCGCCGCCGTACCGCCGATCGCCGCACGCTCGAACCACTGCGCCGCCTCCTCGAAGCGGCCCGCCTTCAATAAGATGCTGGCCCAGTTGTATTGGCCGCGAAAGTAACCTGCCTCCGCCGAGCGTCGATACCAATCCGCGGCTGCGTCCAAATCGCGGGGCGTGCCCCAACCTTCCTCGCAACAACGCCCCACCAAATTCATGGCGCGCTCATGCTGCTGTTCCGCCGCCTTCAAATAGTAAAGATAAGCCAGCGTCCGATCGCGCCGCACGCCGCGCCCGTCCAAGTACATGTGCCCCACGTTGTACTGCGCCCACGCATGGCCTAAGTCCGCCGCGCGCTGGAAATGTTCCGCCGCACTCGCCGGGTCTTCCGGCGCGCCCCAGCCGCTATCGAGACAGCGCCCCACCATATTGATGCCATCGGCGTCGCCCGCCGATGCCGCGCGCCGAAACCATTTCAGCGCCTGCGCCGGATTTTTGGAAACGCCGGTTCCCTCGAGCAGCATCCTGCCGTAGCACACCTGTGCCTGCGTCAGGCCTTCGAGCGCGGCGACGAATACCCATTCCGCCGCGCGCGTCGGATCCTGAGCGAACAGCGCTTCCAATCGCGGCGTGCTCATTTGACCCAACAGCGATGTGATCGATATCGAGCTCATGGCGTCTTACACGTCCACAGGGCATCCCAGAACAATTCACTTTGATGCTAACACGAATCATTATTATTTACATTACAGCGCCGCATGCGACTTAATCTGGGGCAGAGAATTTCCCCGAACTTGGCTAAAACTCGCCGAATAACTTAGCATCCAAGGTCCTGTCTGGCGTTTTTGCGCGCAAATCCAATTCTAATTCGCGTGCTTCGGGGGATGCCCCACTTTGCCGACTCCGCTGAAAGCTCACGGCCGAAAGTCGAGGATCACATGGCACTAGTCAAAAAATCGAATATGTCTTCCGCCGCTACAAAGCCCGCGGCCCTAAGCTCAGTCGCCAAATCCGCAGCGCCCGCCGCCGCCAAGCAAGGAGTCAAGCCCGCATCGCACGGGTCGCGCCATGCCACCGCATCCGAACGCATTGCCGCCGCGACAGAAGAGCTTGCCAGTGGCCTTGCGGAAGCCGCAGCGGCAACCAAGCAACTCGGGCGCTCGATGGAACAGATTGCGGGCGGTGCGGAGGAAGCCGCAGGCGCCGCTCAAGAGCAGTCATCCGCCATCAAGGCCATCGTCGCGAGCCTGACGGCCGCGCGCGGCGAAGCCGATGCCTCCAGCCGCCGTACCGAGGCCGTCGCCATTTCACTGGCCGAAGCCTCTGCGCAAATACTCGGGTCGGTCAGGGCCATTGAACGCGGCGCGGAACGCCAGAGTGAATCGGTCGCCCACATCGAGGTTCTCGACCGCCGCGCCAAGGATATCGGTGAGATCACCCGCGCGGTCAGCCGCATATCGGACCAAACGAATCTACTCGCCCTCAATGCGGCAATCGAAGCCGCGCGCGCCGGTGCCCATGGCCGCGGCTTCGCCGTGGTTGCCGACGAGGTTCGCACCCTCGCGGAAACGTCCGACAAAAGTGCACGCGAAGTTCAATCGCTCACCGAAGCAATCCAGAAAGACGTGATCGAAGTCGGCGAGGCGCTCAAAGCGTCGGCCGAAGCAGCCAAGATGGAAGCCGGTGCCGCCGCCAGTGTCGGCCAGGCGCTGGAAGGTCGGCGCGAGGATATGACCCAAATCGCCGAAGGCAGCCGAAGCATTCTCATGGCCGCACTGGAAGCCGAGCGCGCCGCCATCGAAGCGCAAAAAGGCGCCGAGCAAGTGGCCACCGCCGCCGAGGAACAATCCTCAGGTGCCGCCGAGGCACAAGCCGCAGTCGAGCAACAAGCGAAGGCGCTCGAGCAGGGCCAAATTGGCGCGCAAAAATTAGCGACGTTGGCGGAAGACCTTCGCGCCGGCAAGGTCAAGGCCGGCGCGGTATTTCAGATCAAGGAGAGCTCCGAAGAGTTGTCGGCTTCCATTCAAGAGCTGGCGGGCGCCGCATCGCAAGTCATGGCCGCTATTGAGCAAATCAGCAAGGCTTCGCAGCTGCAATCCTCCGCGACTCAAGAGACATCCGCGGCTCTCAATCAGATCGAGAAGAGCGCGCAGCTCGCAAGGAAAAGCGGCTCAACCGCCGATGAGCGTGTGCAGGCTCTTGACGCCGCACTGAAAGAAGGCCGCAAAGCGGTCGAACGCCTGGTGGGGGGCATCACCGGTGCCCTAAAAGATACGCAAGCGAGCGTGGCGACCATCAAGCGTCTCGAGAGCGTTGGGCGCCGAATAGAAAAGATAGTCGACGCGATTGCGTTGGTCGCGGTGCAGACCAGCATGCTCGCGGTCAGCGGCTCGGTGGAAGCCGCGCGTGCCGGAGACTCCGGCCAAGGTTTTGCCGTCGTATCCAGCGATATTCGAAATTTGTCGCGCGAAGCGTCCGAAAATGTCGAGCGCGCAAAAGACAGCGTGCGCGGCATTTTGGATCAGATCGCAGTGCTCAAGGCTGACCTGGAACAATTCATCGTTTCCGCGGAAATCGAAGTGCAAAACAGCCGTGCGGTCACCGCCGGTTTGCTGAAAATCGAAAAGGATGTCGCCTCGCTCGGCACGGCCAGCAGGTCGATCCTGGAAGGCGCCGGCAGTATCCTCTCCGCCACCTCGCAGATCGCAACTGCCGCGCGCCAAATTTCGACCGCCGCCGAAGAAGCCAGCGCGGCGTCGCGCGAAGCCTCAACTGCGGCCACCCAACAGTCGAGAGGCGCCGAAGATCTTGCCGCCGCCATCGAGGAAATTGCCGCACTGGCCGATGAGCTCAAGCAAGAGACGGCGTGACCGCCCACTTGGAAGCAACCGCGCAAGTATCGTCGAACCGATTTCTCACATTTCGAGTGGATTCGCAGCTTTACGCTCTGCCTTCCGACGAGGTCACCGAAGTCATCCGCGTTCCTGTCGTGGCTCGAGTCCCGCAGAGTCCTGCGTCGCTTCTCGGTCTCGGCAATCTGCGCGGATCGGTATTGCCCGTCGTCGGCCTGCGGCAAATGCTCGGCAAGGCTGCCACGGCCGACCTCTCGAGCTGCCGTGCCATTATTCTCGATGTCGGCGCACCGGTGGCTCTGGTCGTTGATTCCGTTGCAACCCTGGAAACCGTCGGCACGCGACAGGTCGAAACCGTTCAAAAGGAGATAGGCGCGGCGGGCTCGGAGAAACTGCTCGGCGCGTTTTCGACCGGCACTGCTAGGGAAGTCGCGAAGATATTGGATATCAAGGCGCTGCTTCAAACGGCGTTTTCGAACCGGACGCGCAACAAAAGCCAAGCCGTCAAAGCCCAGGCCGCGCAACTGAAGACCGAGGGGGGCGCGCTCAAGAAAACTGAAATGCTGGTGACCTTTGAGGTGGCGGATCAGGAATTCGCGCTGCCGTTGGAGGCCGTTCAGGAAATTCTACCCCTGCCGGCGACCTTGACGGCGGTCGCTCGCGCAGAAGCGGTGGTGCTCGGCATGACCTCCATGCGCGATACCCTCATGCCGATCCTATCGCTGCGCGCACTGCTGGGCTTTGGCCTCAGACGCGAAGCCGCAAACGAGCGCGAAAAAGTGATCGTGATGAAACTCGGCAACGACCAGATCGGCCTGGTCGCGGACCAGGCGCGCTCGATTGTGGCCGCAGATCCAGATCTCATGGACCCCATCCCGCCCATTCTTGCCGCCCGCACCGGCGGAGAGTCGAGGATCAAGTCCGTTTATCGAGGCGAGGCCGGTCGACGTTTGATTTCGATCCTCTCGCCTGACCAAATGTTTCGGGAGGATGTGATGCAGCGATTGACAGCCGGCCACCAAGCTCACCCCGCATCAACTCCGCAAGCTGAAGCCGGCGGCCGCGAAGAATTGATCGTGCTGGTATTTCGCCTGGGCGATGATGAATTCGGTCTGCCCATTGAGGCCGTGGTGGAGGTCTCGCAAGTTCCCGCGCAAATCACCCGCGTTCCCAAAACGCCGAAATTCCTGGAAGGCGTCGTCAATCTGCGCGGCGAAGTGCTGCCGGTCGTGGATCAGCGCCGCCGCTTTGACATGCCGCAGCTTCTGAAGAATGAAACTCGCCGCCTCGTCGTGGTCAAGACCGAACGACATCGCGCCGGAATCATCGTCGACAGCGTGTCGGATGTCTTGCGCACTTACCGCGACAATGTTGCCCCGCCGCCGGAGCTTACGGACGAGAAGACGGCCCGCCTGGTCCATGGCGTGATCAATCTGGAGAAGGCCGGTCGCATGGTGCTACTCCTGGATCCCGCTGAACTCTTGACGCGCGCCGAGCAAGGCCTGCTGGATACGTTTCAGGCGCAGAGTAAAAAGGCAGATGCGTGATCAAGGTTCTGGTCGTCGACGACTCGGCGCTGGTGCGCAAGCTTTTTGGCCGCGTCCTCTCGGAGGACACGGGCTTCGAGGTGGCTTTCGCCCGCAACGGCCTTGAGGCCCTCGCCCTGTTGGAAGAATTCAGGCCGGACGTCATCACGCTGGACGTCCAGATGCCGCAGATGAATGGCCTAGAATGCCTCGACCGGATCATGGTCCAGCGGCCCTGTCCCGTGGTCATGGTATCGAGCGCCACCGCGGAGGGTGCCGAAGCGACCTTGAGCGCACTCAAGCTCGGAGCGGTGGACTTCGTGCCAAAGCCTACGGGAGCCGTCTCGCTCAGCATTGACGAGTTCGCTCCCACCTTCCTCGCGAAGATTCGCGCGGCCGCCTCGGCGAAACTTCCCGCCAGCCGCAGGCTAAAAGAACGTGTGCAGTTCAGGGCCGGCGGGGCGGCACCCTTCTTGCGGCCGCAAAAAGCCGCTCTCGAGCCAGACGAACCCGCCTTGGACACGGCGATCGAAGTCTCCCAGGGTGAGGGGCTGGTTCTGGTGGGTACATCAACCGGCGGTCCTCCGGCCTTGGAAGCGCTGCTGGTGCCCCTCCCGGCCACCTTCCCGTGGCCCATCTTGGTGGCGCAGCACATGCCGGCCAGCTTTACCGCTTCTCTCGCCAAACGCCTCGACGGAATCTGTTCCATCAACGTGATCGAAGTCAGGCAACCGACCATATTGCAAGTGGGTTGCGCCTACATCGGAAGAGGAGATGCGGACATTGTGGTCTCAAAGCGGGCGTCTACTCTCGTGGCGATGACCGTTCCCATCACCACGAACTACCCATGGCATCCGAGCACCGATCGGCTCGTGCGCTCAGCCATGGAACACTTATCGCCTACGCAGTTGATCGGCATCTTGATGACCGGCATGGGCGATGACGGCGCAAAGGCCATGACCGAGCTGCGATGGAAAGGCGGCCGAACCATCGCCGAAGCCGAGGAAACTGCCGTGGTTTGGGGCATGCCTGGGGAGCTGGTCCGAGCCGAAGGCGCCACCTGGACGGTGCCGCTGCCGAGAATTGCACAAAAACTTAAAAAATTGGTGCCAGATCATGCCGCTCATCCGCAAACCGACCGCTCGCCCCGCGCCTGAAGTAACCGAGGCCGAGATTCTAAAGGCGCTGGCAGACCCCGACCCGGATCGGCGCTGGGCGGCCGCCCGTGACGCTGCTGCAGTCGTCGGTGGCGGCGCGGCCTTGGCTGCAGCGCTGCCCATCGAAAACGATGCGCGCGTCCGGGAGGCCATATTCACGGGCCTGGCGCGGATCGGCACGGCGGAGACCGCTGCCGCGGCGATCTCGCTGCTGCGCTCCGATGACGCGAATCTGCGGACAGGCGCCTTGGACACCTTGCGCCTCATGGTCTCCCGGATGCACGAGCTCCTTCCGCGGTTGCTCAAAGACAAAGACGTCGATGTCCGGATCTTAAGCTGCGAACTGGCCCGCTCCCTTCCGAGTCCGGAGGCCACGAACCTCATGTGTGGGGTGCTCGACAACGAATCCGACGCCAATGTCTGTGCCGCTGCCGTGGACGTGCTCGCGGAAGTCGGCGGCGCCGAGGCACTGCCCAGCCTTCGCGCCTGTGAACTCAAATTTCGCGATACCCCCTTCCTCGCATTTGCGATCAAGGCCGTCGTTGACCGCCTCTCTGCTTAGTCCAGCTCAACCCGTGCCCGACTATCCCGCACTG
Organism: Steroidobacteraceae bacterium; assembly: GCA_036493935.1. Taxonomy (GTDB): domain Bacteria; phylum Pseudomonadota; class Gammaproteobacteria; order Steroidobacterales; family Steroidobacteraceae; genus Bog-1198. Next base: position 60,899 of record DASXOY010000025.1, on the reverse strand, counting down.
ACGGAAGACGAGTTTCGCAGGCTTTGCGAATATCTCTACCGGCAGAGCGGGATGATTTTCACCGAGGCAAAGCGCTATTACGTCGAGCGGCGCGTGAACGAGCGCATGGCTGCGACCGGATCGCAGACCTTTGCCAGCTATTTTGCCCGGCTGCGGATCAATGCAGAGGAAGAGAACGAGCACTTCGTCAATGCCCTCACGGTCAACGAGACCTATTTCTATCGCGAAGACCACCAATTGCAATGCCTCAGCACCAATCTTCTGGCCGAAAGGGTTGGTAAAAAGCGCGTCGGAGATCCCATTCGGATCTGGTCGGTCCCGTGCTCGACGGGCGAGGAACCATTTTCGGTGGCCATATGGTTATTGGAGAATTGGCCCCTGGTCGACAACTACGAAATTGAAATTGTGGCTTCCGATATCGATACGCGAGCATTGGAGCAAGCCCGCCAAGGCATCTTCGGGAAACGCTCCCTCATGCGCCTCTCTCCCTATCTGGTCGAAAAGTATTTCTCGCCAATGGCCGACGAGAAGTGGAAAATTCTCGATGATTTATTGAATTCCGTGCAGTTTTCCACGGTAAATATCGTTGAATCCAGTGAAACGCGCGGCTTCGGCCGGTTCGACGTAATTTTTTGCAGGAACGTTTTGATCTACTTCGACGACGCTTCCCGCCGCATGGCGGCGGAGAATCTCTATGAAAATCTGCTGCCGGGGGGGTTCATCTGCCTGGGTCATACCGAGTCGATGAGCCGCATATCGCCATTATTTGAGGTCAGGCAATTTGCCGACGCGATTGTCTACCAGCGCCCCGCCGCGAGCCGCACCCGTGGCTAAACAGAAGCTCCGCAAGACCGGCAAAGCCGCTCAGATCGCTGAGGCCGCAAAGGGCATCAAGACCATTCTCGTGATCGACGACGCCAGTTTGGTGCGCCTCTACTACCGCTCCGCATTGGAGGCCGCGGGATTCAAGGTCGAAGAGGCCATGAATGGAATCGAGGCGCTGGAGAAACTCTTGGAGAAGCCGGTCGACTTGTTGATCGTCGACGTCAATATGCCCCAGATGGATGGATTCACATTTTTGAGGCTGCTGCGCCAGAGAGACACAGCCATCGCGTCGATTCCCGCCCTGATCACCAGCACCGAGTCAGGGCAAAAGGACTTCGAGGCGGGGCGCGAGGCGGGCGCGAATTACTACCTGGTCAAACCCATATCGCCGGAAGCGATGGTGGAATTTGCCTTGATGTTCTGCGGGCTGCCGCCATGAACGATTTTCTGCGGCAGTTCTTGATCGAGTCGCGCGAGCTGGTCCTCCAGGCCACCGAAGGATTGCTGCTGCTGGAAAAATCTCCGCGCGATGCCGAGCGTCTCGACACCGTGTTTCGAGCATTCCACACCCTAAAGGGAGGCGCGGGCATCGTGGAATTTGCCATGATGGAGCGCGCCCTGCATTCCGCCGAGAGCCTGCTCATGGACGCCCGATCCGGAAAGCGCACCCTCAATCCGGCGCTCGTGGGCGATTGCCTGACGAGCCTCGATCAGGTATCGCGCTGGCTCGACACACTGGAGCAAACCGGCGAGCTGCCGGTGAGCGTCGGCGAACCTTCGAATGCGGGCATGGCCGCGTCCCAGGACTGGACGATAGATCTTCTCGGCCGGCATCCGGGCGCGACCGGGCAAGCCGCGACCGCCTTTCGATTCACGCCCGACTCCGGCTGTTTCTACAAAGGTGAAGACCCGATCGCTCGGGTTTCGTCCTTGCCCCAATTGCTGGCACTGGAAATAGAACCTGCCGCCCCCTGGCCTCCTCTGGACGAGTTCGACCCCTACACCTGCAACATCGTATTGACCGGCCTCACCGCCGCAAGCGCGAGCGAGATCAGCGCCCAACTGCAGAGTCTCTCCGGCGAGAGCGAGGTTCGCGCACTTAAGGCCGCGGAGGCGTCCACAACGCCGATCTTGATTCCGGATATCGTCCGCAAGGTTCTGCAGGAGCAGCTCGCCGTCCTTGATGTCAAACAAGCGCTTGGCGCCCCCGCCCGTATTGCCTCGGCGGGATTGACGGCCGCGAACGCCATGCGATTTTGCGGCCTTGCTGCGCATGCCGAGAATCTCGCGCGCGCCACACAGCAAAGTCTCGCGCAGAACTCCTCGAGTCTCCGGGACGCCATCGCGCAGCTGCTCCGCGCGCAAACCGTTGCGCCTGATCCTGCCCCTGCGGCACGCGCACCTGGTGGGTCCGCTGCGCCGCTGCGCACCGAAATGTCCGCTCGAACCCTCAGAGTCAACGCCGAACAAATTGATGCGCTCGTGCGTCTGACCGGCGAGCTGGCGGTTGCGAAAAATGCCGTCGGTCACACCGCCAAGCTCGCCCAATCGAACGGCGATTCGATTGCGGGCTTGCTCAAAGATCATCACGGCGTTCTTACCCGCCTCATTTCGCAATTGCAGAACGCCGTGATCGGCATGCGCGTGCTGCCGCTGCGCTCCGTATTTCAGCGATTCCCGCGCGTTTTGCGCGAAATGTCCGCAAATCTCGGCAAACCTACCGAGCTGATCGTTGAGGGCGAGGATACGGAAGCCGACAAGACCATCGTCGAGATGTTGTTTGAGCCGCTGCTGCATATTGTCCGCAATGCCGTCGATCACGGCGTCGAGAGCGCCGAGCAGCGCCGTGCCCAAGGCAAGCCGGCTGTTGCGACCATTCTGCTGCGCGCGAGCCGCGCCGGCGATCAGGTTCTCATTGAAGTATCCGATGATGGAGCCGGCATCGATGTCGAACGGGTTCGCAAGGTCGCTTTGGATCGCGGCGTGGCGAGCGGGGAAGACCTGAAAGGAATGGCGGACTCGGAAGTCATTGATCTGGTGTTTGCGCCAGGTTTCTCCACCGCCTTGCACGTAACCGAGCTCTCGGGGCGCGGCGTGGGCATGGATGCGGTACGCTCCGCCGTGGAACGGGTCGGCGGCCGCGTTTCGATCGCCAGCCGCTTGAACGCGGGAACGACCGTCAGTTTTTCGCTTCCCTACAGCGTGATGATGACGCAAGTCATGACCGTCGAGGCCGGCGGACAAATGTTCGGCATTCCTCTCGATACGGTGGTCGAAACCGTCAGCGTGACCAAAGAGGCGTTCTCCGGGGTGGGAGACGCCCGCGTGATCGTGCACAGGAACCGCACCATCCCGGTTATCGGACTGGAAGGCGTCCTGAATGCCGCGCCGGAAAAGAGCCGCACGGAAACCGATGCCACGATCGTCATCGCCGCCGTGAGCGGCCAACTCGTCGGCCTTCACGTGGATCGCCCCGGCGAGCGCATGGAAATCATCTTGAAACCTCTCGATGGGCTCTTGTCGGGGACCCCCGGCATCGCCGGTACGACGGTGCTGGGCGACGGGCGGGTATTGCTCGTGCTGGATGTCATAGGAATGTTGCAATGACGGTGATCGCGTCCGCGCAAGGCATCGCGCTCGAAGGATCCTGCCCCAGTGAGGATGCGGAAGTCCTGCTGCAGCACCTGGCGAGCACTCCCGCGGCGACCATCGACTTGGGGCGCTGCGAGTCCGCTCACACCGCGGTGATCCAGGTCCTGATGGCTTTTAAGCCCAAGTTGCTCAAAGTCCCGCGCGACAACTCGATGTGGCGCTGGGTCCACCCGGTACTAAAGTCGGAGGACTGAGTGTATGTAATTTTTACAAACCGGAAATGTAGCGCTCGATTGGCATATATGATGAGGTGCGTATCGGGGAGACACTTGTGACGTACAAAGTGCTGATTGTGGATGACAGCAAGCTTGCCAGGATGTCGGTCATCAAGGCGTTGAATGCCCTGCATCCGGACTGGACCCGGATAGAGGCGGCGGATGCGGACGAAGCGCTCCTGCAAATCAACCAGCAACATCCCGACATCGTCCTGCTGGATTTCAACATGCCGGGGAAGGACGGGCTGGCATTCGCCGCCGAACTTCGACAGCAACATTCGCACATGAGCGTGGCGCTGGTTTCCGCCAACCGTCAAGTTGAAGTGATTCGAAGATCGGAGGCTGCAGGCGCGGCGTTTCTTGCCAAGCCCCTCACGGAAGAGGCGCTGCGCGAGTTCTTGGACAATGCGGTTCAGAAACTTCGCGGTGCGGTGTCGTGAGGCCGCCGGCGTCCGTGATCTTGAGCGAGATGGAACTCGATGCGCTGACCGAATTGGTCAATTTGGGCGTCAGCAACGCTGCACACAGTTTGCGCGAGCTCGTGCGCGAGGAAATCCTGCTCTCCGTGCCGAAAGTCACGGTCGTTTCCCGCGACGAAGCCATCAAAAACCTCGGCGAGCGCGATGTGAAGCGCCTCGTGGCCGTGCACCAGGACTTTGACGGCGACATCGCAGGGCGGGCGCTCCTCATCTTCCCCGAAACCAAAAGCTTGGAATTGGTGCGGGCAATCGTCGGCAGCGACCTATCGCTCGACGACATCATCGAATTGGAGCAGGAGGCCCTCGCCGAGACCGGCAACATCATCCTCAATGCCTGCCTCGCAACGATGGCCAACAATCTCGGACGCACGCTGAAGATTTCATTGCCCGAAGTGCTGCACGGTGGAGGCCCCGAGTTCTTCTATGTAAAGCCGCCTCCCTTCGTGGACGACAACGTGCTCTTTAGCTACATCAATTTCTCGGTTCGTCAGCGCAATATCACGGGTTACATCGCGATGCTGCTCGATTTGCCCTCTCTCGCAACTCTCAAGAACCTTTTGGCGGCACTCATCGAGCGAACCAGCAGTCACACGACTTCTACAGTTCCGCCCAATGGCCACTGACGTCAGCATCGGCCCAAACCAAGTGCTCGACGCCGTCAATGGCGGCCTCATCGTGCTCGATCATTCCCGGCGCGTGGTTAGCTGGAATACGTGGATGGAGACTGCATCCGGATACGCCGAGCAGGACACGCGGGGCAAATTGCTCGCGGAGGTATTCCAAGGCACCGATCTGACCCGGCTCATCTTTGCGATCCAAGCGGCGCTGACGTCGAGATCCTCCACGATCCTGACTCACGCCATCAATCCTGCGCTGCTGCCCTTGCAGACACGATCGAAGCGGCCTCTGCTGCATGACATCACCGTAAGTCCGGTGGGCGTCCCGCCGATAAAGCAGTGCCTCATATTCGTGAATGACGTCACCATGGCGACCCGGCGCGAGCGTTATTTGCGCGATCGCCAAAATGCCCGCTATGACGCGGTTGTCGCCAACGCTCCTGATCTCATCATCACGGTTGATCATGATGGCCTGATCCAGTTCGCCAATCCCGCCACCCTTTCGCAACTGGGCTACGCGAGTGGAGATTTAATAGGCGTTCCTGCAAAGGATTTGTTCCAGACAAAGGATCAATGGCAGTCGGTCCTGCAGGCGGCGCTCAACAACTCGCCCGCCGGGCGGCCCATCGATCTCATCGCCCGGCGCCGCGATGGAACCCCCAGCCATCTGGAAGCCTCGACCTCGCTCTGGGCGAGCGGTGCCAACAATTTCGTTACCGTGATCTTGCGCGACGTCAATGAGCGGCGCGCCATCAGCGAAGCGCTGCGCAAAAGCGAAACCGAAGCGCGCGATGCCGCGGCCGCTCTGAGCGAGCTCAATCAAACCCTCGAACAGCGCGTGCAGGAACGCACCGCGCGGATGATGCAAATGGAAGAGGAATTGCGTCAGAGTCAGAAAATGGAAGCCATCGGCCAGCTCACCGGCGGTATTGCCCACGATTTCAACAATCTTCTGCAAGGAATCACCGGCGGCCTCGATCTGGTCAAAAAGCGCGTCATGCAGGGCCGCTTCAACGAAATCGACCGCTTCATCAGCGGCGCCATGACCTCCGCGAGCCGCGCTTCGGCGCTCACGCATCGCTTATTGGCATTCTCCCGCCGGCAGCCGCTGGCGCCGAAGCCGCTCGAGGTGAATCCCCTGCTGGCATCGATGGAAGAGTTATTCCGCCGGACGCTGGGTGAGCGTGTGCTGTTCGAGTTGGTGACCGCCGGCGGCCTATGGTTGACCAAGTGCGATCCCAATCAACTCGAAAACGCCGTCTTGAATCTGGCGATCAATGCGCGCGACGCCATGCCGGATGGCGGCAAGCTGACGGTGGAAACCGGCAACTCTCATCTCGACAGTGTGTACGCCACGGTGCACCCGGAGATCGAGCCGGGGCAGTATGTGTGCATCAGCGTCACCGACACCGGCAGCGGAATGAGTGCCGCCACCATTGAGAGGGCGTTTGAGCCGTTTTTCACCACCAAACCGATCGGCAGAGGCACAGGCTTGGGTCTTTCGATGATCTACGGATTCGCCAAGCAATCCGGAGGCCACGCCAAGATCTACAGCGAATTGGGCAAAGGCACGACGGTCAAGCTGTATCTGCCCCGTTTCAGAGGGCAGGTCGAGCAAGAAGAGCAGATTCCGGACTTGAGCGACATCTACAACGCCCACACCAATGAAACGGTTTTGGTGGTGGAAGATGAATTCGTGGTCCGGGAACTCATCGTCGAGGTGTTGAAAGAACTGGGCTACAGCACGCTCGAGGCCGACGACGGCCCCGCGGCGCTCAAAATATTGGATTCCAAGCAGCGCATCGATCTGGTGATTTCCGACATTGGCCTGCCGGGCCTCAACGGCCGGCAGATCATCGATGCCGCGCGCGAAGTGCGTCCGTCGCTGAAGGTGCTTTTCATGACCGGCTACGCCGAAAACGCCGCCATCGCGGCCGGCTTCTTGGAACCGGGCATGTCGATGATTACCAAGCCTTTCGCCATGGAAGCGCTGGCCACCCGGATCCGCGAGATGCTGGAAAAATAGATTACTGGCATCGCGGCACGTGCGGCCGCGGTTATGTCTGCTTGCGCAATCCGGCCGGAATCAACGCCAGACCCAGCAGTTCGAACAGCCCGTAGGCAAAGAGCGCCATGAGCGCCGCCGGAATGGCCCCAGTCAGAATGGTAGGCACATCATTCAACGATAGACCCGACACGATGGGCGCCCCATAACCCCCGGCGCCCACCAACGCCGCGAGCGTGGCTGTGCCGATGCTGACGATGGTCGCCGTTTTGATGCCCGCGAGAATCGTCGGACTCGCCAGCGGCAACACCACCCTCAGCAGCACCTGCCGGCGCGTCATGCCGAAAGCGCGCGCGTTTTCCAAATGCTTCGGATCGACGCTGCGAATGCCAGTGAAAGTGTTGAGGACCACCGGCAGCAAGCTGTACATGCACAGTGCCGCAAGCGCCGGTTTCATGCCGACGCCGAACAACGGAATCAGAAAACACAAGAGTGCGAGCGACGGCACCGTCTGAATCAATGCGCTCGCGATCAAAATCCCCTGACCCGCCGCATGAAAGCGCACGGCAGCCAAGCCCAACGGAATGCCGACCAGCACAGAGAACAACAACGCAATCCCGACCAGCCACAAGTGCTCGCGCGTGCGCTGCCAGATGTTGCTCTTCAGGCTCTGCGAGCGCGGCGCCTCGGCACCCAAGAATTGCGCCGCAATCTTGGCAAAGCTCACGTGCTGGATGTCCGCCTGCGCATTCATGTCGATCATGGTCCGTTCATGAATCGAACCCTGCAGCGCCGTAAGCGCCGCCCAGGCGCGCGAATGCTGCTCGGTGAATTGACGGCGCGCGACCCATACCGCCTGATACACCGGAAAGTAGCCATGATCATCCTTGAGCACGCGCAAGTTGGATTTTTCGATCTTCGCATCGGTGGAATACAGGTCGATCAAATCCACCGCGCCATCATCGATTGCCTGGAACGTCAGGCTGTGCTCCATGCGCCTGATGTTCTGCGGCGCCAGGCGCAGATGATAGCTCTGCGCCATCCCGGCAAATCCATCCTTGCGATCCATGAATTCATAGCTGAAAGCCGCACGCAAACTCGATTCCACGCGGCTCAGATCGCTGATGGAGTGCAGGTTCCGTTTCTCGGCATAGCTCTCCTTCACAGCCAACGCGTACGTATCATCAAACCCTAAAGGCTCGGACATCACCAAGTCCATGCCCAAGAGCGCGTGGCGAATCTCGTCGACGGATTTCAAGTCAGGGCGCTTCAAGATGGCTTCCGCCAAGGTGCCGGTGTAATCCGAATACACATCGATCGCGCCGCTCTTCAGCGCCTCGAACACGATTCCCGTGCTGCCCATCCCTAACTTGCGTGTCACCGGCCCTGCTCCCGCCGACTCAACAGCCTGTGCCGCGATCTCTCCTAGCACGTAGCCTTCGGTAAACGCCTTCGAGCCCACCACGATGGGCCTCGCCGCGAACACTCTCGCGGGCACGAACGCCGCGGCGAGCAACAGCACCGTTAGGGTCAGCGCCGCACCATCGCGTATCGGCGCGCAGCGCTTCATGCAAGCTCTGCGGCGTCAGGCAAGGTGCGCTGCGCATTGATGAACGCCGTCACGAACGGATCGTTAGGCTGCCGCAGCAAATCCCGGTAGGCGCCGCTTTGAACGACCTTGCCTTCATGCAGAAGCGTGATCTGCTCCGCCAGAAAAACCGCTTCGCCCAGGTCATGCGTGACGAGCAGCACCGTTTTCCCCAGGCGCTGAAAGATTGATTTCAATTCCTGCTGCAGACTGCGGCGGATGAGCGGATCCAAAGCCGCCATCGGTTCATCGAGCAGCAATACTTCAGGGTCCATCATCGCCGCTCGCATGATTGCGACGCGCTGCTGCTGGCCGCCGCTCAGCTCGAAGGGAAATCGACCCAGCAGCGCCGCGTCGAGGTCGACCAGCTTGCGCAATTCCTCCACCCGAGCCTCGATCCTCTGCCGGTTCCAACCGCGCAGCGTCGCCATCAACGACACATTCTGAAATGCGCTGATATGCGGAAACAGGCCCCCCTCCTGAGGCACGTAGCCGATTCGGTCCGCCCACTGAATCGGACTGAATGACGACAGCGCCTGATCGTTGATCTTGACGTAACCCTTGTCCAAGGGAATCAAGCCCAGCGTGATCCGCAGCAGCGTGGTTTTCCCCGAGCCGCTCGAACCAATCAACGCGTGAGTCGCGCCTTTCGGGATGGTGAGGTTCACGTCGGTCAATACCGGCTTTCCCTCGAAAGTCTTATGAATATTTTGCAGGGCGAGCATGTTGGAATGCTTATTCCTGCTCGACGATGGTGCCTTGGTGGTACAGGATCTTCCAACCCGCGGTTGTCCTTCGCCAAAGCGTTGCACGCCGCGTGACTCGCGGCCCCTGATGCAGCGTGTAGGTAATCAGGTAGTTGTCGGCGGCAATTTCCCGGCATTGAAAGTCGCGCGTCAGCCATTGGGATTCCGCCGGATCCGGCGCCCGGTTCTCAAGCGTTTCGAGCACGAACTCTCGGCTGTACCGCCGGCCCGACGCGCCCACTTCCCAAAAGTCCGGATCCGTCATGGACTCATAGTCGCTGCGCGTGGTGCCGAACTCCGGGTGATGAAATATCGGCTCGCGTAGCTTCAGCTCCTCGAGCACCGCGAGCAGTTGCGGCGGGGTGACGGCGGCAATCCGCGGTCCGCGCGAGTTTCGTTCGAAAGACACAGGCACTCCTTGATGCGGTTGCGATCAGACCACCTACGGCTATACGATCCCTGCGCTTTCAATGCAAGCACATTTAGGGGATTGAACATGGACTTAGGGATCCGCGGCCGCACCGCCATTGTCTGCGCCTCGAGTCAAGGCTTGGGGAAAGGCTGCGCGCAAGCGCTCGCCGAGGCCGGCGTGAATTTGGTGATCAACGGCCGAAATCAAGCGCTGCTCGAGCAAACCGCACAGGAACTGCGCCAAGCCTGGGGTGTTTCCGTGACCCCCGTGCTCGCCGATGTCTCGACCGCCGAAGGCCAGGCCGCCCTGCTCAAAGCCTGTCCTACACCCGACATCCTGGTGAACAACAATGGGGGGCCACCGGTGCGTAATTTCCGCGAGCTCGACCGGCAAGCCATGCTCAATGGGGTCACCATGAACATGGTCACACCCATCGAACTGATTCAGAAGGTTATCGACCCCATGGCCGCACGCGGCTTCGGCCGCATCGTCAACATCACCTCGATCAGCGTCAAAATGCCGCTCGCCGGCCTCGACCTCTCCAGCGGCGCCCGCGCCGGACTCACGGCCTTCATGGCCGGCGTCGCGCGCAGCATCGCTGACAAGAATGTCACCATCAACAACATCCTGCCGGGCAACTTCGACACCGCGCGCCTGCGCGGCAACTTAAGTCACGCCGCCAAGCGCAATCAGGTGAGCGATGCGGAAGCCGTGGCCCGCTCCATGGCAAACATTCCGGCGAAGCGCTTCGGCAACCCCGCCGAGTTCGGCCAGACCTGCGCCTTTCTCTGCAGCGTGCACGCCGGCTACATCACCGGCCAAAACATCCTGCTCGACGGCGGTGCTTATCCCGCCGCGTTTTGATCAATGACCACAACGATAGATCACGCCGCTTAGGCCGGTTCCTTGGGCGCTCGTTTCCAACACCACATTGCCGCCAAGACCCACGGCTTGGTTCTGCATCTGTGCTTGAACCTGCGACGGCAGCCCTTCGATGCGGCTGTCGATGTTGCCGACCGGCGCACAAGAGGCGACATCGGCTGGGTTCTTGGTGATCCTGACCTGATCCGCTCCCGGCGCCAGCGGAACGGCCGTCGCGCATCCAAATAAAACCACGCCACCGAAAATGATGATCAATGCCTGTCCCAGCGTCTTCACGAATCCTCCGTCGATTTGAGTCAGCAAATTTCAGCGGATTCGCTGCAATAAAGCCAGCTGCTTCACCTTTCTTTTGGCTTGCTTGCCGGCTCAGGGGGCCCGGCGCCGAATTCCTGCATGCGCGCCTGCAGCTCTTTGCGAAATCGTCGACTGAGTCGCAGTTTTTTGCCGCTCTCTAGGACGACCTCATATTCCCCCGCACTGTCGACCTCGAGCGCCCGCACCCGGCGAAGATTGACGATGGCTGAACGATGGATGCGGCAGAAGATCTTGGAATCCAACTCTTTCTCGAGCTCCGCCATGCTCTGGCGCAGCAGATGCGACTTAGAACCCACGTGCAGGCACACGTAGTAATCCGCGGCCTCGATCCAGTCGATATCGGCAATGGGCACGTACACAACTTGCCCGGCACTGCGCACCGTGAGGCGAGGGGTCTCCTGCGGCGACGACGCAGCGAGCACGGCGATTTTCTGCTTGGCGCGCTGCATCGCCAAAGCGAATCGCCGATCGTCGAAGGGCTTCAGAAGATAATCGAGCGCACCGGCGTCGAATGCGCGAAGGGCGTACTCATCGTAGGCCGTCACGAACACGATCACCGGCAGAAAGTCATCGCCCTTCAGTCTGTCGAGAACTCCGAAGCCGCTGCATTCGGGCATTTGCACATCGAGAAAGACTAAATCGGGCCGCGCGCTTCGAATCTCTGCGATGGCTTCAGCGCCTGAACCGCACTCGGTAATCGCCTTGATGTCCGAGTCTTGCCTGAGCAGGACCTTCAAATTGCTGCGCGCGAGCGGCTCGTCATCGACAATCAGCGCCCGAATCTGCGGCAGCGTCATCAGGTCTCGCTATACGGCAAAACGACGGCCACTTCGACGCCGGTGATGCCGTGGTTTGCCATCCGCAACTCAAAATGACCGTCATACAACAGGCGCAGCCGCGTGCGCAAATTCGAGAGGCCGATGCCGTCGTTGATCGCCTGTCCATCTCTATCGAGCAGCGGACCATCGTTATAGACGCTCAAGCGCAGCATGCCATCGGCTCGGGATGCCGCAACGCGCACCGCTCCGCCCTGGGCCTGCTTGGCGATTCCGTGCTTGATGGCGTTCTCCACCAAGGGTTGCAGCATCAAGCTCGGAATCTGCGCCTTGCGCAGCTCCGACGGGATGTCGAGCTCCATTTTGAGCCGTCCCGCAAAGCGCGCTTCCTGAATTTGCAGATATCTTTCCAGAAATTCCATTTCCTGCTCGAGACTCGCCTTGGGCCCGCTGGGGCTGGCAGCGACCCGCCTCAAGAAGTCGCTAAGCGCGACGATCATGCTCACCGCGGCGTCATTTTTCTGTTCGCGCACCAATCCCGCGATCGAATTGAGCGCGTTGAACATGAAATGCGGTTCGATCTGCCGTTGCAAGGCGTTCAACCGCGCATTGGACAGTTGCTCATTCAGGCGCGCGGCGTCCGTCTGTTGCGCCGCTGTCCTCGCTCTTGAATCGAGCCCATAAGCTATCGCGAGGATGACGCCATATAGGAGGAACGCGGCCACCAGATTGCCCGAGAACCTCAGCTGCCAGGTCCCAATGAACGAACGGGTCGCAAAATCCGGCAGCCAGGGTTGCAGAACCACTTCGAGCATCGATGCCCAAGCGGCGGTCGTCACTTCGATCGCTATGACGGCGCTGACGTGCACGAGCCAACTCCGAGCCGACCAGAGAAGAGGGAATCGTCGGCCGAGATTGAAGATCGTCGGCGTCGCGATGGCCCACGGCAACCAAGAGAACGCCAAAGCGATGAACATGTTCACCCACGAGTGATGCATGCCCACGCGGCGCATGGCCACCACGTTCTGCGTCGCATCCAGGATGCCGAACGCCGCCCATAGCGAGGCGATCCACACCCAGTTGTACGATCGAGTCTTCTTGAGGGGGGATTCCATGCCCTGGAATCGTACCCCACGGCCTAAATGCAAGCGCGACTATGCAGCCAATCGTCGTTTAGATGCAGCAAACGGTGTGGTTCCGCCGGCGCGGCGCCGCCATACTGGCTCCATGAAAACCAAATCCCTTGCTCTGACAGCCGCATTCGCTCTCACATGCTCGATAGCCTCGAGCGAGCCCACCGCACTTCCTGGCTACAGTCCGGTTTACACCGAGGATGGCCGCTTGAGCCTCCCGGAGAATTATCGGGAATGGATTTACTTGAGTTCCGGGTTCGACATGTCGTACAGCCCGATGGCGCGGATGGGCCATCACATGTTCGACAACGTCTTCGTCGAACCGGGCGCGTATAAAGCCTTCGTCGCCACCGGCACCTGGCCCGATAAAACCGTGCTGGTGTTGGAAGTGCGCGCTGCCAAGGATAAAGGCTCGATCAACAAGAACGGCAACTACCAAGACACCGACGTGATGGGCCGCGAGGTCCACATCAAAGACGCATCGCACGACGGCTGGGCCTTTTTTGGATTCGAAAGCGACAAGCCCGCGAAAATGATCCCTAGGACCGCCGATTGCTATTCATGCCATGCACAGCACGCCGCAGTGGACAACACTTTCGTGCAGTTCTATCCGACGTTGCTGCCCATCGCTACGGCTAAGGGGACGCTGTCAGCCGCATACAAAGCAGAGAGCGCACAGTAATCATCACCGGCAGTTCGTCGGCAGCTGTTGCGCTTTGGCCCCATCTCCGCCCTTGCAAACCCAATTGATCTGTCCTTGAGGGTCTCGTTTTGGTGTGAACACGAGGTCGCCTCTTTGTGTGTGCACCGTTAGCACCATGCCCTTCGGGTTTAACGAGAGTTCGACTCCGTTCGGCAATTGCTCCGATACCCCGGCGTCGCCGAGGGAAGCCGGAAGACTGTTCTTGGCCAAGTAGTACTGCACCAACTGATTCCGCGCGGGCTGCGAGGACGCCATTGCACCTGCGAACACTGCACGCACCGTATAGTCTTGATAGGCAGGGATGGCAATGGCCGCCATTACACCTATGAAATACACGTAAATGAGCGCGCCCAAGCCGGCGCCCATCCGTCCGGCATAGGGAACAAAAAGGGCGAGCAAGTAAGCAAACGGATTGCGGCGTGGAATTTCCGGGTTCTTATCAAGAACTCTTATTGCGCGCTTCGCAGTCCACGGATAGCTCGCCACCAACTCGTGGAAGGACATCCAAAATCCCTTCGCTGCGGCGACCTGACGCCGATAGCCATCGAGCGACACGTCAGCCCAACTCCTTGCTCCAGCGGACAGTGCCGCGAGTGATCTCATTGCCGTCTCGGGCGACTCACTGCACGCGAGGCCATGGAGGTCGCAAGTGCTTTCTCGGGCCCGCGAGAACGCGGCGCCTAGCAGCGGTAGCCTCAGCGCCGGCCACCTGAGGAATCCAACTACCGGATTGTCATGCCTTGCGACATGTCCAAGTTCGTGTCCGATATAGAACCGCACGCCATTCGAATTCGTTTCCATAGCGTCGACGACGCTCGAAAGAAGGATTACGTATTGGCGCCCCAGAAACCAAGTAGCGAAGGCATTCATTACGCCGTTGCCGTTCTGCACATACATCGTAGGCTGGTTCGCCATCCCAAGTGTTTGGCAGCATGCGCTCAGCTGCCTGAACATATCCGGCAGCTGGTGCTCGTTGATTTCGATCGCATTGCCGCGCAGATGGGCGATGCCAGCCGATTTCGCAAACACGTACACAATGAATGTGAACAGTACTGCTACGAGTGCGATCACCGCCACGCCTATTAAGGCTTTGGCGCCGCTGAGACTGATGATGGCGGCCACGCCCGCCCATATCAGAACACCGATCACCAATGACAGGGCCGTCAATGTGCGATCTCGCGGAAAGATATTGTCTTTCATCCTAGCCCTCCGTTGCTTGTGTAATTTTGTTCCGGGCGGATCGGGCAAGTACTATTGCCGACCGCTTGTACTTTTAGGATCTATGATAGTGATCTCGATCGCCCTTGTCTAAATCGTGACCTCAACCCGATTGCCATCCGGGTCTAGGACAACGCACTCATAATAGCCGTCTCCGGTGTACCGTGGGCCGTCCACGACTTCAAACCCGTCCCGCTTGAGTCGAATGGTGAGGTCATCGACCGCTTGCTTCGAACCCACGGCAATTGCGAGGTGCGCGAGACCCATGCGCTGAGCGCCGCGATCGAATTTCACCGGATCCAGCGCTGAGCTGCGCATCACTTCGATCCTCGCGCCACCTTCAAAGCTTAGGAAGCGCGACTCATAGTGCTTTGCCGGGTTGACGTACTTGGGCCCCGTCGTTGCGCCAAAGTACGTGGCATAAAAGTCTGCGAGGCGCTCCAAGTCGTCGGTCCAGAAGGCAACGTGCTCGATTCTCATTCGTTAGCAATTAATCGCCGATCTACGGCCATCAGGGTACACGATACCAATCCGCGAGTTTTCAGCGCTGAATTCGAATCGATGGTTGAGCCGATGCTGATATTCGCCTTTGTGCCACTGCGACCGACGCAGTCCCAAGCCGACGTCGGCCATGACTTCAATATGGAGTATCGTTTGCGCTCGCAACAATGACGTCCCAGTCCATGTTCCCGCAAACCTTGGAACCAAGCGCTGTTACTTCGCGGAGCATAGCATCCGCGGTCGCCAAAGCTCGCCCCAAATCTCAGGCGGTCGCTTCTTCTTCCAACTCTTCCAGTTCCACCATGCGCGCGATAATGGCGGTCTTGCGCGCCTCGAGCTGCTGCCACGCCAATCTCGCGCGCGCAATCGCCGCGGGCGTCGAACCCGCCTCGCCTGCGATGGCGAGATAACGCGACTTGGCAGCGACGGCGCCGCTCAATGCATAGGTGAAAAGGGATTGAAGTCTTTTTAGGCGGTCTTCCGTATCCACGGCCAGTACCTCTTGCTTTATCGAAATGCGGCCAAGCGCAGTGTGCATATCGCTTCCGCCTGTCGGCAGCTCTTAGAGGTAGCAATCTCGTATAGGACCAGTCCTATACGTATCCACTTCACGATAGTTAGAGGGTGCCAACGAGTGTACGGCTAGCGTTTTCAAGCGCATCGCGTCTAAGCTCTCGGCGGCCGGATCGGCTCTAGCGCCTCCCAAAAAAACGAGACCAACCTTGGCAACCTTGCTCGACAAGATTTTTGCACGCGATGTCGCCGTCCGCGTCTGCGGTCTCGCCGCGATCTGGATCGGCCTGGTGGGCTTGGTCTGGGGCGATTTTTTGGCCGTGTGGCAGCCGGTGCCGAAATCTCTGCCCGGCCGCACCGCCCTGGCCTACGCGGTAGCTGCGGTGTTCGTGCTGGCGGGTGCCGGCCTTCAATTTAAGCGCGGCGCCCGCGCCGCCGCCCTGACTCTCACCGTGCTCTACAGTCTCGGCGTGATCCTCCTGCACCTGCCGCTCATCATGGCGCACCCGTCGGTCTTCGTCATGTGGTCGGGTACCGCCGAGCAGCTCGCCCTCGTGGCCGGGGGACTGATGGCCTACGCGTTCTGTATTTCAGCCGCGTCGCAAGGCACGAACCACAACGCGCAAGCCGACCGCGCGGCAACCATCGCCCGATTCATCTTTGGGGGGTGTCTCGTTTTCTTTGCGCTGGCGCATCTCTTCTATCTAAAGCCCACCGCCGACTTGGTCCCCGCTTGGCTGCCGCCCGGTAAGGCCTTTTGGGCCTACGCGACCGCGGCGGGGCACTTCGCCGCCGGCATCGCCATTTTGTTCAAGGTAGGAGCAGGCCTTGCGGCCAGGCTACTGACCGCCATGTTCATCATTTTCGGCCTCCTGGTGCATGCACCCTTGGTGCTAGCCGATCCTCACGTGCACTTTAACTGGGCCGCCAATGCCATGAATTTTGGGCTAATTGGAGCGGCCTGGCTGATCGCCGCCTCGTTCGGCAGACTCCGCCCGGCCGCCCTTAAAAACCCCTAAGTACCCTGAGACGTAGTGCACAAAAACACAGGTCCATTGTGCGGGGGATACCCGCTTCGCCCCTCAATTCTATATTCTCTCTCTCAAGCATCGCCCTTGAGGAACCTGATGAAAAACAAGCCGAAGCATTCCCCGGCATCGCTCGGTTTTGGGATTGCGCCTGCCTCCACGGAATCCCCTGACCGCCGCGGCAAGACCACGCCTCTCGCACCCGGCAAACCGAAGATTCTGATTGTCGATCCCGACCTGGCGCTCCGCCGCCTGATGGAAGCCCGTCTCGGCACCTCCGACTACGAGATCCAAAGCGTCGATGGCGCGCAGGCCGCGCTCGATGCCGGCGTCCGCAATCGCCCGAATCTCGTGATCACCGACCTGCGCCTCCAAGATATGGACGGCATCGCCTTCCTCAAAGAGCTCAAGAGCCGTTGGCCTCTGATCTCGGTCATCGTGCTGACGGCCCATGGAACGATTCCGGAGGCCGTGCAGGCCACCCAATGCGGCGCCTTCGGCTACCTGGTCAAGCCGATCGAGAGGGAAGAATTCCTGGGCCAGGTCGAACGTGCGATCTCTGCCTCGACCTTCAATCCGGACGGCATCGACTTGCGCGCGGAATTCGTCTCCCGCAATCAGCTCATGCAGGATCGCTTGAGCATCGCCAACCGAGCCGCAGGTTGCGATGTGCCCGTGCTGCTCACGGGCGAAAACGGCACCGGCAAGGAACTGCTCGCGCGCGCCATCCACGCCGCCAGCCCGCGCCGCAACCAGCCTTTCGTGAAGGTGGCCTGCAAAGGCCGGGCACCCGATGACCTGCGCCTCGACCTGTTCGGCGGCGACTCTCAAGGTCGCCCGGCTGGACCCCAAAAATCGGCGTTGCAACGCGCTCAAGGCGGATCCTTGCTGATCGAGGAGATCGGTGAACTCCCAACCGACCTGCAGATTGCGCTGGCCCGCGCACTCGCGAACCCCGCACAGCCATCCACCCAGCCATTGAGATTCAACACCGCGACGACGCTTAAATCCGACACAGCCGGTGAACCCGGCTCCGATCCGTCGGCACCCCGCGAGGCGCCGCGCGACGCCCGCCTTATTTGCACCGCCTCGCGCGATCTGCAGGCGCTGGCCGACTGCGGCGCTTTTTTTCGCGACCTGCTGAATCTGATCAACATTCTACCCATCGAGATCCCGCCGCTCGGCCGCCGCCGCGAGGATATTCCCCTGCTGGTTTCGCACTTCCTCGAGCAGGCCACGGAGGAAGGCGGCAAAACCAAGATCTATTCGCCGCAGGCGATCGAATTGCTCGCCACCACCGACTGGCCCGGCAATGTGCGCCAGCTGTTCGAGCTGGTCAAACAGCATGTCGCCCTTTCTCACGGCAAGATCATGAGCCGCGAGTTCGTGCAGCGGACCCTCAGCCAGCAGTCGCCCAGCCTGCCTGCGTACGATGAAGCACGCGACCAGTTCTCCCGCGACTTCCTCGCGGAGAACCTGCAGCGTGCCGGCGGCAACGTCACCAAGGCCGCACGCCTTGCGAAGCGCAGCCGCACCGACTTCTACAAGCTCTTGGCCCGGCACCGATTGGATGCCGAGGATTTCAAAGAGCCCGCCGCCGGTGAACCGCCGGCCAGGTCGAGATCGAAGTAGCACCTGCCTAGAACGATACCGTCCGCAAGCGGTTCGAGATATCTTAGCGGTTGTATGTATACAGCCGCCGCCGATCGATACGACCGAATTCCCTATGCTCGTTGCGGCCGCAGCGGCTTGCGGCTGCCGCGTATTTCGCTCGGGCTGTGGCAAAACTTTGGCGGCGAGGCATCAATCGAAAATGCGCGAGAGATGATCCTGAAGTCGTTCGATCACGGCATCACGCATTTTGATCTCGCGAATAACTACGGCCCTCCGCCGGGCTCAGCCGAAGAGAACTTTGGCCAAATCGTGGCAACCGATTTGGCGGCTCATCGCGACGAGCTCATCATCAGCACCAAAGCCGGCTACCTGATGTGGGCAGGTCCTTACGGCGAATGGGGATCCCGCAAATATCTATTGAGCAGCTTGGACCAAAGTCTCATGCGCCTCGGCCTGGACTATGTCGACATTTTTTATTCGCACCGCTTCGACCCGAACACCCCTCTTGAGGAAACCATGGGTGCGCTCGCCACCGCGGTGCACAGCGGCAAGACTCTCTATGTTGGCATCTCATCCTATGGCCCACAGAAGACGCGTGAGGCGGCCGCCATCCTCCGCGACCTCAAGGTGCCTTTCGTGATTCACCAGCCCTCCTACTCCATGCTCAATCGCTGGGTGGAAGACGGTTTGCTGCAAGTTCTCGAGCAGGAAGGATTGGGATGCATCGCCTTCTCACCGCTCGCCCAGGGACTTCTCAGCACCAAGTATCTCAATGGCGTGCCGCAGACGTCGCGCGCGGCCCAGGATGGTTCGTTTCGCAAAGCCATGTTAACCGAAGCGAACCTAGCCAAGGTAAGGGCACTCAATGAAATCGCTCAAGCGCGCGGCCAAAGCCTCGCGCAAATGGCGATCGCCTGGGTGTTGGCGAAGCCGGCGATTACCAGTGCCCTCATCGGTGCCAGCAGCTGGGCGCAGATCGAGGAGTGTTTGGGAGCGCTGAAGAGTTCCAAGTTCAGTGTAGGCGAAATCGACGCGATCGACCGTCATGCGCGCGACGGCGGACTCAATATCTGGGCCGCATCCAGCCAATCCGCTTAATGACCACCAACCCTTTCTTGCCCAAGGCGATGGACGGTGCTACGGTGACTTTCCGTCCACACCTTTGGAGACGCCATGTTCTCGTTTCCTAGCTGCAAAACCGGCGCCCTGCTCATGGCTGCTTTGTCTTTGAGTGCCTGCGCCACCGTCTCCGAATCAGACTTGTACGGCCCGAATTATGGTTTACAAGTCGTGCCGCACTTCGGGGTGGATATGGATCCGGATCCAACGGCCTTGGCAAATGGGATGTACGGTTCAACGAAGTTCCAAAATCGCTGTTACCGCTGCACAAACCAGTGGCCGAATACCGCCGGTTGGGCGCCCTAGCGAACGTCTTGGCCGCGCTCATAAATCCGCTTAAAGCCTAGGCCGGCGAGACCCTCAGCAAGGGTGCAATGATCCGCGCAATTGCCGCGGTCGACCCTCCGGCAGCGCGTTTCTCGTGTTTCTATTCGCGCCTAAAGCGGCCAATGCGGCCGGCCGCCGCCAGCGCATGGTCTTTCAATGCCGTCATCAGCTCGTCGCGCGTCATGCCCGGCTGCAAAGCCTTGGGATCGAGGTCGGTAGCAATCAACGTAAAGGTGTAGTGATGCCAATCGCCCGCCGGAGTGCACGGTCCGAAATAGGTCGGCAGATTGCGAGTGCTCTTGCCGCCGACAAATTTTGGCGATTCCTTGCTGACTTCGCCCTCAGCGAATCCGCTCACCGAGGCGGGGATGCCGTAAGCCACCCAATGCACAACGGTCAGTCCGTTGCGGCCTTCAGGATCCACCATGAGCAATGCGAAGCTTTGGGTGCCCGCCGGGGCGTTCGACCAACTGAAGGGCGGCGATATGTTCTCGCCCACGCAGTTGGGATTTTTCTTGTCGTTGCCGGCAAACTTTTTCGCTAGACGGCCGTTGTCCTGGAAGGCTGGTGAAGTGAGCACAAAGGTGTGCGCGGGCGTCGGCGGTTCGCCGGCGGCAGCGAATGCAGCGGAACTGACGGCCAAGGCGACGAGACTTCCAGCGAGTGCTTTCAACGGCTTCTCCTAAAGGGTTATGGGAGATGGTTCGCCGCGACGATAGCACGCACATCCGATGCAAAAAAGCCGCTATAGCAGCGTGTCGGTTATGCTGGCTTTCGGAATGGACAATGCGTAATCGAGGCAGCGATGCGAAACCTGACTATCTTGATCTGGTGCTTGGTCTGCCCGATGCAAACAGTTGGCCTTTGTCACGTGCTGGCACAGGGTAAGGCCGATCCGAAGCGGCTCGGGATCGGAGGATGGTCCTATGGTATTTCGGGCTGCCTTGGGAACACCCTGAGGTATTCGCGCGCAATTCGCCGGTCACCTTTATCGCGGCGGCCAAAACGCCCACGCTGATCTTCGATGGTGAAGAGGACGAGGCCAATCCGGTGGCGCAATCCAAGGGACTCTATCGCGCGCTCAAATGGCTCAACGTCGAAACCGAGATGGTGCTTTATCCTGGAGAAGGGCATTCACCGCGCCGCTATGACAGCGGCATAACCACCTTGACCGAACCATCCACGGCGGACTTCTCAATATAGCCAACCGCCTTCGGATTGGCCGCGACCGCCTTCTTGACGGCTGCCGAGTCGAGCAACTGTTTCGGCGGCACCCCGCGCCCGGTAAACAAGACCTTCGACCAGATGGCCTTCACCTGCGCGACATCCCGGCCGGTCGCCTTCTTGTAGAACTCGGTGTAAATCGACGATCCCGCCGTCTGATCGATCGGCGTCCAAGCGCTGCTTCTGGCAAGGTAGATGTCCGCAATCTGCTCCTTGCTGATCGGCGCGGACGCCGGATTTACGATCACGACGATGTCTTCCGCGCGCGCGCTCGCGGCGAGGCATACCGTCAGAACCAAGGCGCCGCACGCTGCTTTCTTGATGTGATTAAAGATTTGCATGCGCGCCTAGAGCAAGAAGTCCAAAGTTAAGCTCACGACGTGAAGCTTGTCGCCGATCCGCGCACCGGGCTGCAGATTGCCGAAGGAGGCAGGATCGTCCAGCGAGTCGATGGTCACTTGCTCGACCTGGAACTTAAAATCAAAATTCTTGGCGAAGTCCCAGCGCACGCCCGCCGCCACGGTGTGCTGGTTGCCGAGCGACGTCAACCCCGAGGTGCCGACGCTTTCCTGATGCATCGACGAATAAATCGCGTAAGGAGCAAAGCGCCCGGCGCGCACCCCGGCGCTCACGTACCAAGCGAGCAGGCTCCCAAAATAGCTGTTGTGGGTACGATTGCTGTCCGCGCTCAAGAACCACGGCCCCGGCTCATAGTCCAGTCCCACGGCCTCCATGCGCAGCCGACCCGGAGGGTTCTGCGAGGGATCCGTTTGCTGATACACTAAGTGCAGGCTCACATTGCCGTACTGCAGAGTGTCGCCGAACAAGGCAATGTGCGCACGGTTCAAGGTGAAATCCAAACCCGGCAAGTCCAGCTGCGTGCTTCCCCACTGCAGCTGCAAATTTTGCGTGACCGCACCGGTGCGCATCCGGTACAGCGCGTCCACTCCGTCAGTATGCGTTGCAGTGCTCGCATAAGTGATTTCCACCGGCACCCGTACCCACGGCAGCGAATACCCCACATTACGGATATCGGCGCGATCGTAGGTCGGCAACAGAATGCGCCCGACTCGAAGCGCGAAATCCGGCGTGAAGTCGTACTTAAGATTCGCCCATTCCACCGTCGGCTTGAAGTTGCCTTCCGCGGTCTCGCGCGACAGCACTTGCACCACACCGCTAAGCTCATCCGACAGCGTAATGTTCGCCTGTCCGCCCAAGTCGCTGTCGGGCGTGACGCCCCAATTTCGGCTGTAGCCCACCCCGGTGGGTTGACTTACGGTAGCGATGAAATCCGCCTGCGTGTATCCGGTATGCACCGCGCCCAGCGTGCCGAAGCCGTTGAACGTCACGTAGTCATCCACTGCCGCGCCGGCCGGCGTCGCCGGCGCGCAGAGCGAAAACACGCTCGAGGCGGCCAGAATTGTTTTCGCGAAGCTCATGCGGGCTTTGATTCCGGTTCCGATTCGCTCTTCGCGGCGATCGCGAGCAGCAGAACCGCGAACTCATCCGGCGGCAGCGGCCGGTTCAGATAAAATCCCTGCAGTTCATCGCAGGAATGGTCGCGCAGAAAATCCGCCTGCGCCCGGGTCTCGACTCCCTGCGCCACCACCGTCAGGCTCAAGTTTTTGCCCATCGCAATCACTGATTCTGCAAACTCCATGTTTTCGGCACCGGCGCACATACCCGCTACCAGCGAGCGATCGATCTTGATGGTGTCGAGCGGGAAGCGCTGCAAAGTCGTGAGCGACGAATAGCCGGTGCCGAAATCATCGATTGCAATGCCGATTCCCAATTGCTTCAGCCGCGTCAAAACCTGCACTGTCGCTTCAACGTCGCGGATCAACAGCCTTTCGCTGATCTCGAACTCCAAAAGGCGCGCATCCATCCCCGTGCTCTTGAGAATGTCGGTGACATCCTCTATGAGGTGTTCATCGAAGAATTGCGTGCCGGTGAGATTCACGGCCATTTTCAAGCGAGGCGCGCCGGCCTTTTGCCAAGCCACGTTTTGTGCGCAAGCGGTTCGCAGCACCCACTTGCCTATCGGCAGCATCAGGCTGCTTTCCTCCGCGACCGGAATGAATTGCATGGGCGCCACCAACCCTAGGTCCGGATGCTCCCAGCGCAGCAGCGCCTCCATGCCGGTGATGCGCCCGCTGTGCATGTCGCGCTTCGCCTGGTAGCGAAGCCGGAATTCTTGCCTCTCGAGCGCATGCCGGAGGCTGGATTCCAGCGTCAGCCGTTCGAGAGAATTGGCATTCAGGCTTTCGGAATAGAATTGAAAATTGTTCTTCCCTTCGGATTTCGCCTTATACATCGCGACGTCCGCGTTCTTGGTCAGCGTCTGTTCATCGAGCCCGTCCATGGGATAGGCACTGATGCCGACGCTGGCGGTGACGCGAAACTCATGGCCGATCAGCGTGAAGGGCTTGGCGATCGCCGCCAGGATTTTCTCGGCGATTACCGCCGCGTGCTTCACCTCGTTCAATTCCGGCAACAGCACCACGAATTCATCGCCGCCCAATCGCGCGACCGTGTCGCTCTCCCGCACGCACTCCTTCAGCCGCTTCGCGACGTCCTGCAGCAATTGATCGCCGGCCTCGTGCCCCAGCGTGTCGTTGATCTGCTTGAATCGATCGAGGTCGAGAAACGCCACGCCCAGGCGCCGGCCGTAGCGATGCGCTTCGCTCAAGGATTGGCTCAGTAACTTGCTGAACATGCTGCGATTCGGCAGTCCTGTGAGCCCATCGTGGTAGGCCAGGTACTCCACCCGTTTCGCATGTTCCAGCTTGATCTCGCCTTCGCGCATGCGGCTTTGCGCCAGCTGCCAGCTCATACGGCCCAGGACCGCCGTGAGCACGATGACCAACAAGCTGCCGCCGCCCGCACGCCACCAGAAGATGCGCGCCTCTTGCTGCGCAGCCGCCATTTGCTCATCGACCGACAACCCGACCACGACCGCCAGCGGAAATCCGAAAATCTCGTGCGCGCCGGTCCAGCGCTTGACCCCGTCCCAGCTGTTGACCGCAATGGTTGCGTCCGTGTCCACGGCCGCAAGCTTGACGATCGCGCTATCGTAGTTGACCGCGTCGCCGGCGAAGGCCGCCTCGCCGCTGCGCCTCACGCGTACGATGCCGTCGGTACCGACGACTGCGAGCACGCCCTGCTCGCCCAGCTTCGATGCGTCGTAGCCGCTGACAAAATAGCCTGCGCCCACCATGACGATAACCGCACCATCGAAGGAACCATCGGCCGCATTCAAGCGCCGGCTGAACTGTAGGTTGGCGTCATCGGCAGGCCCCTTCGCCGGTCTTCCCACCGCGAACACGTCGCCCTCGCGCTGCGCCAGAAAGTAATCCTTGTCGGCGACGCCCGGATGCGGCAGCGGCGCCGTGCTGTCGAGGATGACGCCTTTGGCGTCCGCGATGCTCACCGTGAACAACAGATCGGGCGGCAACAAACCTTTATCTTTGAGTTCGACGAGAGTTCGGTGGCCGCGGTCGCGCTCGTGCCAGTACTTGACCAGGTTCAAGCTTTGATCGATCTCGCGCAGTGCGCGTACCACCTGCGCTTCATAAGTGCCCAGCAGCTCGCGGTTGGATGCCGCGGCCGCGTGCCGCGCGTCCGCGTATCTCACTCTCACGAGTTCCGCCGTCGCCGTCCAAATGACGCCGAGCAAGACCACGGCAATCGCCGGGAACAGAATGGTGGGTTCGGCGAACCGGCTCAACGCACGATGAAGAAAATTTCTTAAGGGCACCACAATACGTCAGTTGTATCTGGAGAACACCTGTTGATGGCGAAGCCAACCGCGGCCGGTGAACAGCTACCGCGCTCAATTCAGGTGATCGGCGGCGCGACATAATTCTTAAGCCCTGTTACTCACAAATCTTTTGATTCGCGGGCCGCCCCGCCGTGCAGTCGCGCCCAACCCATCAATCCGCGTGAAGTGTGTTGCACCGCACGCTGTCTCCAATCCGAGACGATAAACGCCGTGGTGCTATGTCCTCGTAGAATGAATTCGCGCGTTATGCAATCCGAACCGGAGCAGGCCCCCATGGAGGAATCCCCAATGCAATTCTATGTACGCGCCGATGACCAAGGCCAGCCGATCGGACCATTGTCGTTGAGCGCAGCCGTATCGATCGTGCGCGCTACGGCATTGGCACAGCGGGCCAAGGGGTCGCGAGTCTGGGCCGGTGCGGAAGGCAAGCTGTTCGTGAAGGAAGCCGGTTGCGCCCTCGATGCGCTCTGGGTCACCGACGATCACGATCGCATCATCAACATTGCCGCGATCTCCGAATTCGGCACGCTGGGGCAGCAGATCTCCCGCGGCCTCAAAGGTCACCTGCAGCTGTTGATGAAGTCCCGCAAGCACTGAGCGCTCTTCGTCGCAAGGGGCTCTTCGTCGCAAGGGGCTCTTCGTCGCAAGAGGCTCTCCATCGCAAAGAGCGCAACCTGGCGCATTGTGAACTCAGTTCTTGCCAGGCGCTCATGTGTTCTGCACTATCTCAAGCGCCGCAAAAGAAGGCTTTAGATAGGGATGTTACATATGGACTTCACGGGCCCCGCGCGTTGCCTGGTGCTTCTCGCTGCATCTTCGATCCTCGCATCCTGCGGCGGAGGCGGCGGCGGTAGTGCCGCGCCGCCGGCCGGTTGGGTTCAAGGACAATTCAAGCCCGAAACAAATTTCCAGGCCATGTGCGTGACGCCGCGAACCGGCATGGACCCCGTCACGCAAAAGGCCTACCCCGACAGACAGGGCACGATGCTCGATGAATTGAATTGGCTCCGGTCATGGAATAACGACCTGTATCTCTGGTTCGACGAAGTCACCGACCAGAATCCGGCCAGTTTCACCACCGACCTGTCTTACTTCAACGTGTTGATGACCACGCAAACCACCGCCTCCGGCAAGCCGAAGGACAGGTTCCATTTCACTTACGCGACCTCGTTCTGGGAATCGTTGTCGCAAACCGGCACAACGCCCGGCTACGGCGCCAATTTTGTGGTGATCGCGGCAACCCCGCCGCGCGAGGTCATCGTGTCCTACACCCAACCCGGGACATCCGCGACCACCGCGCCGGCGAATTTGGCGCGCGGCGCGAAACTGCTGACGATCGATGGCGTCGATCTCGTCAACGCCACCGACCAGGCCAGCGTCGATATTCTCAACGCCGGCCTCGCGCCGCAGACCATCGGCGAATCCCACACCTTCAGCGTTCTCGATGCCGGCGCATCCGTGCCGCGCACCATCACATTAATGTCGGCCAACGTGGTCGAGGTGCCGGTGCAGAACGTGCATACCATCACGGCGCCCAATGGCACGCTGGTCGGCTACATGCTGTTCAACGATCACATCGCGACCGCTGAGAGCGAATTGGTCGCCGCATTTTCCCAACTACAGAGCGCCGGCGTTCACGACCTGGTGCTGGACATCCGCTACAACGGCGGCGGTTACTTGGATATCGCCAGCGAAGTCGCCTACATGGTCGCAGGTTCCGCGGCCACCAACGGTCAAACCTTCGATCTCACACAGTTCAACAGCAAGCACCCCAGCGTCGATCCGGTGACCGGCGCGGCGATCACGCCCATGAACTTTCACTCCACCACGCAAGGATTTTCAACCGCGGCCGGCCAAGCATTGCCGGCGCTGAATCTCTCGCGCGTGTTCGTGCTCACTACCTCCAACACCTGCTCGGCGAGCGAGGCCATCATCAATGGCCTGCGCGGCGTGAATGTTCAGGTGATAGAGATCGGCTCGACTACCTGCGGGAAACCATATGGCTTCTATCCGGCCGACAATTGCGGCACAACTTATTTTTCGATTCAGTTCCAGGGTGTCAACGCGCAAAACTTCGGCGATTACCCCGACGGGTTCACTCCGCAGAATACGGTGGGCACCGAGGGCGTGCTGCTTCCCGGCTGTTCGGTTGCGGATGACTTCACCCATCAGCTCGGCGACAGCGCCGAAGGCATCCTCGCTTCCGCCTTGAGTTTCCAGTCGAACGGTGTCTGCCCGGTGCCGCCTAGCGGCATGGCGATCCCACCCGCCCTCGCATCGAACGCGGTACCCGGCGCCGCCTATGTTCCGCCGATCGCCAACGGCAAGACGATCAAATCCATTTGGCAGCAGAATCGAATATCGCGCCCGCGTGCACCGTGACAAAACACCGCGCGACGCACCGTGACCATCGCCGAACTTTGCACTTCTTATCACTCCAATTGGTTTTGCTAGGGGATTCCCTTCCCAGGCGCGAGTTGTATCGCGAGTTTCGGACACTCGCCCGGCCTTTTGCTACATTCCATAAGGGCTTAGGTCAGATACAAAAGGAAGGGGATCTTGGCGCAAGTCACGGACGGGGCGGCGCAGCCGCGCCGCGAAGAATCGGAGGAGCGTTATCGCGCACTCTTCGACACGTTGATCGAGGGCTTCTGCACCATTGAAATGATTTTCGATGCGGCCGGCAAGCCCATCGATTATCGCTTCCTGGAAATCAACCCCGCCTTCGAGCGGCAGACCGGCCTGACCGGGGCGCAAGGCAAGTCGATGCGCGAGCTCGCGCCGAATCATGAGGCCCACTGGTTCGAGACCTACGGTAAGGTTGCTCTGACCGGGGAGCCCGTGCATTTCGAAAACGAAGCGAAGGCATTGGGCCGTGTCTACGACGTCTGCGCCTACCGCGTCGGCGGCCCGGGAAGCAAGAAGGTCGCGATCCTGTTCAACGACATCTCGGCCCGTAAGCTCGCCGAGGAAAAAGCGCTTGCGCAGCTGGCGCGCTTGGCCTTGCTCAACCAGATCACCCGCGCCATCGGCGAGCGCCAGGATTTGGCGAGCATTTTCCAAGTCGTCGTGCGCACGCTGGAAAATGCGATGCCGGTCGATTTCGCCTGCATCTGCATGTTCGATACGCTAGACGCGGTTCTCACCGTGACCTGTGTCGGCGTGCACAGCGCCGCGCTGGCCGCCAAGCTCGGCATCCCGGAGAACGCACGCATTCCCATTGACCCAAGCGGGTTGGGACGCTGCGTGCGGGGCGCCTTGGTGTACGAACCCGATATCGCCGATTCATCGTTTCCCTTTACCGACAAGCTCGCGCAAGCGGGACTGCGGGCACTCGTCGCCGCCCCCCTGCAGGTGGAAAGCCGCGTCTTCGGCGTGCTCATCGTCGCCCGCCGCTCGCCGCACAGTTTCTCGAGCGGCGAGTGCGAATTTCTGTTGCAGGCAAGCCAGCACGTCGCGCTCGCCGCCCACCAGGCAGAAACGCACGCCGCCCTGCAGCAGGCATACGAAGATCTACGCCAGACGCAGCAAGCCGTCATGCAACAGGAGCGCCTGAAGGCCTTGGGCCAAATGGCGAGCGGCATCGCCCATGACATCAACAATGCCGTCTCGCCCGTGTCGATCTATACCGACTCGCTGCTCGAGCGCGAAACGGGCTTGAGTGCGAAAGGCCGCGAACAGCTGCAGACCATCCAGCGCGCCGTCGAGGATGTTGCGGCGACCGTGGCTCGCATGCGCGAGTTCTACCGCCACCGCGAGCCCGAGCTCACCCTCGTGCCGGTACCGATCAATCGCATGGTCCATGAAGTGCTTGACTTGACTCGCGCGCGCTGGAGCGACATGCCTCAGAAGCGCGGCATCGTGATCGACTCTCGCACCGATCTTGAGCCCGACCTGCCGGCCTTCATGGGCGTCGAAAGCGAGATTCGCGAAGCACTGACCAATCTGATCTTCAATGCTGTCGATGCCATGGCGGACGGCGGGACCATGACGCTGCGAACCGGCACCGTGGCGCACGGTGCGCGCGTCTATGTTGAGATCTGCGACACCGGCGTCGGCATGAGCGAGGAAACGCGTCAGCGCTGCTTGGAACCCTTCTTCACCACCAAAGGCGAGCGCGGCACCGGTTTGGGATTGGCCATGGTCTATGGCACCTTGCAGCGGCACAGCGGAGATATCGAGATCGAGAGCACCCTCGGCGAGGGAACTACCATGCGGCTGGTGTTTGCGGCACAGACCGCGGCGCACACCCCCGCCGCGGCCAAGTCCGTCGGCCCCATCGCCCTGCCGCGACTGCGAATCCTTCTGATCGACGATGATCCGTTGCTGCTGAAATCGCTGCGCGACGCCCTCGAGGCCGATGCGCACCAAGTCGTCAGCGCCAACAGCGGCAAAGAAGGCATCAACTCCTTCGCCGCCGCGGCGCGTGGCGAAAAGCCCTTCAACGCCGTCATCACCGATCTCGGCATGCCGTATGTCGATGGCCGCAAGGTCGCTGAAGCCATCAAGAGCTTCTCCCGCACTACCCCCGTGATCCTGCTCACCGGCTGGGGCCAGCGCCTCATCGCCGAAGGCGATGTCCCCCCGCACGTCGACCTGGTCTTGAGCAAACCGCCGAAACTGCGTGAACTGCGCGAAGCACTCGCGCAGTGCTGCGTACCACAGTCGGCAACGCGCTAATCTAAATTTCTGTTTCCCTTGCCGCGCCGCCCATTTGCTTGATTTGCCACACCTTCGAGCCTTCAGTTAGGCTTGAGTCGGTGAACCAGGGAAAACTACAATGCAAAAAGACGTTCGCCTCTGCGCCGCTTCTCTCGCCCTCTGCCTGCTCGCCGTGATGTCTCCGGTGAACGCTGCGCCGGCGCCGGGCGCCTACTTCGATTCAACCGGCCGCGACGACGTGCTCTCGGGCGGCGTCAAAATGATCACCATCCAGACGCCCAAGGGCGCCTTCCGCGTCTGGACCAAGCGCGTCGGCAACAACCCCACCATCAAGGTGCTGCTGCTGCACGGGGGCCCGGGCGCTACGCACGAATATTTCGAGGCGTTCGACAGCTACTTTCCAAAGGCAGGCATCGAGTACTACTACTACGATCAGTTGGGCTCAGCCTACAGTGACCAGCCCGACGAGCCTTCGCTCTGGGATCTACCGCGCTTCGTCGAGGAAGTGGAGCAGGTGCGCAAAGCTCTCAAGCTCGACAACCGCAACTTCTATCTCCTCGGCCACTCCTGGGGCGGTATCCTCGCGCTCGAATACGCGCTCAAGTACCAGCAGAATCTCAAGGGGCTCATTATTTCCGACATGGTCCCGAGCATTCCGGCGTACAACCACTACGCCACCACCGTGCTCATGCCCGCCATGGACCAAAAGGTGCTCGCCGAGATCAAGCAGCTCGAGGCCAAGGGCCGCTACGACGATCCGCGCTACGAAGCGCTGCTGATACCGAATTTCTACGTCGACCATATCTTGCGCATGCCGCCGGATCAGTGGCCCGATCCCGTGCAGCGCGCCTTCGCCAAGCTCAACAAGAAAATCTACATCCCCATGCAGGGCCCGAGCGAAATGGGTGCGAGCGGCAAGCTCGCGAACTGGGATCGCACCAAAGATCTGCCCAAAATTATCGTGCCCACTCTAGCCATCGGCGCGCACTACGACACCATGGAGCCTGCGCAGATGGAGCGCATCGCCAAGGACGTCAAAAAGGGCCGCTATCTCTACTGCCCCAAGGGCAGCCACATGGCGATGTACGACGACCAGCAAACCTACATGGCAGGCCTCACGCAATTTATCCTGGACGTGGACGCCGGCCGCTTTTAGAGAGCGCACCATGACCTACCTCGTGCTCGGTC
This sequence comes from Steroidobacteraceae bacterium, assembly GCA_036493935.1. Lineage (GTDB taxonomy): Bacteria > Pseudomonadota > Gammaproteobacteria > Steroidobacterales > Steroidobacteraceae > Bog-1198. The sequence goes on along the minus strand of DASXOY010000025.1, from coordinate 30,376 downwards.
TGATTGTCTTTCTCGGGATACATTCGATATCGATCGTCGCGCCGGCCTGGCGCGACCAAACTGCCGCCCGGCTGGGCAATGCCTGGAGGGGCGTTTATTCGTTGATCTCGATTGCGGGCTTCGTGCTCATCATCTGGGGCTACGCCATCGCGCGCCGGGATCCGGTGATGCTGTACATGCCGTCGGCCGGGACCCAGTACCTCACTGCCCTTTTCATGCTTCCCGTGTTTCCGCTGTTCATCGCCGCCTATTTCCCGGGCCGCATCAAAGCCGCGGTAAAGCATCCGATGCTCCTCAGCGTCATGCTTTGGGCGCTGGCGCATCTCATCGCGATCGGCACGCTTGCCGACGTGGTGCTATTCGGTGGATTCCTTGCTTGGGCGCTGCTGGACCGCTTCTCCTTCGCGTGGCGTGCGCAGCGGCCGAACCCCGCAGCGCCTTCCATGAAGATCAATGATGGCATCGCCATCGTGGCGGGCCTGGTGATCTACGTTGTCTTCGAACAATGGCTGCACGCCCGCTGGATCGGCGTTCAACCGCTGCCGATGTGGCACCTATAATGAATCAATCCGCGAGCTTCGCTGCTTTTCTCGCCGCCATGCTCGCAGCCGCTTTGCTTTCCACTTCAGCCGCGGGAGCCGGAACCTCGCTTGGCACCGAGACTGCCCGCTCCGCCGACGACGCCTACCTCGACGCGCTGCAAGGAACTTGGGAGATGACCGGCACGCTGCTCGGCAAGCCGGTGAAATACCACGCGCGTGGCGAGCGTGTCCTGCAAGGCGGCTTTCTTCGCTTGCACATGATCGACATCGCTCCGGCTCCGACTTACGAAGCGGATTTATTCATCGGCTATGACTCCAAGGCCAAGGATTATGTTGGCCATTGGCTGGATCGATTCGGGGCCGCCGGCGCGCGCGTCGTTGCCACCGGCAAGCGCGAAGGCCAAACGCTAGTGATCCAATTCCCGTACGCGGAAGCGGCATTCAAGGACACGTTTGTATTTGATCCGGCCGCCCGCACCTGGTCGCTGCTGATCGAGGCGCAGGGACCGAGCGGTGCGTGGTCAAACTTTGCGAGCTACACGCTGGTTCGCGCCGCGAACAAGCCCGCTCATTGACGGCCGCGGCGTCGCGCCGCCACCGCGTCCCGCCGTGCGCTGAAAATGCCGAGACCGAATGCCGCCGTGATTGCTTCGGCGCGCGAGCACACGTCGAGCTTGGCTAAAATCGCCGACACATGATGGTCGACCGTTTTCGTGGAACGATGCAGCCGGCCGGCAATTTGCGCATTGCTGCAGCCCTCCACCAGCATCGCCAGCACCTCGAACTCCTTCTCGGATAGCCCGGCAGGATTGCTGCGCGTCGTCTCACGCGGGCCTCGCGGCACGCCGCGCACGCCGCGTTCGCGCAGGCGTTTGCGCACCAAGGTTTCGAGCGGCCCCGCGCACAAGCGATCGAGAATCACCAGCGCGCGCAGCAGCGCCTCATCGGACCCCTCCGCAAGACATAGCGCCTGCTCGTACGGCATGCCGATGTGCTCCCAGGCATCCGCGGCTGCCTGCCACTCGCCCGCCAGCATGAACCGGTACGGCTCAGGGATCGGATGGGATCGCGCGTCCACGGCCTGCGTCTTCGATTGCCAAAAGAGCAGTTCCCCTCTAACCCAGGGTATCCGTCGATCCGCCAGGGCTTTAAGGCCTGCCGCGGCCTCGACTGCCAGTTGCGCGAGATCGCCGCGATACCAAGCCTGTTCCGCGCGCGCCGCTGCGATGCGCCCCACCCGCTCCGGCTCATCCATCGACGACGCAATGTCGCTGATCTCATTGAGCAGCTCATCGGCACCGGGGTCGCCGCGCCGGATGCGCACCAGCGCCAGGGTCGTGCGCGTCGGCACCCGCTGCACCGGCACCAGCTCAGTGGAGCGCGAAAGCTCGAACACCACTTGCGCGGCCTCCGACCAGTCGCCGCGATCCAAGGCGAGGCGCGCACCGTAAGTTCGCAGGTACGCGATGCTGGAAAACTGGCCGCGCTCCTCGCAGTACGCCACGCCGTCTTTGAAAAACTGCTCGGCGCGCGCAATGTGATGATTCAAAGTCGCGCAGAACATCAGATTGGCGTATGCGCGCGCGGCGCACTCGTCGAGATCTTTCTCGAGTGCAAGACCTAAGCTGCGCTCCAGGAGCTCGTAGCCCGCCAAGTCGCCGGCGATCAGCCGCGCCGCGCCGATGCTGTTCAACACTTGCGATTCAATCATGGCATCGCCGAACTGCCTTGCCAGTGCCAGCGCCCGCTCGCCGTAGCTCACCGCTTCCGTGTCCAAGCCTCGATTGGATGCCAGCCGGGAGCGCGCGCCATACACCATCGCCAAATGCACGCTGGGCGGCAAGGGCTCGAGCAAGGCGATGGCCTCAGCGATGGAGTCATCGGCGCCGGATTTATCCCCGGCCATCCGGTATTCCGGCGTCATGAAACTCAAAACCCGCGCCTGCGCCTCGATGTTTCCCGTCAACCGCCACCGCGCGAGCGCCTCCTTGCCCGAGGCAATCGCGCTGCCGGGCAGATTTGTCAGGCTGCATTCCTCCGCGTGCCGCTCGAAAAGTTCGGCCTGGATTGTCGGGGACAAGGCATCGCGGTAGCGCAGCGCCGCGCTCAAGTGGGCCGCGGCTTCGCGGTGCGCGCCAAGACACGCCGCCTCCTTGGCCGCCAACGGCGCGTACTTCAGCACCGCCGGCGCGTCATTAGCCAGCGCTGCATGGTGTACAAGCTGAGTCAGATCGGCAGCCTGCCCGTCCGATCGGTGCCCTTCCAGCACGTGCAGCACGCGGCCATGAATGGCACAGGCTCGCTCGTGCGGCAGAGTGCTGTGAACCGCCAGTCGCGCAAGTTCATGACGGAAGCTCACCGCATCGCCGTGCGCCGTGAGCAAGCCGCGCATCACGCCTTCATCGAGCGCCGCCCCGTGCGAGCCCACCATCGACTCGATCAGCCAGCCTTGCGTCTTTCCCGGGGAGATCGAAATCAATTCCGCCAGTTCTCGGGCAGCCTGAGAGCAGCGCATCAGGCGCGCGAGCACCGCATCGCGTACCGTCTCGGGTACTCGCTCTCCGGGATAAGCCAGCGCTTCGGAGACGAAGAACGGATTGCCGCCGGTGACCTGGTGCAGAAGCGCTGGATCCCGGCCGCTATCCTTGGCCATTTCCTCGACGGCTGCCGCCGAGAGCGGCGCTAAGCGCATGCGGACGACATGCCGACCGGTGACCTCGCCGAGCGCCCTGCGCACCGGATGGGTGGGGGACAGTTCCTCTTCGCGGTAGGTTGCCACCAGCAGTGCGCCCGTGCGTTGCACGCGCCGGCCGATAAAGCGAAAGAAGTCCAGCGTCGATTCGTCCGCCCAGTGCACATCCTCCAGCACCACGATGGAAGCTCGTTGGGGAGGCATCAGCTGAGCCAACAGGGCGCCGAACAACCAATCGCGCGATTCATCAGGCAACGTGGTGCGCCCGTCGAGCACAGGAGTCTGGGCGGCGATTTCGTGCACCGGCCCGAGCGCGCGCGGCGTGTCGAGCGCGTCGCACGCTCCCCATAGAACGCGCGCATGACGCCGCGACGCTGCCACGAACTGCTCTACCAGCGAGCTCTTCCCCAGGCCCGCCTCACCTGCGATCAGGATGAGCTTGCCCGAACCGGCGCGCGCCTCCGCGAAGCACTGCTCCAATATCTCGAAATGTTGTTGGCGCTCGAGCAGATCCATGGCGCCCCGGATTATCCGACATAATCCCCATCCCATGATGCAATTTGGGGATATCAGGGCCTCAAAATGGGGATACGCCGCCAGGGCCCTTTAAGGGGTAAACTGACGGTTCTCGTGTGCTGAAAAGAGAATAAAAATGAACCAGAACGCGATCTTCGGCCCCTTCTTGTCCGTGATGCTCCTGACACTGGTCGTTTGGTTTTACATGTACGCCAGACGCATCCCGTTCCTTCAACAGAGCAGGGTCAATTTGAACGAACTGACGCCGGCCGAGCTCGCGCGCATGTCGCCGCCGGCAGTCTCAAACCCCTCCGACAATCTAAAGAATCTTTTCGAGCTTCCCACGCTCTTCTATGGCGTGGTGCTGTACCTCTTCGTCACCAACAATGTGGACGAGACCTACCTTAGCGCCGCCTGGGTGTTCGCCGGGTTCCGCGTGCTGCACAGTGCAGTGCACTGCACGGTCAACATCGTCATTTTGCGATTTTGGCTTTACTGCATCTCCGCGCTGGCCCTATGGTTCATTTTGCTGCGCGCGGCCCTCGGGGCTTTCAGCTAGGCGAGCCCGCAACTCCGTTATCTAAAATACGCACGCACGAAGAATGCCAGGGTGATGCTGACTGAAACCAACAACGTTCCCGCGCGCACCACACCGGCGGGCGCTCGGCGGCCGATGAGCGCCCCAAGGTAGCCGCCGAGCGTGGCCGCAACCAACATGACCAGCGCTTCGCGCCAGCGGACCGACTGCGCCACGATGAAGATCAGAACCGCGATGACGTTGGCGGCGCTGATGAGCAGGGTGCGCGGCGCATTGAAGCTCTTCAAAGTTCGTTCGCCGAGCAGGCTCCACACCGCCATCATCATGATGCCGACGCCGCCGCCGAAATAGCCGCCGTAAATTCCCAAGCAGAATTGCACCACGAGCACCGCCGCCGCGCTGATCCGCCAATGCCGCCGCAGGATCTCGCCCAGCCGGCTGCCCAAAGCCAGCGCCACCGTGGCGATTGCCAGCAGCCAGGGCAGAACCAAGTCGAAGGTCTTGATCGGCGTGCTCAACAGCAGCACTGCACCGATTGCGCCGCCGAAGAAAGTCGCGATCAAGAGTGACCGTAGCGGCACCGAACCGATGGGGCCCAAGCCGTCGCGGTAAGTCCAGGCACTCATGAGCGTTCCGGGGAACAGCGCCACGGTGCTCGAGGTGTTGGCATTGACCGAAGGCACACCGGCTGCAATCAGGGCCGGCAAGGTCACGAATGAACCCCCGCCGGCGAGCGCATTCATCATGCCGGCGATTAAGCCTGCGGCAGCGACGACGAAGAGTGCACTCATGCCGCGGGCTCTCGCGCGCCGCAGGCTAGTCGGAAGTCAGCGCGCCGAAGGTATTGACGGGAGCGAGATAACCGTACAGAACCGCCAGCTCGTTGGCTTTCGCCTCGAGCTGCACCAGCAGCACCGGGGCTGTTTTCGAATAGCCGGCCAGTTCTTCCGCGGACAGATGCCTTGCTGGCAACGTCACGAATAGCACGTTGTCGCCGGTATGCTGAAACGCCGAATTGATTTGCGTCTGCAGCGCGTGCACCACCGATTCCGCCACCGGATCATCCGCATTCTTGATGCTGATGCCCGTGCCGACCAGCACCACACGATCATCCTTGCCGACGATGAATCCGTCGTGAATCTCCGCCCCGCCCACGCGGCTTGCACCCGACGTCCGGAAGAAACACACCTTGTCGAAGTCACCGGCATCTTTCACCTGTTGGCAGTCCAGTTGATGCAGGGAGGGATTTTGTTTGCTCTGCTTCCACGAACCGCCCAATTGGATGCCCAGCATGCCGCCCGGCAGAAAGGCCGCAGGTGTTTGCGGCACAAGATCCTCTCCTCCTGAGGCTGCGAATGATCCGGGACCGGCCGCCAACAAGAGACCCGCCGCGGCAGCGCTCAACCAACGATTCAAAGGTAGCCGATACTGGTGCACGAATCCTCCAGGATAAGGTGTCCTACAAATGACAGGCCTTGAGAAGTCTGTCGTTGTAGTCTAGCAATGTCTCTTAACGGCTGGGGCGCGCAAAACGTGAGCGAAGTCATATTGCAGTCGATCATTCGCTGTCCAAGCTGCGGCATGGAGCATGAAGAAACCATGCCGACCGATGCTTGCCAGTTCTATTACGAATGCACGGGATGCAAGTCTTTGCTGCGCCCAAAGCCCGGTGACTGCTGTGTGTTCTGTTCCTACGGCACGGTCGCGTGTCCGCCCATTCAAGCTCAGCGCGGCTGCTGCAGCTAACAGAGAGAGTCCATGTCCGATTCGAAAACAAACCTTAAGTCTCAAGCGAGCCTTGAACCGCAGATTAGCTTTGAGTTGTCCGAGCTCGAGCGCGCCGCCGCGCTGGTCTATCGTGTGATGCCGCCGACTCCCCAGTTTGCATGGCCGAAGCTCAAGCGCCGATTAGGATGCAGCGTCTTGGTGAAGCACGAAAATCACACGCCGACAGGCGCCTTCAAGGTGCGCGGCGGCATCGTGTATCTGGACCGATTGTCTCGCGTGCAGCCGGCGATTCCGGGCGTGATCTCCGCGACGCGCGGCAATCACGGACAATCCATTTCATTCGCCGCTTCCCGCGCCGGCATTCCGGCCACCATCTATGTGCCCCTAGGCAATTCTCCGGACCAGAACTCGGCGATCACCGCGTTCGGCGCGCGGCTGGTGGAATTCGGCCGGGACTTCGACGAGGCCAGGCACGAAGCTTCTCGCGTGGCGGCCATCGAGGGCCTGCATTTCGTGCCTTCCTTTCACCGAGATCTCGTCGCCGGTGTGGCCAGCTACGCGCTGGAACTGTTTCGCGGCGCCGGCGAATTGGACGCCGTCTACGTGGGCGTCGGCATGGGCTCGGGAATCTGCGGGTTGATTGCGGTGCGCGATGCTTTGGGCTTGAAGACCGACATCGTGGGCGTGGGTCCCGACAAGGCGCCTGCCAGCGCGTTGTCTTTCGCAGCCGGCAAAACCGTCTCCTACCCCTCGGCCCGGACTTTCGCCGACGGTCTGGCTACCCGCGAACCCAACGATCAGGCCATCGCCGCGATCTGCCGCGGCGTGGCCCGATTCACACAGGTGAGCGAGGATGAAATCGCCGAGGCGATGCGCATGTATTTCGACGATATCCACCAGATCGCCGAAGGCGCCGGTGCCGCACCTTTGGCAGCGCTATGGAAAGATCGCGAGCGCATGTCGGGAAAACGTGTCGCAGTGATCTTGAGTGGCGGCAATATCGAGCGCAGCCGATTCTTACAGGTGATGCGGGGTGAAACGCCCACCGCGTAGGCGATTTGGCACTACCAGCCAACGGGCGGGAACTGGGCGTGGGGTAGATGATTGTTCGCCAACCAGGTGCCTTCCATGGCCGCACCGTATTTGACGCCGCCGCTCGGCAGCGGGACGGCGATGGGGGCGACTTCAACTTTGGCGACGCCTTGGCGTGGCGTGATACCGATCTCTCGCGCGGTCGCGGGGGACAGATCGACGATCCGGCCCTCAACGTATGGGCCGCGATCCTGAATGGTCACCACGGCACTCTTGCCTGTCTCAAGGTTGGTCACCTTGGCCGTGGTGCCGAGGGGCAGAGTTCGGCTCGCGGCATTGTTGTGCGCCGGATCCATTTTCATGCCGTCCGCCATTTTTCGTCCCGCGAACATATGCGCGTAGAACGAGGCCTTACCGAATCGTTTTTTGCCGGAACGATCCAGCGGCGATTTCACGCTCGGCGACAACCGGTGAGATGCGGTCCGCTTCGGCGTGCGCACATCGCGGGGCGCGCGAAGCGCGTCGCCTTGGGTGGTGTCGCCTTGGGTGGTGTCTCCCGGAGTCGGCGCAAGATCGCCCGGCGTTGCTGCCTCGGCCTTCATTCCAAATGTCGCGGCTTCAAGAACCGCGGCCACCGCAATCATCACCAGATTGCTGCACCGCGTAGGAATTGGCATTTCATTTCTCTTTGCTTACCCGATGCAGCCATCTTGGCGTGCGCGGGTTCGCTAGGCACTGAGCCAGCGGCGCAATTCCTTGTCAGACACGGGCACCCTAGCCCAGCCGGCGCTCCGCTTGGCCGATTTCGAAGGCATAAGACTCCATCGCCAGCACGCCATACGTCACGCCACCCTCGATGACGTCGACCGTATCCCCCGCCTCGCTCGCGCCCAAGGCGACCAGCAATGGCAGAAAATGCTCCTCACTGGGATGCGCGCGCTCCGCATGCGGCGCGCGGCGCCGATAGTCAACGAGTGCCTGCAGGTCGCGGCGCTGGACATGGCTCCGCACCCATGCGGTGAATTCGACCACGTACTTAGAAAGGCTTGGATCGAACTGTCTGATGTCGCGCTGATTGTGGGTGACGCTGCCTGAGCCCATCAGCATCACGCCGCGGCGGCGCAGCGGGGCGAGCGCCCGTCCAAGCTGCGCGGCGAATTGCGCGCCGCAATCAATGGGCAGCGAAATCTGAAACACAGGCACTTGGGCTTTTGGGAGCAGGTACTTCAGCGGCACCCACACGCCATGATCGATGCCGCGCACATCGTCAAAAGAGGCGTCGATACCGGCGCTCTTGAGCAGCGCCGCTGTCTCCTCGGCGAGCGCCGGTGCCCCGGGCGCCGGATACTGTAAGCGGTACAGCGCGGGCGGGAAACCGCCGAAGTCATGCACCGTTTCGGGCGCCGCGGTGCGCATCACTTGCACACCGGGCGTTTGCCAATGCGCGGACACGACGGCGACGGCAGCCAGCTGGGGCAAGCGCTTTCCCAGCCGTTCAAGGTTCGGGCCCAGGATGCCCGGCTCGACCGCGAACGTCGGCGCGCCGTGCGAAACAAACAAGGCTGGAGCGTGTGTCACGATTTTTTGACTCGCGTGTCGGCCGCACCGAGCTCCCGCTCGGCGTCTTTAAGTGCCTGCGCGATGCGCGCCGCCCATTCCGCCTGACCGGCCTGATCGCTGACGAGGTCCTGGCGAATTTCAATCTCGACATGCGGCAATGCGCGCGCCTCGGCGTGGTGCGGAATGGTGAAGTCGGTCGCATCGCTGACGAAGTACGGTTCATTGTCAGCGACGGTCAAATGGCGCTCCCGCCGCAGCATGTCGAGCACCAAACCGGCAAAGCGCCGATCGCGATTGTAGAGCACGGCGGCATGCATCTCACGGCGCACTCCTTTGAAAATATCGGTCATGGTGTGCTGCGCCACCAGGATCACGCGCCGGCCGGCCGCCAGCCGCGCATCGATCAATTCGCGGATACGCTTGTGGTAGGGCTCGAAGATTTCCCGGCGTCGGGCCGCGATTTCGGCGTCGCTCAAATCCAGATTGCCGGGAATTTCGCGCAGCTCGCTGGTGCGGGGGATGGAGCTCGCCACCTTAGGGTCTCGATTGCAGTCGATGACAAGGCGCGAATAATTTTGAGTCAGCAGCGTCGCACCGAGCGTCTGCGCGACGCCGCGCGCCACGCCGAGAGCACCGATGTCCCAGGCAATGTGCCGCTTGAGTTCCGAATCCGGCAATCCAAGATTGCCCAGACTCCGCGGAATGCGGGCGCCGGCATGATCGGCGACGATCAGAAAATCGGAGCGCCCCTCGCTCTGAAACTCCTGCAGCGCCGGCGGCTCATCGGCGGCGAGCAGCGATGCATCGGAATTAGACACGCGCAACTTATCAGTCCGTTAAAGCTATCGCAGGCCGACGAGGCCTTGCACCGACTGGGTCAATTTGACCGGATCGAAACCGACGCCGTCCTTGAAGACCAGCTGCACATTCTCGACGTCGTCGATGTTTTGCGCAGGATTCCCCGCGATGACCACCAAGTCGGCTGCCTTGCCGGCGGCGACCGAGCCGATCCGATCGCTCTCCCCCAAGAAAGTAGCGCCGTTTTGGGTCGCAATATGAATCGCCTCGACCGGCGTGAATCCGGCCTCGACCAAGAGTTCGAGCCCCCGCTGATCGCCATAACCCGGAAGAACTCCGCCGAATGAAGTCGGATCGCAGCCTGCCATCAGCAATCCGCCGGCCTTGACGAAGTCGCGCTCGAACTGCATCTCCTTCTTGAGCGAGATCCCCTCCATGGGACTGTTTTTTTCGGCGAGATCGCTGCGAACCCGCAGGTATGTCGCCCAGCCTTGAGGGCTCAGAGCCTCTCGGGCGCGCTGCATTTTCTTCATGGACGGCCGATTCGGAACGGTGACCTCGAAGACTGCCAACGTCGAGGTCACGGCCACATGATGGCTGACGAGATCGCGGATCATGTCCTGCACGGGCGCAGACTCGATGTTTACATTCTTTGCAAAGTCCTCTGCGGCTTCTTTCGGCGAACAGACGCCGGGCTTTTTGGTCGGCAAAAACTCCGTGTCGACGATGATGCCGTGTTCCAGATTGTCGATGCCGAGCGCCGCGGCTTCTCTAAATCCCACCGCGCAGAGATGTCCGGTAATTTTCAATCCTTTGGCATGAGCGTGCTCAACGGCCACCTTCAACTCTTCCGGCTTGATACCCATGTACGCCTTGAACGAGGTGACGCCTTCAGCGGCCCAATAGTCAACCGTGCGGCCGGCATCTTCCGCGTCGGACAGCGTATGCAGTTGCGGTGCGATGCCGAGCAAGTCGCCGATGTAGGGACCGGTGATGTGCAGCTTCGGGCCGGGCTTCTCGCCCTTATCGATCATCTTCTTCAAGGCCAGATCAGTGTAGGGCTCCATGCTGCCCGTGGTTCGAGCGGTGGTGACGCCGCTCGCCAGATAGAGGCGCGGCCCGCTGTCGATCATTTCGATCCAGAACGGCAATCCATCCTTGCCGCGCTCCGGCCCGGTATAGAAAAGATGCTCATGCATGCCGACGATCCCGGGGATCACGGTCTTTCCCGTGAAATCCAAAACCTTTGCGTTCGCTGGAAAGGCGTTGCGCAGCTTGGCGCTTTGCACCCGCGCAATTTTCCCTCCCTCGATGTCGATACGCTGATCCTCTGCAGGTGCGGCACCCGTGCCGTCAATCACGCGGACGTGCATGAGCACCAACGCGGGCGCGTCTTCGCTGACATACGGTTTGAGCGTTGCGGGCACCTGTGCGGGCGATAAGGCGGCCATGCTGCACAAAATTGCCGTCGCTGCCGGACGCAGCCCAATGAACTCTGCCATCGCTTGCTCCTACCTTGATTGCCTAAGCCGTTGATCGGTGACGACATTACACGTTTTGAGGCAAATTCGCTGCGCCGGCAACTTGCCGGCAAGCAGCCAGCCGACGCTGGATTGACAATCAGCTAGATTTCATTATGATATCACGTCAATATCAAGGATGGGAGCGAACATGCCTGTCAAGTCCATACAATCCGCTGCATCGGAACGCATCGTCAGCGCCATGAACGGCTGGGGAATGCTGATCGTCAATATCGCGCTGCTCATCGGTGCTGCCGCCGTGCTCGGCCTGGCGGCGGGGTTTTCCGGACCGATTCGCGTCGTCGGCGCGTTGCTGGCGATCGCCGGGTTTATCATGCTCGGCGGCTATTTCACGCTGCAGCCGAATCAAGCACGCGTGCTCATTTTGTTCGGCGCCTATAAAGGCAGCGTGCGCAGCAGCGGTTTTCATTGGGCCAATCCTTTCTATTCGCGCACGCGCGGCGTCCTGTCGCAGAAGCAATCCGGTTCGAGCGACGCTGAGCGCAATCGATCGGGACGACGGCCCGGCGCCGGATCGGGCATGCAGTGGCTCGCGACCAAGCTTTCGCTGCGCGCACACAATTTCAGCAGCGACGCTCTGAAGGTCAATGACAAGCGCGGCAATCCGGTGGAAATCGCGGCCGTCGTGGTATGGCGGGTCGAAAACACGGCACAGGCGGTGTTCGACGTGGAGGACTACACCAGCTATGTCGAGATCCAGAGCGAGTCGGCGATCCGCAGCATCGCGAGCCGCTACGCCTATGACCACGGCGCCGAGCAGGGTCAGGGCGATGAGCGCGAGATCACCCTGCGCGGCGGTGCCGACGAAGTCGCGCTCGCACTGAAGGAGGAACTGCAGGTCCGTTTGGTGAAGGCCGGCGTCATCGTTGAGGATGCCCGCCTCACGCACTTGGCCTACGCGCCGGAAATCGCGCCGGTGATGCTGCGCCGGCAGCAGGCGGAGGCGATCATCGCGGCGCGCAAGATCATCGTGCAAAATGCCGTCAGCATGGTGCACATGGCGCTCGATGAGCTCGATCAAAGGAATGTCGTGAAGCTCGACGATGAACGCAAGGCCGCCATGGTCAGCAATCTTTTGGTTGTGCTCTGCGGAAGCTCGGATCCATCGCCCGTGATCAACACCGGCACCCTTTACACCTGACGTGTCATCGGAGCAGCGCAAGCCTTTCCTGCTCAGGATTCCGCCTGACCTGTGGAAGGAAATCGAGAAGTGGGCGGCGGACGATTTGCGCAGCGTGAATGCGCAAATCGAATTTGTCCTGCGTCAGGCGGTCTCCAAAAGGAAAGGTCCATCGAAGGACAAGTAGCGCTGCTCGTCTTGCCGCCTAGGATCCGTCTTGTTGCCGCTTGAGCTCCGCCTCGAAAGCCTGCTCGCGCTCGGCCACCGCTGCCTTGAATCCGAGCGGATCGATCCAGACTCGATAGTCCTCGCCGGCTTTGATGCGATCCAGCTTGGCCGGCAGATTGAAATACGCGCCGTGAGCGCCCAGAAAAATATCGCAGGGCAGGCCTTTTAGAGTCTCGAAAGTGCGCCGGTAATCATCCGCGATTCCAGGATACGAGGCTGGTAGTTGCGGCCTGTCCACGAGACGCCAGCCTGGATTCACATTCCAGCTGCCCACGATGACGACCTTGAGCAACCGCCCTGCTTCCTTCACGTGCATGGTCCAAGTGGTGCACCCGCGAGTGTGCCCGGCGGTCTTATGTGCGACGAGCACCGTGCCGCCGAGCCTCACCTTATCGCCGTCATGCAGCACCCGATTCACTTTCGCCGGCGCGTAGGTATCTTTCCCATACGCAAAGTCCGTGGCGCCGCCGCTTTCCACCACCGACACATCCCCGTCCATCACCATGTACCGAGCCTGGGTTTGGCGCATCACTTCTGCGCTGCCGGCATCGTGATCAAAGTGCGAGTGGCTGATCAACAAAATCTTGAGGTCGCTGAACTTGAATCCGAGCCGCTCGACGCTGGCGCGAATCAGCGGTACGGAACTCTCCAGGCTGGAATTGATCAGGATGTCGCCCTTGGGCGTGACGACGAGGTAGGACGCCAAATCCTTGCTGCCCACGTAATACAGGTTGCCGGCAATGCGAAAAGGCGCGATCGGGGTGGTCCAATCCGGATTCGTCTGCGCGCGCAGGGGCGAACCAATCAGCAACCAGGTGGTCAAAATGAGTCCGCTGCCGGCGAGTTTCATCAGAACGCATGCCTCTTAAGGAAAAGCCGCTGCAAGGATACGTGACTCAAAACCGCCGGGCACGTGCTACGCTTATCCTGTGGATACTTTGAATCCCAACACGGCCGGACAGTCCGGCGCGTCTGCGGCGTTTCGACGCACTGCGGCTTTTTTACCGGGGCTAGCCCTGCTGAGCTTGGCCGCGTTCTCAGCGCATGCAACGACGTATGTCTTGGCAAAACCCGATGATGCGGTGGTTGGCGAAGACCAGACCATTCAGACGGTTTACGAAGATACGCTGTACGACCTTGCTCGCGCCTACAGCTTAGGCTCCGAGGAACTGATTCGTGTCAATCCTGGTGTCGATCCGTGGCTGCCGGGGGCCGGCAAGATGCTGGTGGTGCCCGGGCGGCATATTCTTCCGCCAGGACCGCGTGAAGGCATCGTCGTCAACCTTCCGGAGCATCGTCTCTACTACTATCCGAAACCCAAGCGCGGCGCCCCGACCGAGGTCATCACTTATCCGGTCAGCATCGGCAAGATGGACTGGCGCACGCCGCTCGGCGTTACCCGCGTCATTCAAAAGCAAAAGGATCCAACCTGGTATCCGCCGGAATCCGTGCGCAAGGAACATGCGGAGGCAGGCGATCCGCTGCCGCCGAAAGTGGGCCCAGGCCCCGATAATCCGCTCGGCGCGTACGCCATGCGTCTCGCCGCCGGAAACGGCACCTATCTCATTCACGGCACGAACAATCCCATCGCCGTGGGCTTGGCCGTCACTCACGGCTGCATTCGCATGTACCCTGATGATGTCGCCCAGCTGTTTCCGTTGATTCCGGTCGGCACGCCGGTGCGCCTTATCAATGTGCCGGTGAAGGTCGCCTGGGTCGATGGCGAGCTGCTGCTCGAAGCGCATCCGCCCGTCGACGCGCAAGGCCAAAGTTTCGAACCCAACATCGATCAATTTTCAGATCTGCTGAAGGCGGCGGTCGGCGACACCACCGTTGCGATTCACTGGGACTACGCCCGGGAAGTGCTGCAAAAGGCCGATGGTGTCATTGCCACGGTGGGACTCGAAGCCGAGCTACCCACGCCCGGGGCCGAACCTGCCCCGGCGACGGCCACCGGGCCCACAACCGCGCCGGCTGCGCCCGCCGCGACGGGCACAAGCAGTCCCAGCAACGGTCGATAGAAGGCGTTTTTTAGAGCGCGAGCACCGCCGCCCTGAGCATGGCGCGTCCGCGCATCTAGCACGCCGCCGGCGTCACGGATGGAGCGATATCGAGGCTTTGGAAATGCTGCTCAATGCACTGCCGCTGCTGGTGTTGCCGAGCACCACATAGAATTGCGCAGTCCGCTTTCGTGCGGCGTTTGGAAGCAGCTTGATGAACAGGCTGACGGTGCGGACGCCGGACGGGAAAAATACCGTTGCCGGCGCTTGCGCTGCAAAATCGGTGCCCGCGAGCGCAGTGGCCGGCTCGGTCCACCATTGAAAACTCGTCGTACCTTTCGAACCGGTGGAACGGTGCACGCGGATTTCCGCGAATTTCTCGCCCGACCGAAACGCGTAGGCGGCGGCTGTCATGCCGACCTTCTCGGTTCTATCGACCGGGCGTGACGCGGAAGCAGTGCGGGCCTTCACCTCGACCTTTTCGGGTTGCTTTACCTCGACAGGCGGCGGCGCATCATCAAGATCGGAATCCGCGGCGCTGTCGATGACAGGCGGCACGGGGGCTTGCGCCTCTGAAGCGGCGTCGACCGTATCGGCGGTGACGGGCGCCGGCTTCGGCCGGCTCAGCAGTGCCCAGGTAACGCCACCGACAACGACGGCGGCAAGCAGCGCAAGCAATGCCGACGCGACACCGCTCTTCGAGAAAATCGAGGCCTTCGAGTTTTCCGGCAACGGTATCGGACCTAACGCCGCACGGCCCAGATCCAGGTCCGCCAGCCACTCGCGTACCGAGCGCGGCCGGTCCGTGCGCTCCCACGCAAGTCCTTGGGTGAGCGCCTTCCACTGCCGGCTGCTCAATCCCGGCGGACGGCGCAGTTCGATCTTCATCGATCGCGCTTCTGTCGCACGCCGCTGCTGAAATGGATGTTCCCCCGCCAGCAATTCGTATGACAGGCAAGCCAGCGCAAAAATGTCATCGCGCGCATCGGGCTCCCGCCCTTCCAGCAATTCGCAGGACGCATACGCCGGGGTCGCTGCCGTTTTTGAATCGCCGGCAGCGCCGAAGTCGAGGATCCGAACCTCGCCGGAATTCGTGACCATGATATTTTGCGGTTTAATGTCGCCGTGAATTACCCGCCGCTCGTGCGCGTGCGCAAGGCCATCGCCGATTTCGCGAATCACGGCCCACACATAGGCGCGCGGCAGCGTCAGCGGGTGAAATTTGCGCATCACCTGCGGCAGGCTCGCTCCGTCGATCAATTCCATCGTGAAGAACGGCGTCTGATTCAGATCGAGCTCGTACACCTTGACGACGCTCCGATGCGACAATGCTTGGGCGCAATAGAATTCACGGCGCAGCTTCGCAAGAACATCCGATCGGGTGCGCGTCTTCTCGTGCAGGACCTTGATGGCCACGTAGGAGTCGGCCTGGGTGTGTTCGCTTCGCGACTGGTCGTGAGCCTTGTACACGGTTCCCATGCCGCCGCTCGCCAACTGACTTTCGATCACGAAGCGGCCGCATAGGACCGACCCGATATCCAAAGGCAGGCTTGCCGCGGAACTCTGCTGCGCCGGCGGCGGGGACTCGGGCGCCGGCTCTGCGGCTACCGGAAATAGGTCGACAGTAATGCCTTCCTCCGCAGTGCCACTCTGGCGCTGCGCGAGCTTTGACTTTATGGAGTGGAACAGGTCATTCCACTCCAAGGAGTCCTCTGCCGGATTGCGCCGCTGTCGTGTCATGAGTGCAGGTGTAAGTACATTTGCCACCCAAGCCTACCTGGTTACTCACCATAAGACTGAAGACCGATCCGCACAAAAACACTGAAATTGCCGCATAAATTGACGCCGTGTGCGCCAATTCACATCTTGAAGGGCAGCCGCACCGCAACCGAAAGGCGGGCGCCTCGCTTGACCATCTCATAACTTGTGAGTTATGGTTTAGACCATGCAAAACACCAGCGACATGCTATTCAAAACATTGGCAGATCCGACGCGCCGCGCCATTTTCGAGCGGCTGGCGCGCGAAGGAGAACTCTCCGTTCACGCGTTGACGGATCATTCGGGGGTCTCTCAACCGATGGTTTCAAAGCACCTTGCCGCGCTTAAAGCAGCGGGTTTGGTGCGCCACCGGCGCGATGGCCGAGAGACGCATTACAGTGCCCGCCCGCAAGCCTTGGCTCCGATGATCGATTGGCTCGGCTCCTATGCCGAATTCTGGCGCGAGCGATTCGACCGGCTGGAATCGTTGCTGCGCCGGATGGATAACTGATCAATTCCCTAGTCGGGCTTCAACGCCGGGGCGAACGGCTTTACGCCAAGTTCGCCGTACAGCTCCGCCGGGTAGTAGGCATCTCCATCCTGTAGAACCAATGCCACATTGCGGATCGCCGAAATGTCCTGGGTCGGATCGCCGTCGATGAGTATCAGGTCGGCGCGCTTGCCTCGCGTGATGGACCCACGATCGGTCAGCACTCGCGCATAGGTGGCGCCGTTCCAGGTCGCGATCCGCAGCACCTCGTTAGCCGGAATTCCCGCCTTGACGTAAAGCTCCAGTTCCCTCTGAAAAGCAAAGCCCGCCACATCGTCGGTACCCGAAACGATTTGAATGCCGGCGCGGTGAAAGCGCGCCACGGCTTCGAGCATCTTGGCGTAAGAGGCGCGCCAGCGCGGCGCCATCGCCGTGGTGATCTCGCTCTCGCTCTTGTAGAGCCCGCGGCGCAGGGTAATCGGCAAATGGTCCGCGGCCGCCGCCATCGATGGATTCAGTTCGCCCGGCATTTGCGTGAATTGCGCTTCGAATGCCGTCAGTGTCGGGTCCAGCACGGTCTTGTGCGCAACGAACAGCTTGACCAGATCTTGGAACGGCTGAGCATCGAGATCGAGCGAATTGGCGTTTTCGGCGATCAGCGTGAATCGCTGCAGCGAACGCGTATCGGTGTCGGGCTTGACGTAAAAATTCAGCAGCACCTGGTTGATGTGTTGAATCTCATCGTAGCCGTCCTTCACCGCGTCCTCGGCCTTCATGAAAGCCGGGATGTGGCCGCTCACCCGCAAGCCTCGCTGATGCGCGTAGGCGGCGGTGTCCTTGACCCACTCCGGCTTGAACGAGTTATAGATCTTGATCTGCGGATAACCGCGCTGCGCATAGAAATCGACCGCGCGCTTCGCGCCGTCGAGACTGTCCACCAGAATGCCGCCGCTCGCGTTGAAAGGACTTTTGCCTTCGATGAAGCCCGCAGGCACGACATGCGGCCCGATGGACTCATGCCGATCGAGGCGCACTATAGCCTCTGCCAGAGTGGCATTGTCGTTGCCCATGTCGCGCACGGTAGTGACGCCGGAAGCCAGATTCAACAAGTAGTCGCCCGGCGAGACATGCGCATGCATATCGATGAAGCCCGGCAGCAGAGCACGTCCCTTCGCATCAATGACCGTGCCCGGCGTCTGACTGGGCGAGCCTGCCGGATACACCGTGCCGATGCGGCCATGATTCACATAGACATCCTGCGCAGGTCCGAGGACCGCGTGTTCGGCGTCGAACACGCGGGCGTTCTTGATGAGCACGGGCTGCGCCAGTTCGTGCCGGTCGCGTTTGGCGATGTCGCGCTGGTATTTGGCCTGCGCCTCCAATTGCTGCTGCTCGAGGCCTGCGGCCTGTGACTCCCAGCCTTTCTGGATCAGCTGCGCAAACCCCGGAAATATCGTTGCGAACGCTCGCTGTCCGTCGGCATTCATCCACACATAATCCGGTTCCAAATCCGCGCCGCGCATCGCATAGAGCGCGACCGCGCGCGTCTCTTGGCCATTGGTCACCGTCGCGTCAATCAATTTGACGACGGACAACTCGCCCCCCGGGATACCGGGCAGTTTCAAGCTCGATTCATGGATCAACGCGCGCAACATGATGCCCGTCACTTCGATGGTCGAATCGATGGGGACATAAAGAGCTTTTCCGCTGACCGTCAGGGAGCCGTGATCGACCTTGCCTGACCATGCGGCGCGATCGCCCTTGCGCTCGAAGCGCTCGTCGACCAGCGAGCCAAATGTCGATTTGCCGGTGATGGCAAAGCGCCGCAAGGTGCCGTCAGGCGCGAGAGCCAGCTTCTCCTTGAGGTCGGGCCCGCGGCCATTCTCGCGGTAGCTGAAATCGGTGGTGATGCTGCCGTCGTCGGCGATGCGAGTAACGTGCTCCCCGCCGACATGCCCGGAAAAAAGCATGGTGTAGCGGTATTCGGTCGCAGCATGCGCGCCTGCCGCCGCGAAACCAGCAAACAGCAGGCCGCACAATTTGACGCCTGAATTCATGTGAATCTCCCCAATGTTCTTATATGCAGCCCTCGATGCCGCTCAAGGGCGTGCTGGATACGCCAGCGATTGGGAATGATAGCTGCAAAGCGAACGATTGGGGCGACTCCCGCCCAAGGCGGACGGGAGTCTCGAGATCGAAAACCGGCTCGCTCGACCTGAGGCTTGACGATCGAACCGGCGCCCCGAGGTTGTCCGCTATCGCCGCCTTACTGCGACTTGGCGGCCTTCGCCCGGTCTTTCACGGTCGCGAGGTGCGCGTTGGCTGCGTCCTTACACTGTTTCTGAGCGTCCCCTTCGAGAGACTCGCACTTCGCCAGGGCGACTTTCGTTGCACCTTCGGTTTCCGTCACGGCAGCGTCTGCCACGGCTGCCACGCTCTTGTCGGCCGCCTTCGCGGCGGCATCGGCTTTCTCCTTGGCGAGATCGTCCGCAGCCTTCGCCTCGGTTTGCTTCCTCGTCTCGTCGGCCTTCGCGTTGGCATCCGCTGCATCGCTGGTTGCCTTGGCAACATCAGCCTGGACTTTCTCCGGGGACTCGGCCTTGTTGCAGCCCGAAATTCCCATCGCGGCGCTGACCAGCAGCGCACATATGACCGCATATTTCATTTTCTTTCTCCCACCGCGACATATTGCCGCACCGTGCGAGAACGATACGCCCGCAGCTTGAGAGCGCCCATGCCGTTCCCCTAAACCGGGCGTAGGATGTGTCTTACACATGCCATAATGGCGCGGTTTGGTCCGGCATCCTGAGGATTTCTCGAGTGACCGATTCGAATAAAGCGATTTTTTTAAGCTACGCAAAGCAGGATGCAGAAGCCGCGGCGAGAATCTGCGACGCTTTGCGTGCGGCGGGGCTCGAGGTCTGGTTCGATCAAAGCGAACTGCGCGGCGGTGATGCCTGGGATGCAGCCATCCGCAAACAGATCAAGACCTGCGCATTGGTCATCCCGGTCATTTCGTCGAATACGCAGGGACGCGCCGAGGGATATTTTCGCCTCGAGTGGAAGCTGGCGATAGACCGCTCGCACCTGATGTCCCATGACCGTCCTTTTCTGATACCGGTGGTCATCGACGAGACCGCCGAAGACGACGAGCGCGTGCCCGACAAGTTTCGCGATGTGCAGTGGACCCGCTTGCCCGAGGGCCGTACCTCGCCCTCTTTTGTCGATCGAATGGCGAAGCTGCTGGAGCAGGATGCGGGCGGCGCGCCGAGACCGCAGGCGGCCTCCCATGGCACCGCGACCGCGTCCGCGCCGGCACCGTCGCCTCCGCAACGGCGTTTCCCAATCG
This sequence comes from Steroidobacteraceae bacterium, assembly GCA_036493935.1. Lineage (GTDB taxonomy): Bacteria > Pseudomonadota > Gammaproteobacteria > Steroidobacterales > Steroidobacteraceae > Bog-1198. The sequence goes on along the minus strand of DASXOY010000025.1, from coordinate 10,484 downwards.
GCTGGGCGGCCGCGGCCGTGCTGCTGCTGGCGGGTGTCGGCGCATGGGGGATCCGGCACCTGTGGCTGCATCCCGCGAGCATCGTCCCCTACTCCCATGAAGATCGGCGCATGACTTATGCGGTGCTGCCGTTTCAAGCGCCCGCCGACGATGCGCATGCGGTTCAGATCGCGAAGGCAACCGGCGATGAACTCCATACCATCCTCGAGAGCCGCAAGGAATTGGTGAGCATCGTGCCGCGCGCCAGTGCCGAACGGGCAGCGGCCCATGAAGCCGGGACGGCAAAGCTCGCAAAGGAACTCGACGTCCATTTCCTGGTCCGCGGCACCGTGGCTCGAAGCGGCGATGGCTACAAAGTGACGGTAGTGAGTCTTGATGGCGACACTGAGCGCGTACTCACGACGCGGTCCGTGACCGTGGCCGCGAACGAACTGACGCCCCACTGGCGCGACGAAACAAGAGATGTCATGGGGGAGTTGGTGACCGCCGGCGTACAGACGGAGGTCAAACGCGCGCGGAACAAGCCCGTCGAAGAACTGGACGTGCGCGACCTGACTTTCCGGGCCACGGATGAGTGGCGAGCCAATCGCGCCACCGACGGCAAAGCCGCCAACCACAACGCGAATGAACTTCTCAACAGGGCCTTGGCGATGGCGCCGAACGATCTCTACGCGCTGCGCACCGTGGCGACGGTCAATCTCTGCGATTGCGTCAATGCATGGTCCGCAAACCCAGATGAGCAAAAAGCCGTCGGCGCCGCCGCCATGGAGAAATACCTGCGAATCGATCCCGATTCGCTCTATATGCTGGGCGAGAAGGCCGCCCTCTATCAGTTGCGCTTGCGGTGGGAAGAATCGCTGGCGATCACGGATGCCATGCTGGCGAAGGAGCCGACGCAGTCATACGCGCTCTCGGTAAAGGCTACCGCGCTGCTGCGCCTGGGCCGGCTCAAGGAAGCCGAGGCAATCGAGGACGGCCTCTTGGCCCGCACTCCAACCGACTGGACAGTCCAATCGAGCCTCGCGGATATCTACTTCGCGGAAGCGGACTATGCCCGGGCGGCACAGTTCGCCCAGAAAGCGGCAGCGCAAATGAGTGAACCCGACCTGCGCGATCGGGTCTCGGGCCTGATCAGGCTCACATTGATTGCTTCGGAAGCCCGCCTCGGCCACATGGAAAGGGCCAAAGCCGCCATAGGGGACTTCACCACGACACTGCCGGATGTCAAAACGATCACGGCCATCAGGAAGTGGGTGCATCCGTCCGCGGATCTCGCCGATTTCGAGCCGCTCTATGAGGGCCTGCGCTTGGCGGGTATCGGCACCTAGTGGAATGCCTGAAATTCCGCCGCCAATTCCCGCGCGCCTTTGACCAGAATGGTTGTGTCGACTCCAACCGCGACGAACTGAGCACCCTGCTCCAAGTACTGACGCGCGAGCTTGCGGTCCGAGGTGAGGGTGGCGGCAACCTTGCCCAAGCCTTTGACCGTCGAGATGCCCTCGAGTATGGCGGCGTGCACCTTGGGATCGGCCGGCCGGCCGAGCAAACCCATCGACGCCGCGAGATCGGCGGGGCCGAAGAAAACTCCATCAATGCCCTCCACCACAGCGATGGCTGGAAGGTTCGCGAGGCCCTCGACCGATTCCACTTGCACGAACAAGCACATCTGCTCATCGCTGCGCGCTAAGTAATTCTCGACCTGATTCCATCGCGACGCGCGCGTCACGGCGCTGCTGACGCCACGTACGCCGCGCGGCGGGTAGCGTGTGGCCGCCACCATCCGCCCTGCCTGCTCGGCCGTCTCGACCATGGGAATAATCAGGGTCTGCGCACCGACGTCCAGATATTGCTTGATCAACTCCACCCTGCCGGACACCGGACGCACGATGGGATGCACCTTGTACGGCGCCATTGCCTGCAATTGCGTCAGCACGCTGCGCGGATCATTGGGCGAATGCTCCGCATCGATCACCAGGCAGTCAAAGCCGGTGGTGGCCAGGAGTTCGACGGCATAGGAATCCGCAAGGCCCACCCACAGTCCGATCTGTTGTTTACCCTGACGCAAGGCCAGCTTGAATCCATTGATCGGCAGTTCCATCAATAAATCTCCCAGTTCAGACGAATCGCATCGATATACTGCCGAGCGGTCCGTAGTCGGCACGCAGCGCATCGCCGCGCACCACGTTGGTGGGCCGCGTGAACGATCCGCCGAGCACGATGTCGCCCGCCCTTAAATTTTCGCCATAGGGGGCGATCTTGTTGGCCAGCCAGGCGACGCCGTTGGCGGGATGATCGAGCACACCGGCGGCGAGTCCGGTCTCCTCGATAACCGAATTTTTGTAGAGCAAGGCTCCGACCCAGCGCAGATCCACCGCATCGGGCTTGACCGGCAGGCCGCCTACCACAATCCCCGCGTTGGCGGCGAAGTCCGCGATGGTGTCGAACACCTTCCGCGGTGCCTTGGACTCGCGGTCGAATTGCTCGATGCGCGCATCGATGATCTCGAGCGCCGGGGTCACATGATCGGTGGCTGCAAGAACATCGGACATCGTCACCCCGGGTCCTTGCAGGTGCGCGCCCAACACGAAGGCCAGTTCCACTTCCACCCGCGGCGCGATGAAGCGCTCGAAAGGAATGTCGCTGCCGGAGGCAAAGAACATATCGTCCATCAGCGGCGCGTAGTCCGGCTCGGTAATCTGAGATGCCTGCTGCATGGCGCGCGAGGTGAGACCGATCTTACGGCCTTTGATGCTGCGGCCGTCCGCTATTTCCATTCTGACCCATTCGGTCTGGATCGCGTAACCATCCTCGATGGTCATCGCAGGATATTCCTTCGAAAAGTGCCGCAGCTGCGTTCGATTCTTGCGGGCCTCGTACAAGCGTCGGGCCAACATTCGAATGGTATCGGTTGAGAGCATGATTATTTTGCGCGGCGCCTAAAGGTTTATGGCTTCTTGAAACGCGCGTGCAAATTATTATGCTTGAGCGTCCCTGACTCGCTGAATTCGTTGAGCTCCAGCGACAACGCCAATCCTTGGTTTGCGAATTGATCTGCAAAATGCGCTTTCATAATATCGAACAGACCGGCGCAAACTGCTTGCTTGGTCGCGTCGCCGCGCCCGGCGCCGATTTTCAAAATCGCATGCACGAACCCTGCATCCGCCGCGGACCCGTCGGCGATGCAGTATTCCTCGCACGCAATGGCCCGCACTCGCACACCACCCGGCGGAAATACCACCGCCCCGTCGACGCGTAGTCCCGTCATGAACTGCGCCAGCTTGCCGCACAACTGCCGAAAGCGTCCCGAATCGCGCAGATTTGCGCTGTATTCCAAGGTCATGTGCGACATGTTTCTAAGATCTGATGCTCATGGTGGCGATGGTACAGCCCACGGCGAAGATCGGAATGGCCCGGTAGTATTGCAGATGGCCCACACCTTGAGCGGCGGCCGCGATGCTGATGAAGGTGCGGATCTCGAAACCACCCTGACCGGCCTCCCGATAAGTCGCCTCGTCCGTATACGAAAGTAATGCCTGCTTGTCGTTGGCCTGCCAGCGGCTCAAGAATTGCCGATCCCAGGCCTCGTTGATTTTTCCGGAGTCGGGCGTGGCCGGCCAATGCGAAATTCCTCCGGTGCCTACGAGCGCGATGCGCTCCGGGACGCAGTCCGCGGCCCGCCGCAAGGCCTCGCCCAAGGCCCAGGCACGATGCAACGGCACCAGTGGCGGTCCCTGGCAGTTGATGTTCACCGGTATGACCGGCAAGTCATAGCGGGGCGTCAGGAAACTCAAGGGCACCATGATGCCGTGATCGAATTTCCATTCCTCTGCATAGGCGAGATCCACGCTCTGCATCATTTCGCGTATCAATTTCGATGACAGCGGCGCATTGCCCGGAATCGATGTGTGTGGAATGCCGAGCCATTTCGGATCTTCGATCGGTCCTGCGTACGTTTCCGCCATGCCCATCGCTAAAGCAGGCATGTTGTTCATGAAGAAATTGGCGAAGTGTTCGGCGGCCACGATGATCAGGGCATCGGGCCTTGCGGCGGCGAGATCGTCTGCCATGCCCCGATAGGCTCGGTGAAACTCATCGACGATCTCGCGATCAGCCAGGTGCGCGCGCCCGGTGATACCGGGCGCATGACTGCAGATGCCGGCGAATACCAGGCTCACAGATCCGCCACTTTTTCGTCCAAGCGCGTTGTCATCGCGTACACACCGGCACGAACCGGTCCGTGCCGCCTAACTCCGGCGCGCATCGCGGAAATATAGTCGGGCCAGGGCATGCCGAGCATCGCAGCAAAGTGCATCAGCAATTGTCCATTCGCGCCCAGCACATAAATCAATCCAATATCTCCCGACTCGAGCGCTCTGTGCTCTTCTTCGCTGAGCGCATAACGATTCAGCACGCCCGGCGCATCCGATCGAAACTGTTCCTGCAACGCGTGGTCGCGATTGATATCGAACAGGAATTTCTGCATCTGGTACAGGCTCATGAGATCAGGCGCCCCAGTGCGGAATGTGGTGAGAACCCAAGCTGACGCACACGTTCTTGGGCTCGAGAAACACTTCATAGCTCCAGGTACCGCCTTCGCGGCCTACACCCGAAGCCTTGGTGCCGCCAAAGGGCTGGCGCAAATCGCGAACGTTCTGACTGTTCACAAAACACATCCCGGCCTCTACCGCTGCGGCGACCCGATGCGCGCGCCCGAGATTCTCGCTCCATACGTAGCTGCTCAATCCATAAACAATGTCGTTCGCCTTGGCGACCGCGTCCGCCTCGTCGGTAAACGGTATCAGGCAAGCGACCGGTCCAAAAATCTCCTCCTGAGCGATGCGCATGCGGTTGTCGACGTCGGCGAACACGGTGGCTTTGACGAAGTTTCCTTTCTTCAGCGCCCCCTCCACGGGCGGTGCGTCCAGGCCGCCGCACACCAAGGTAGCGCCTTCCTTGGGACCCATTTCGATGTAACGGCGCACCTTTTCCAGATGCTTCGCGCTGATCATGGGTCCGATGATGGTCTTGTCATCAAGAGGATCGCCCACCGCAATGCGCCGCGCACGCTCGGTGAACTTCTGGACGAACTCGGCGTAGACGGATTTCTGCACCAAAATGCGCGAGCCCGCCGTGCAGCGCTCACCGTTGTTGGAGAAAATCATGAAAACGGCAGCGTCGAGCGCGCGCGCCAAATCCGCATCGTCGAACACGATGAAGGGGCTTTTGCCGCCCAATTCCATGGAGAATTTCTTCAACCCCGCGTTCTTCACGATTCGGTTTCCCGTTAAGGTCGAACCGGTGAAAGAGATGGCCCGCACATCGGGATGCCGGCACAAGGCTTCGCCGGCCTCCGTGCCGTATCCATGCACGATGTTGAGCACCCCGGCCGGAATTCCCGCCTCCAACGCCAGTTCGCCCAGGCGTGAAGCCGATAGTGGCGAAAGCTCGCTCATCTTGAGTATTGCGGTGTTGCCGAACGCCAGCGCTGGCGCAACCTTCCAGGTCGAGGTCATGAACGGCACGTTCCAAGGCGAGATCAGCGCGCACACACCCACAGGATGAAATAGCGTGTAGTTCAGGTGCGTCGCCGTGGGGTAGGTGTGTCCATCGACGCGCAGGCACATTTCTGCAAAGTAGTAAAAGTTGTCGGCCGAACGGGGTATCAACTGTTTGGCGGTCTGCGCAATCACTTGACCGGTGTCGCGGGTTTCCGTCTTGGCGATGTCCGCAACGTGCTTCGTGATCAAATCGCCGAGCTTGCGCAACAGCGCAGCCCGTTCGGTGGCAGGCTTGCGGGCCCAGGCGGGAAACGCAGCCTTGGCAGCCGCGACGGCAGCGTCGATTTCCCGTTCTCCGCCGCGCGCTACCTCGGCGAGCACTTCCTGGGTGGCTGGATCGATGGTTTCGAAGTATTCCGAACCGGGTGCGGCCGCGCCGTTTATCAAATGTTGGATCTGCATGGATTGCGCCTCTCAACGCCCGAATTCATCGTCCGCCGCGATAGTGTTGACGAGACTTCCGAGGCCGTCGATTTCACAGGCAACGACATCGCCCGGCATGACATTGACGACACCCTCGGGAGTGCCGGTGAGAATCACATCGCCGGCGATGAGCGTCATGAACGCGCTTAAGTATTCCACCAGATAAGGTATGTCAAAAATCAGATCGCGAGTATTGCCGGACTGGGTCAATTTACCATTTACGAAGGTTCGCAATCCGAGATTCCCCGGATCCGGAACATCGGCTGCATCGACGAACCAAGGCCCCAAGACCGTGCCGCCGTCGCGATTCTTCACCCGCAAATTCGGGCGATACCAATTCTCCAGATAGTCGCGAATGGCATAGTCGTTCGCGATGCAGTAACCCGCGACATGCTCGAAAGCGCGAGAGCGCGGAACCTGCTCGGCGGTCCGCCCGATGATCACCGCGAGCTCGCACTCATAGTGCATGAATTTCACGCCCGCCGGCCGGCGCGTCACGCCCCTATGTCCGAGCAACGTGCCGGGGCCTTTGAGAAATACCAACGGCTCCTCTTGATGCTGCAACGCCAATTCCTTGGCATGATCGGCATAGTTGAGCCCAAGTGCGATCACTGTCCCAAAGTTGCATGGCGGCAGCCAAACCACGTCCTCTTCCGCCACGATTCGGCCGTCGCCCAGCCGCAAGGTCTCGCCATGCGGACTCGCCTCGTGCAAGGCGCCCGCGTACGCGACTCGCGCACGCATCATGCGGCGGTCTTCATGAACGGAATGTTGAGGCTGCCTAAACCGTCGACCGCAATCGTCACTGTCTGTCCCGAGCGCACCCGTGGCACCGGCGCCGCGGCGCCAAGCGAAAGCACGTCGCCGGGCGCCAGGGTCATGAATTCAGTCACGTCCGAAAGCAACCGCGCGGCCGGCCGGATCAGATCTGCAGTCGCCGCTGTCTGCACCAACGCGTCATCAATGTAGGTGCGAATGGTGAGCGCGCTTGGGTCCGGAATCGCGGCGCGCGCGGTGACTGCGGGCCCAAGCGGACAAAAGCCGTCTCGTGCTTTGAAACGAATCGACGGTCGATGATAGATCGAATGCGGAACGCTCACGTCGGCCACAATGAGATAGCCGGCTACATAGTCCAAGGCCTTCGACTCGGATACCTTGCAGGCCGTATGGCCCATCACCAAGCCGACCGAGGCACCGACCTCGAGCTCGGGTGTCGCCGCTGGAATTTTCACGACATCTCCCGAGATCGCCAATGTGTTGCGCGGCTTGATGAAGAGCACCGGCGCTCGGGGCGCGGCGTTATAGGGCGGCCGATTCACCGCCTCGCCGAGTGCCTCCAACGCCGACCGATGATTCAGCAAGGCGCCGTACACCGCACCGCTCAAGCGATAGGGCGCAACGTTGAAAGGCAGCGAGAGAAGACCTGCGCAGGCACGCATTTGCCCCACCAGCTTTAGCCGGCAGCCGTCGTCGCGCGTGCTTCCGCCGGTTGATTTACACCCTCGCTCAGTTCCGCATCAATGAGCCTACCCAGCACTCGGCGGAAATGTGCGAGCGGTGCATCCGCTAAAATCCCGAGCATCTGGAAGTTGGGATCCTCGTCCAGCGTTTTTTGCTGCCGTTCGATGATCGCCTTGTCCTCCAGGAAACCTTCAATGAGGCTGTCGAGAAGGGAGCGCGAAATCGTTGAGTCCTCGCCCTCGAAATTGTTGAGATAGGACCAGAAAAAGTGCGTCGTTTGCTCGGTCTCCGGCGTCATGAACTGGCAATTTCGGTATTCTTTCGCTGCCGCAGTACCAGCGGCCTCCTTGCCCTGCCCTGCGGGGACAAACAAGGTCTCCATGTTGAAAATGCCCGGCACCGTCATGGTCGCGATGTTGCGCCGATCGACTTTTGCGGTCTTGTCGCGAATGACCTTTTTGTGGAATGGCGGCGGATCGCTGTTCCAATGCCATCTTTCAACGCGAAAACCGCGCTCCATCCGTTCGATGGCGGTGGGCTTGCTGACGTATGCATATTCCTCCGATCCGCCCAGAGTCTTGGTGTGGACAAAGGCGAGATGCGAGAAATCGCTAAGGTTGTCGACAATGAGGAGATAATTCGCATCGTAGTGCAGGTACGCCGGAATACCTTTCCAGTTGGGATCCTCCAGGTAAGGAAGCTCTGGAATCGACGCCGGATCCGCTTTCAAGGCTTCGCCCATCCAAATCCACACAAGGTGGCCGCGCTCCACAGCAGGATAGTTTCTGACCCGCAGTTTGGGCGGAATCATGTCTTGCCCGGGAATCTGCACACATTTGCCGGATCCGTCGTACTTGATGCCGTGATACATGCAGCGCACGCTGTCGCCTTCGAGCCGACCTTTGGAAAGCAGCGCACCGCGATGCGGGCATCGGTCGTTGAGAACGTTGACCTTGCCGCTCTCGCCCCGGTAAATCAGCAAATGCTCGCCAAGCACGGTGCGGTTCAGCAATTTGCCGTCGATCAACTCGTGATCCAGCGCAGCCACGTACCAGCAGTTCTTGAGAAACATGTGTGCCTCTCCTGCACAACTAACGAATGAGGTGCCACTCCGTCTGACGGCCCGCCAGATAACGCACGCCCTTGCCGTCGAACAGCGCGCCCTGCTCCAACATGACCTGCACCCGCTGTCCGCCCCACTCCGCCAGCGACACGGCGACGTTGCCTTCGATCGCATAAACCGTGTCCCGGTGCAGCGGGTAGTCCCCCGTTCCCTGCGTCGGGCCTTGGTTGTCCCACATTCCGATCGTCGGGCCCAGAGAGTGTCCGAAGAAACCAAGCGGATGGCTGTAAGTGCTGCAGGCAAGTCCGGCCGCCGCGCAACCTCTGATTGTCGCGGCGAGTATCTCGTTGCCCGTGCGGCCTTCCTGGAATGAGCCGGTGAGTATGTCCTGCCAGCGATTGCCGCTGGCCAAGGCAGCCTTGAGCCCTGCAGGCACGCCTTCTTCATCAGCCTTGAGCACGTAACCCATTTCCTGGGTATCGGTGCACAGCTTCAAATAACAGAATCCAACGTCGGTGTGCAAAACATCGCCCGCTTCGATTCGTCCTTCGTCGCCGCAATGCCCTCCCGAGCTTCCGGCCGGACACGGTTGGCCGGCCCGCTGTCGATCCACGGTGGCCATGAACCACGGCCGCAATCCGAGCGACTCGAAGCGCTCGCGGATGTACCAGGCAACCTCATCGGTGGTCGTGACGCCGGGGGTGATCACGCGGCCGCTGAACGCCTCGGCAATGACACCGCGGGCGATGCTGTTGATGTGAGGATAGATGGCTTGTTCGGCCGGCGTGCGCGTTTCGATCCAGCGAATGACGAGGGATTCCGCGGACACTAGACGCTCGGCATACCCCCGCGGCAGTACTTCGACCAGCCGCTCGTGAAGCGCGTGGGTCAAGCCGTCGGCGGCCGGCCAGGTGCGCGACACATCGATGCCGATCCGCTTGGGGTTTCGCTCGGCGATCAGCGCACCGAGCGCCTTCCACTGCGCATCGAGATCGCCGCCGGACCACGCCGACTTGTACGGGGCACCGAGCGGATAGCGATTTACGGCCAGACGCTCCACGGTACCGTCAGCGGCGCGGCTGAAGACCAGCATAGTCGTGCGCCGCGCCGCGAAACTCGGCTGCGGCACGAGCGTGAAGTACACGGGATCTTCGGCGTATTCGCGGTTGACGACGACCCACATATCCAGCCGCGTTTCGCTCATCAGCGCCGGCAGCAGATGCTCGAGGCGCTCGGTCAGGATGCGGTTTTCGGGATCCACGCGTTCGTGCGGCGGCAGCACCACGTAATCGGCGGCGCTGTCGATCCGCCGCCCCTGCGCCGGCTCCGAAGGCGCCGCCTGCGTCGACGCAACTGAGGCGGCCGCCAGCAGCAGCGAGGCTGTCGCCGCGCTGCCGTGCCGGAGAAACCCGCGTTTAACTCTTGGTGGAATGGGTCGCCTTCAGCTGCTGCACGACCTGCAGCGCCTTTTCCACATTCTCGGCCGGCGATATGCCTCCGACTGTTGCGACGATCTTGTGGTCGGGGGTGATGATGAAGGTCGTCCGCTCGACAAAGCCATGGCCGATCTCAACGCCTCGGGAATCCTTCATGCTGGCGGCGGCTTGCCCGTTGTACGAATCGGTGATCTTGAGATCGTAGGACTTCGCGATGGCGCGCTTTTCGTCGGAAGCTACCGGCAGCTTGCCGGCGCAGTAGGCCGGGTCAGCCGAAAAATCGTTGAGGCGCGCAATGCTATCCAGCGACACTCCAACGACACTGGCTCCTGCAGCCGCAAATTTATCGTGATCTTCGGCAAAGGTGTGCGCCTGGATGTTGCAACCACCTGTGTAAGCCGAGGGATAGAAGTAGACCACCACCGGCCCTTTCTTCAGTGCCTCATTCAACGAGAAAGTGAACTCCTTTCCTGCCAACGATGCCTGCGCCTTGAAATCCGGCGCCATATCGCCTTCCTTCAATGCGGCGAACGCCGGGGTCAT
>DASXOY010000024.1:0-1864 GCA_036493935.1 Steroidobacteraceae bacterium | reverse complement strand
CGCGTGCATCCACCTTGGCTGAGCGGTCGGAGCCGACCGGACGCACAATGCCGTCCTCTAGTACGCGCAGAAGCTTAGCCTGAAGTTGCAGCGGCATTTCGCCGATTTCGTCGAGAAAAATCGTGCCGCCATCGGCGGTGCTGAAGAGGCCGTGGCGCGCACCGGCAGCGCCGGTAAAAGCTCCACGCTCGTGGCCGAACATTTCAGATTCGAGTAGTTCGTGCGGAATCGCGGCGCAGTTGACAGGGACGAACACGCGCTCATGTCGCGCCGACAAAGAATGAATCGCCCGCGCGACAACTTCCTTGCCGCAGCCGCTCTCGCCCGTAATCAGAACAGTCGCATCGGTGGCGGCGACCCGATCGACCAGCGCGCGCAGCTTTGCGATGGTTGCGTGCTCACCGATAAGAGCCCGCTCGATAGGTGATTGCGATCCAGCTTCTGCCAGTGTGGGCTCGGATGCCACTCGTTGAAAATCCCCCCTGATACTCTTGATTTTGACAATGCGGCGTGGACCCTTTTGATATTCGAATTTGGCCCCACCCCTGCGTGTTTTGATCGCTTCAAGTTTCGGTTCTAAAGGGAGTCATCTTTAAATTTCTCCCGCCGCCGGCGGCGCGGTCTTAGGTCTTGGTATCCGGAGTTTTGCTTCTGGGTTTCTCCAGCGTGCGCCTGAAGCGGTAGGACTCGGTCCCGGTCTCGATGATGTTGGCGCGGTCGGTTATGCGATCGATCAGCGCCTTGCACAGCCGGGCATTGGGAATCACCGCAGTCCATTCCGAAAATGGCAGATTGGTAGTGACGATGACGGCGGCCTTCTCGGCCCGTTCCGCAATGACCTGAAACAGGAACTCGGCGCCGACCTCGGCCAGCGGCACGTAGCCCACTTCATCGAGTGCGATAAGCTCATAACGCGCCCAGCGCGCCAGGGCGCGGCCCAGCTGCAACTGATGCTTGGCCTCGACCATTTCGTTGATCAACGCGGCGGCGCTGGCGAAGCGCACCCGCCGCTTTTGCCGGCAGGCGGCCACCGCCAGGCCAGTAAGCAGATGAGTCTTGCCGGTGGCGCTGTCGCCTATAAAGATGATGGGCTCCGCTTTCGCGATGTAATCGCCTTGAGCCAATTCGTGAAGCTGTTGGGCCGAGACCTTGGGATTGCGCCCGAAGTCGAACTCCTCCAAGGTCTTCATGCGCGGCAGACGGGCTTCGCGAATGCGCCGCTCGATCAGCCGCCGTTCGCGTTCCTCGAGTTCGGTTTGCAACAGCGCTTCGAGATAGCCGAGATGGGTGCGCCGTTCGCGCACCGCCTGTTCGGCCAGTTGAGTGCACTGCGCCCCGATGGTTGGCATCCGCAACAGCTTGCATTGCTGCCGGATGGTAGCCGCTTCGAGGGCGCCGCTCTGTGCGTTCACGGCTTCACCTCCTCGCTAAGCAGCCCATCGTAATCCGTCATTACCGGCAGCGGTCGTTCAAAGCGTGACAGTGCGTCGAGCTCGATGATCGCGTCACGCGCATGAGTCAGCTCGGCAGCTTCCACCAGATGCCGTACCGCCGCGGCATCGGCGCAGCCCAGCGCGATCGCCTCCTCGACCGCCGCACGCAGCCGCCTGTGGCCGTATGGTTTGATCAGGCTCAGCAGCTGGATCATCTGGCGCGTGCCGCTCGGCTTGCCATGTCGATCAATGAACTCTGTGAGTAGCTGATCATAACTCTCCGGCCACAGTCCCCGTTCACGCCAGGCCGCCAGCGGTTTGGAGCCGATCAGCGCGCCCGGCTTGCGCTCCAGCACGTCGAGATAATGTTCGAGATCGAGCACCTGTTGATGGCGTTCGTAGCACCGTTCGTGACGCGCGATTAGGCGGCC
>DASXOY010000023.1:0-21522 GCA_036493935.1 Steroidobacteraceae bacterium | reverse complement strand
CTGCTGCCATTTCAAGTCTTATGTATGTCTCAATCGCCTCAAATCAACTATATTTTCAGCGTCCGCGCGGCACATTCGTCCCGCCCAACGGCGGCAGAATATTCGCCAAAGCAATCCAAAATACGAAGAAGGTTGCTATGTAGGTGCCGAGCATCGCCAGGGGCACCACCTTCATCGTCTTCAGCACCACAACGAACAGCACGATCATGATCGCAATCTTCGCGGCTTCGCCTATGAAGAACGCGCGCATCGCCCGCTGCCCATCTGCAGCTGATTTGCCGCCAAAACCCAGCATTGCCATGACAAGACTCGCAGCAGTGCTGATGCCGCCGCCCATCGCCGCCGATAAAGCCGCGTGGGGACCTGCGATCAGCCAGCCCGCGAGGACGCAGACTAGAGTCACGGCCGCTTGGCCCAGGACGACGCTGAGAGCCAGCCGCCGTGCGAGGCCTAAATCGATCGTGACCAAGTTAAAATCCCGTGGAGCGAAGCCTTAGAACCCTTCGCTGTACCGTGCCAAAAATGGCCGCCGCATTATAGTGAGGGCGCCCTGGTGCATCAAGGCGTTTAACCCTATTTTGTCGCCCTATTGGATGTGGGCCAGAATGCCCTCGAGTTCGTCCAAACTGTTGTAGCTGACGACGAGTTTCCCCTTGCCGGAGGCCAAGTGCTGGAAAGCGACTTTGGCGCCCAGCTTCTCGGCAATTTCGGTTTCCAGCCGATGAATATCCGGATCAGGAGCCGTATCGGGGTCTTTGGACTCAATGGACGACTTGGGGTTTATGATGCGACGCACCAAAGCCTCGGTGTCCCGCACCGACAGCGTCTTTTTGGCTACTAGGGTCGCGACTTCGATCTGCTGACGCCGGGTAACCAGCGCCAAAAGCGCGCGCGCATGGCCCATTTCGATTTGACGGTGTTCCAGCATTTCCTTGACCTCGTCGGTCAATTCCATGAGGCGCACAAGATTGCTGACGGCGGCCCGTGAACGTCCGACGGCCTCGGCAGCAGCCTGATGCGTCAATCCGAATTCTTCGATCAAGCGCAGCAGCGCGCGGGCTTCCTCGAGAGGGTTGAGATTTTCCCGCTGAATGTTCTCGATGAGCGCCATCGCCACGGCGTCCTCGTCGGGCACATCGCGGATAACCGCCGGTATCTCCGTAAGGCCCGCCATTTGCGCAGCGCGCCAGCGCCGTTCGCCGGCGATGATTTCATAGCGTTGAGATTCAGCCGGATTCGGCCGCGGCAAAGGACGCACCAGAATGGGCTGAACCAAACCGCGCGCCTTGATGGAATCAGCCAGTTCACCCAAAGACTCGGTGCGCATGTCCGCGCGCGGCTGATACTTGCCACGCTGCAATAGATCAACCGGCAACGAGGCCAGCCGGTCGCCGGCGAGGACCTGCGGCTTTTCGGTCTCGGGCACGGCGGCGCGGCGTGCGAGCAGGGGACTGAGCTCAGCCAGGCCTCGACCCAAAGACGGCTTTTTGCCGGACATAGCAATTCCCCGTAAACCGATCGGAGGATTATACGGGCGCGCCCGACGGATCGCCCGGCGAATCGGCCGGCGGATCGGTCGGCGGATCGGCCAGCGGATCGGCTACCGAGTCCTGAGGGGTGTTCGGCGGCAGCTCGTCGCGGCGAATCATCTCGCCGGCGAGCGCCAGGTACGCCAGCGCGCCGCGCGACTCCTTGTCGTGAAACAGCGCCGGCCTACCGAAGCTCGGTGCCTCGGCCAGGCGCACATTGCGTGGAATCATGGTGCGAAACACTTTTTCGCCGAAATGTTCGATGAGTTGCGCCGACACTTCGTTCGCCAGGTTATTGCGCGGGTCGAACATGGTGCGCAGCAGTCCTTCGATTTCCAATTCAGGATTGATGCTCTCCTTGATCTGCTCGATGGTCTGCATCAGCGCCGTCAAGCCCTCCAGCGCGTAGTACTCGCACTGCATGGGCACCATCACGGAATCGGCCGCGACCAAGGCATTCAAGGTCAGCATGTTGAGCGACGGTGGGCAGTCGACCAATATCACATCGAAATCCCTGCGCACCGGAGCCAGCGCGTTGCGCAGCTTGAACTCGCGGCCCACGGCCATGGTGAGCAGGCGGACTTCAGCGGCCGTGAGATCCTGATTTCCCGGCATCATCATGAAGCCGCCGTACTCGACTGCGACCAAGGCCTCGACCGCGCTGCAATCTCCCAGCAGAACATCGCAGCTGGTGCGCGACAGATTGTGCTTGTCGATGCCGCACCCCATGGTGGCGTTGCCCTGTGGATCCAAATCAATGAGCAGCACGCGGCGCTTGGTGGCGGTCAGGGACGCAGCAAGATTGACCGCGGTCGTGGTCTTGCCCACGCCGCCTTTTTGATTGGCCAATGCGATGACACGTTTCACTTCTTGGTCAACTCCACAAGATGCCGCTCATCCGTGAGACCTGGCACTTTCAAGCGATGCACCGCCCGTGCCCGAAACGATTTCGGCAGCGCGGAAATCTCATCGTCCGGCCGCTTGCCCTTCATCGCCAACAGCCTGCCGCCCGGGGCGCACAAATGGCCCGCGTAGGCCACGAAATCCGCCAGCGACGACAGGGCTCTGGCGACCACTGTATCGAAAAGTTCGAAGGGTCTATAGGTTTCCGCGCGCGAATTGACGACCAGCACATTGGCGCACCCGATGCGCTGGGCGGTCTGCTCGACGAATCGGGCCTTCTTGCCGGTGGCCTCGATGAGCGTGAATCGGCGTTCCGGATTGACGACGGCCAGGACGAGCCCCGGAAAGCCCGCGCCGGTGCCGACATCGGCGATTCGTTCGCCGCGCAAATAGGGCTGCAGGCTCATGCTGTCGAGCACATGCTTTTGCAGCATGCCGGTCCGGTCGCGGATCGCGGTTAAATTGAACTGCGCGTTGCCTTGCTCCAGCGCATCCACCAGGTCGAGCAGTGTTTCGGCACGCGCCGGGGCCAAATCGATCCCCAGTTCTCTCGCGCCCGACGCGAGCATGTCGTGTTCGCCCGTTCGCACGGGCCTACGGCCGCTCGGGTAGGCGCTCGGGGGCGCGATCAGGGGCGCGTTCAGGCGCGTCGAGTTGGACATTCATCTGTGTCTCGGCTCCATCCGGCTCGCTGTCAATATGACCGGAGTAGGCGATGCCACCGTCGGTGCCGGCGCACCCTTCTGCTGCGGCTTGGCCGCTCTTCTGCCACATGCCGCAGGCGTCGGCGAAAATCTGCGCCGATTCGTCAGCCGGCAGCCGCACCGTGGCCTCGATCCGCGACAGCCGGTCTTGCTTGAAGCACAGCAGGTACTCGGCAATCGGGCGGGCGAGGAAACGCGGGCGAGCGCCGTCGACGGCATAGCACTCCAGCTCGTCTGCTGCAGAAGCGCTGCGTGCCTCATCGCGAAACAACAGCACCTCGTGCAGTGTCAGCGGAACATCCTTCAAGACACTGCCGAAAGGCGCGACAAGCAGCACATGCCAATCGTAAGACGCATCCAACGGCGGCGGGGCCGGCGGCAATGCCGCGGCTTTCGGCTTGGGAGCCGCGCACGCCGCGAGCGCCAGCATCGCCACCGACGCAACGGCTTGCGCAGCGCATGCAGTGCGGCTCATTTCAGCTGCCGCCCAAACGGCTGACCAGCGTTTCGAGCTCGGCCACTGCCTCGGGAGCAGGGGGCCGCGCGCGCTCGAGCACCCGGCGCAACGCCTGCAAAGCCGTGTCCTTGATCTTCATGCAGGCCCTCGCATAGTGGACGCGCCAATCCGCTATAAGTTCGCGTTCGAAGAAATCGTAGTCCCGGTCATCGACGATGGCATCGAGAACCATGGCGCACACGGCAAGCTCCTGCACGCGCGGCCAGCTCAGTGCCGGCGCGGACACGCCCTCGGCAAAACAGCGGCGAAGGTATGCGGGCGGGACCGCGCTCGCAATATCGTCGAGCAGATCGCCAACATCGTAAGATTGGAGCAAATGCTCAAAGCCCGCCATCGATCGCATTATCCTCGACGTGTGAGAACATAGAAACCATGAACCGAATTTATTTGTTGCTGCTCGCTGCACCGCTTCTGGCCAATGCCGCGGTATCCGCCGTTTCGCGCGTCGAGCGCGGCAATTTGACCTTCGAGAACATTCCGGAAGTGCCGGCAGGTGTCGCTGAAAAATTGGATGGTTATCTCAATGCACGCCAAGCAGCGCCGCTCGGCTGGTCGCCGAAGGGACAACTCCTCATTGCCACGCGCTTCGGCGATGTCGATCAGCTGCATCTGCTGGAACAGGCGGGCGGCGCACGGCGCCAGCTCACATTCCTGCATGAGCCCGTTACACAAGCCGCGTTTTCACCGGACCCGGCGCGTAGCGCCTACGTGTACCTGAAGGACGCGGGCGGCAATGAAAATGCGCAGCTTTACTATCAGCGCATGGGAGAGCCGGATGCGCATCTGCTGACCGACGGCAAATCCCTGAATGGCGCGCCGATTTGGTCCAATGCAGGGCGCGAGGTCGCGTTCTTCAGCAACGCGCGCGACGGCCGAAGCTTCGACATCGACATCGTGGATCCGGAGTCCGGCAGTTTGCCGCGCCTGGCATTTGCCGGCGACGGCAGCGGCGCCGCGTGGTCCGTGCTCGACTGGTCCGCGGACGACTCGAAGCTGCTGGTGCTCAAAGAGGTGTCCGTAGCAGAAGGCTATTTGTACGTCGTTGACCTGAGCACGGGGCAAAAACGCGAAGTGGAGCCATCGCCCGCCAAGGTCGGCATTGTCGGCGCCAAATTCTCGCGCGACGGCCAGGGCGTGTATTTGATTTCGGACCGTGACGCCGAGTTCGCAAGGCTGCGATACGTCAATTTATTTTCGAATGAAAAGACCGCCGTCATTTCAGGATATGTGCCGTGGGACATCGAGGAGCTGGCGATTTCGCGCGACGGACACTACCTGGCCTTCGTCAGCGACGAGGCGGGCGTCGGCAAGTTAAATCTGATGGATCTGCGCACGCATCAGGACCTCGCGCCGCCGCGGCTGCCGCAGCCGGGAATCATCAGCTCCTTGAGTTTCGACCTGGAAGGCAAGCGGCTCGCCTTCGGCTTCGCCGCTGCGAATCAACCCCGGGATGCCTATGTGCTGGAGATCGGCGAAAATCGCTTGGAGCCTTGGACCCGCAGCGAAGCCGGTGCGGTCGATGTGGCGAAATTTGTGCTGCCCCGGCCGGTGGAATTTCCGACCTTCGATCGAGTTGACGGCAAGCCCCGGCAAATCCCGGCGTATATCTACGAGCCTGCCTCTCCCGGACCGCATCCGGTTTTGATCTCGTTGCACGGCGGCCCCGAGTCGCAGTTCCGCCCGGGCTTCGATGCGTGGATCCAATATGTGGTCAATGAGCTCGGCTTCGCCGTCATCGCGCCAAACGTGCGCGGCTCCTCCGGCTACGGCAAAAGCTATATGGCGCTGGACAATGGCGCGCTGCGTGAAGACGCGGTGAAGGACATCGGCGCCATGCTGGTTTGGATCGCCATGCAAAAAACCCTTGATGCCAAGCACGTGGTCGTGGCAGGCGGCTCGTATGGCGGCTACTTGGCGCTCGCCACGATGGTCAACTACGGCGACCGGTTGCGCGGCGGCATCGATGTCAGCGGCATTGCCGACTTCGTGAGTTTCCTGACCAATACGGCGCCCTACCGCCAAAACCAGCGGCGCGCCGAATACGGCGATGAACGCGATCTCGAGATGCGTAGTTTCTTAAGGCGCATTTCGCCGCTCACCAGTGCCGACCGGATAAGCCGCCCGTTGCTGGTGGTGCACGGCAAGAACGATCCACGAGTGCCGCTGTCGGAGGCGGAACAGATCGTGAACAAATTGCGCGCGAGGGGAACCGAGGTGTGGTACTTGCTGGCCGCCGACGAGGGCCACGGCTACCGCAAGAAACACAATCGCGACGCGTACTACGAAACTTTCGCCCAGTTCTTGATGATGCTGCGCAAATGACGCCGCGCTACTTGCTCTCGGTGGTCGCCGTGCTCAGGGGCGAACCCTGATTCGCGAAGTAGGCCGCTGCAATTTTCACGTCTTCATCGCTGGTCAACAGCTGCGCCATGCCATCCATGACGACGTTCTTGCGCCGCCCGTTGCGATACGTGGTCAGCGCCTGTTCCAAGTAGTCCACATGCTGTCCCGCCAATACCGGCGGCTTCGGCACCAACGGCGCATCCACACCCAGGCCGCTTTCGCCATGGCAAGCCACGCAGGCCGCCACTTGCTTCGGCGCTTTGGCCGCTGCGGCCGCAGGACCCGGTTTTACGGGCGTCGCGCCTTGCAGGTAGGCAGCGATGTCCTCGATATCCTGATCCGAGAGCGAGGAGGCCTGTGCATGCATGGTGGGGTGGGGACGAGTGCCGTCGCGGTACTCGTGCAGCGCCGCCGAAATGTACTCCGCATTTTGATGCCGCAGCTTCGGAACGCTGTAGTCCGGATAGGCATTGCGGTAGTTCGCGATGCCGTGGCACCCATAGCAGGTGTAGAACTTCATCTCGCCCTTGGCCGGATCGCCCGCTGCATGCGCGCTCAACGAAAAACAAGTCAAAGCCGCGCCGGCGACCCACGCATTGGCAATCAATCGAGCGAGCATCTAGTTCTCCGAGCCTTCAGGTCCAATTGGGTGCGGTGATGTTAAAGAGTGAGCGGGCAAATTGCCACTGAACTCGCGCCGTAGGGCTGCAAATTTGCGCGGTTTCTACTCCAAGACGTTGGCCAAATCCTGCAGAAAGGTAGGGTCGGTCGGCTTGGTTCCGGCCGGATAGCGGCATGCCACCCTGCCGCCGCGGTCGATGAGGAATTTCTCGAAATTCCAGCCGATGTCGCCTGGAAAGCCGTTTTCAGCGGCCGTCAGCCATGCATACAGCGGATGGCGGCGGGCGCCATTCACCTCGATCTTCGCGGACAGCGGAAAGGTGACGCCGAAATTGACGGAGCAAAATGTTTGAATTTCTTGCGGCGTGCCGGGTTCTTGCGCGCCGAACTGATTGCAGGGGAAGCCGATGACGGTGAAATTCTTTGCCTTCAGTTCCTTATGGAGATCCTCGAGGCCGGCGTATTGCGGCGTGTAGCCGCACTTGCTGGCGACATTCACGGCTAAAGCCACTCTGCCGCGCAGGGGTTCCAGGATATTGGCGCTGCCGTCGAGTCCCGGCACTGTGAAATCATAAAAACCGTTCATACACGCCTCATGCCGCGCGATCGCGTTTCTTCAAATGCACCAGCAACAGCGAGACCGCCGCCGGAGTGAGTCCCGGTATGCGCGCGGCCTGCCCCAGGGTTTCCGGCCGCACGCTGCAGAGCTGCTGGCGGGCCTCGTTCGACAGTCCGCCGACCTGCGAGTAATCCAGGTCGGCGGGCAGCCGCAATTCCTCATGGCGGCGGTGCCGGTCGATCTCATCGCTCTGGCGCTTAAGATAGCCGGAATATTTGGCCTGAACTTCGACCTGCAGTTTCACCTGCTCGCTCAATCGCTCGTCGTGCCATTCGGCGGCGGGATCGGGCAAGGCGCCCGCCACATCATCGTAATTCAGCTCCGGCCGCCGCAACAGATCGAAGGCATGCGATTCGCGCGACAGCGGTGCGCCCAGCTTGCCCAGCAATTCCGCATCGACGTCCGCGGGATGCACCACCGCGCGCTGCAGCCGCTGCACTTCGCTGTCCACCGCGGCGCGCTTGCGCTCGAAGAACTCCCAGCGCTCATCGTCGACGAGTCCAAGCCGGCGGCCCGCCTCGGTCAGGCGCAGATCCGCGTTATCTTCGCGCAGTGACAAGCGATATTCGGCGCGGCTGGTGAACATGCGGTAAGGCTCGGACGCGCCGCGCGTAATGAGATCATCGACCAGCACGCCCAGATAGGCCTCGCTGCGCATCGGCAGCCATGCATCGAGTCCGCGCGCCGCGCGCGCCGCGTTGGTGCCGGCGAGCAGTCCTTGAGCGGCCGCTTCCTCGTAGCCGGTGGTGCCGTTGATCTGACCGGCGAAGTACAGGCCCGAGAGCAGCTTGCTTTCCAAGCTGGATTTCAAGTCGCGCGGGTCGAAGAAGTCGTACTCGATCGCATAACCCGGGCGCGTGATGTGAGCGTGCTCGAAGCCGGCGATGGTGCGTACAAAATCGCATTGCACATCGAAGGGCAAGCTGGTGGAGATGCCGTTAGGATAGATCTCCCGCGTATCCAAGCCCTCCGGCTCGACGAAGATCTGATGCGAGCGCTTGTCCGCGAACCGCACCACCTTATCCTCGACTGAGGGGCAATAGCGCGGGCCCACGCCCTCGATCAGGCCGGTGAACAACGGCGAGCGAGCGGTGGCCGCGCGAATGATGTCGTGAGTTCGTTCGTTGGTGGCCGTGATGTGGCAGGGAAGCTGGCGCGGATGCCCATCTCGTGTGCCGAGAAAGGAAAATACCGGACGCGGATGGTCGCTGTGCTGCTCGCGTAGCGCGGAGAAATCGATGCTGCGCGCATCGATGCGCGGCGGCGTGCCGGTCTTGAGTCGACCCACGCGCAGGTTCAATTCGCGCAGGCGCGCCGCAAGATTCAAGGACGGCGGATCACCGGCGCGGCCGCCGGGATGGCTTTCTAGCCCGACATGAATCTTGCCGCCGAGGAAAGTGCCGACGGTCAGCACGACCGCGGCCGCGCGGAATTCGATGCCGCTCGCCGTCACCACGCCCACCACACGATCGCCTTCCACCTTCAGGTCCGCCGCTTCCTGCTGGAATAACTCCAAACCAGGCTGCGACTCGAGAATGCCGCGAATGGCGCGCTTGTACAGCTGGCGATCGGCCTGCGCACGGGTCGCGCGCACCGCGGGGCCCTTGCTGGCATTCAAGGTGCGGAATTGAATGCCCGCTTGATCGGTGGCGCGCGCCATCGCTCCGCCGAGGGCATCAATTTCTTTGACCAGATGGCCCTTGCCGATGCCGCCGATGGCGGGATTGCAGCTCATCTGACCCAAGGTCTCGATGTTGTGCGTCAACAGCAGCGTGCGCAGGCCCATCCGGGCAGCCGCGAGCGCCGCTTCGGTGCCGGCATGACCGCCGCCGATCACGATGACCTCGTACTGCTTCGCAAAACGCATGACGCTGAATCTACTCGATTTTTAGCAAGGGCGCGTACTCTAAGCTCTGGCGGCTAAAAGCACCAGGGAACCATTGCGCCGTGCCCGCAACTAAATGCTAAAGCGGTTTAAGGTTCAAGGCACCAGGAGTTCGATATGGCCCAGGCCCGCGACGGCGGCGGCGCCGGCATCACGGCGGCGGCAACCATCATTGCTCTGCTGATCGGCATGATCGGCATCTTCGACTCGGTGGCCGCCGCCGGGCTACAAATCGGCCAGATTGCACCGGATTTCGCCGCCGTGGACAGCAAGGGCACCCCGATAAACTTGAGCGAATATCGCGGCAAAACCGTGGTGCTGGAATGGACCAACGCGGATTGTCCCTACACGCACAAGCATTATGCCAGCGGCAACATGCAGGCCATGCAGGCGCTGGCGCAAAAGAACGGCATCGTCTGGCTGAGCGTGATCTCCTCGGCGCCCGGCAAGCCAGGCTACGTGAACGGACCCGCCGCCGATGCCCTGACTCAATCGCGCAGCGCGCTGCCCGCAGCGGTGCTGCTGGATCCCACGGGGACCGTGGCACGTTTGTACGCGGCAAAAACCACACCGCATATGTTCGTCATCGACAAGGACGGTGAGCTCAAGTACATGGGCGGCATCGACAGCATCGCCACGACCGACGAAGCCGACATTGCACGGGCCGAACCCTACTTGAAGGAAGCGATGTTGGCCGTCGCTGCCGGCCATCCGGCACCGCATCCGGTGACCAAGCCATACGGCTGTTCGATCAAGTACTAGTTCCAGGCATGCAGGCCCGAAGGGCCGGGTCGCCTTGCGCGTATAGTCGCCGCCGTGAACATTCGTACCGCCATCCCCGCTGAACGCAAAGCGCTCGAGGCGCTGCAGTGGCGCGCTTCGCTCGGCAACGAGGGCGACCGCGACGCGCTGCTGCGCCATCCGGATGCCATCGATCTGCCGGCCGAGCAGATTGCCGCAGGCGGCGTGTTCGTGCTGGAGCAAGATGGCGCCATTGTGGGCTTTTCGGCGATTTTGCCGCGTGAGGATGGCGACACGGAACTCGACGCGCTGTTCGTCGAGCCGGACATACAGCGGCAGGGCATCGGGCGGCGTTTGATCGAACACTGCGCCGCAGTTGCGCGTTCGGCGGGCTCGAGGAGCTTGCATGTGATCGGCAATGCGCACGCCAAGGAGTTTTATCTGTCGTGCGGATTCGAAATTCTGGGGCCTTTCGAGACGCGCTTCGGATCCGGCTTGCTGATGCGCAAGCCGCTTTGACGTCACTCCACTCCGACAGGGATGCCCGCGAATTTTCCCGCCCATTTCTTGGGGCCTGTTTCGTGCACCGACTCCCCGTCGGCACTCACGGCCACAGTGACCGGCATGTCCTTGACGTCAAATTCGTACACCGCTTCCATGCCGAGTTCAGGAAAGGCCACCACGCGGCTGCCACGGATGGCGTTCGACACCAAAAATGCCGCGCCGCCGACCGCAATCAAGTAAGCCGAACGGTGCTTCGCAATGGACGCGACCGTTTCAGGCCCGCGCTCGGCCTTGCCCACCATCGCCAGCAGTCCTGACTTGCCGAGCATGGTGTCCGTAAATCGGTCCATGCGATTGGCGGTGGTGGGTCCCGCCGGTCCCACCACCTCGGTGCCGACCGGATCGACGGGCCCGACGTAGTAAATCACGCGGCCGGTGAAATCAAGTCCGTCGGGCAGCGGCTTGCCTGCATCGAGCAGCGCGCAAATACGCTTGTGCGCGGCGTCGCGGCCGGTCAGCAATTTGCCGGATAGCAGCAAGCGCTCGCCGGGTTTCCAGGATGCAACATCTTGTTGGGTGAGGCCTTGAAGGTTCACGCGGCGCGCGCTGGCATCCGCCGTCCAGTGAACCTTGGGCCACAGATCCAAGTCCGGCGGCTCAAGGACCGCGGGCCCGCTGCCATCCAGCGTGAAGTGGATGTGCCGGGTCGCGGCGCAATTCGGGATGACGGCGACCGGCAGGGACGCGGCATGGGTCGGATAATCCAAAACCTTAACATCGAGCACTGTGGTCAACCCACCCAGTCCTTGCGCGCCGATGCCGAGTGCATTGACGCGGCGGTAAATCTCCAAGCGCAGCTCTTCCAACGCTGTCTTCGGTCCGCGTGCGATCAGCTCGCCGATGTCGATGGGATCCATCAGCGATTTCTTCGCCAGCAGCATGGCTTTCTCGGCACTGCCGCCGATCCCGACGCCGAGCATTCCGGGCGGGCACCAGCCCGCTCCCATCTCAGGCACCATTTCCAACACCCAGTCGGCGACGGAATCGGACGGATTCAGCATCGCGAACATGGATTTGTTTTCCGAGCCGCCGCCCTTGGCGGCGACGGTGATCTCGACCTGGTCGCCGGGAACGAATTCAGCATGGATTACGGCGGGCGTGTTGTCCTTGGTGTTGCCGCGCTTGAAGGCGGGATCCGCGACGATGGAGGCACGCAGCTTGTTTTCCGGGTTCAGATACGCGCGGCGCACGCCTTCGTTGATCATCGCTTCCAGATCGCGCGTGGCGTCCCAGGTCACTCCCATGCCCACTTTCACGAACACCACCACGATGCCGGTGTCCTGGCAGATCGGACGGTGGCCCTCGGCGCACATGCGCGAGTTGGTGAGAATCTGCGCGATGGCGTCGCGCGCGGACGGACTCTGCTCCACATCGTAGGCGCGGCCCATGGCGCGGATGAAATCCGGCGTATGGTAGTAGGAAATGTATTGCAGGGCGTCCGCAACGCTTGCAATCACATCGGCTTCGCGAATGATGGTCATGTCGCAAATCTATCAAGATGTGACCTAGCGTGGGTAGCGAATCCCATACAATCGTCAGCTTATTCGGAGGTGGCATGCGGCAAGTGATTGGGGCGCTCGTCTGGGTCGGCTTGAGTGGCGCGTGGTGGGCGCTGCCTGCCGCTGCCGAGGATGCGCCGACGCTGCCCCTGATCGAGTGCCGTCTCGAGCACCCGTTGCATCTGACCTCCATACCCGCGCACTGCGGGACTTTGCGCGTGCCGCTCGACCGAGAACACCCGAAGGAAGGATCGGTCGACCTGAAGGTCGCCGTGGTTCCGGCACTCAACCGGCGCAGCACTGCGGCACCGTTATTTCTGCTGGCCGGCGGTCCGGGTCAAAGCGCGATGCAGGTTTACGTGTCGCTCAATACGGCGTTTGCACGCATCAATCGCAATCATGCCATCGTGCTTCTCGACCAGCGCGGAACCGGACATTCCAGCCAACAATCTTGCGTCTACCCTGAGGATTGGCAGGAGCCTGCGGATCCCGGGCCGGCATTGCGCAAGGCGACGGTGGAGTGTCTCGCCAAGTTGGGCCCGCACGTCCGCTACTACACCACCAGCATTGCGGTCCGCGATCTGGACGACATGCGCATCGCCTTGGGATATGACCAGATCGACTTGTACGGCGGCTCTTATGGAACGCGCGTCGCCGAACTCTATATGCGCCGCTATCCGGCGCACGTGCAGGCGGTGATCCTGGATGGTGTGACTTATCCGCAGCAGGCGATCGGGGCCGAAACACCGCAGGACGGGGAACGTTCTTTGAATTTGATCGTGGCGCGCTGCATGCAGGCAGCGGACTGCGCCGCCACCTATCCGCAACTGCAAGACGATCTCACCAACTTGCTGCGTGAATACGGACCGCAGAAAACCGCGGTGACCATCGACGATCCGAACAGCGGCCTGCCGCTCGAAATCGAATTCAACCGCAGAATCCTGGACGCGGCGCTGCGCTTGCTCTCGTACAGCAGCATACAGGCGTCGCTCCTGCCTGCGCTGATTCACGGGGCGGCGCACGGCAAGCTGCGGCCGCTGGCGGCCCAATCGGTGATGAACATGCGGCAGATCAGCGATCAGCTGGCGAATGGCATGCAGTACAGCGTGATCTGCAGCGAGGATGAGCCGTTTTTCGCGACCGCCAAGATCGATCGCGCCGCGATGGCGAAAACCTATCAGGGGACGGACATGATGGACGCGCTGCATGAGATCTGCAGCCTCTGGCCGCGCGGACCGGTGGACCCGGACTTGCACGCGCCTCTGCATAGCGATATTCCGACGCTGTTGTTGTCGGGCGAAGCAGATCCTGTAACTCCGCCCGTGGATGCCGAACGCGCCGCGGTAGGCCTCACCCGCCATCGGCATTTGATCTTGAAGGGCGAAGGCCATGGGCAACTGCCGACCGGCTGCATGCCGACGGTGGCTGCCGATTTTCTCGACAACGCCGCGCCGGACACGTTGGACTCCACCTGCCTCGACCGGCATACCCCGGAGCCGTTCTTCTTGAGCATGACGGGACCTGCTCCATGATCGAGGCGCTCGGCTTGAATAAACGCTTCGGTACCATCGAGGCTGCCCGCGATGTGTCCTTCGTCGCGCGCGACGGAGAGATCACGGGCTTGCTGGGCGCAAACGGCGCCGGCAAATCCACCTGCCTGCGCATGTTGTACGGCGTGCTCACCCCCGACAGCGGCAAGGCCTGCATCGACGGCATCGACATCCTCGGCGAGACCTCCAAGGCGCGCGCGCACCTGGGCGTGCTGCCGCATGCGGCCGGGCTGTACAACAACCTGACCGCGCGCGAGAACATCCGCTATTTCGGCACGCTGCACGGCATGACGGCTCAGCGCCTGGCCTCGCGCACGGCGGAGTTATCGCTCGCGCTCGGCATGGATGGTTTCATAGAACGCCGGGCAAAAGGATTTTCGCAAGGCCAGCGCATCAAGGTGGCCCTGGCTCGCGCCCTGGTTCACGACCCCGGCAATGTGGTGCTGGATGAGCCCACCAACGGGCTGGACGTGATGGCGATCCGCAACCTGCGGGAAATGCTGCTCGCGCTGAAAGCGCAAGGACGATGCGTATTGTTTTCCTCGCATGTCATGCAGGAGGTCGCGGCGCTCTGCGACCGCGTCGTGATCATCGGGCACGGCCGCGTGCTCGCGGATGCCACTGTCGAGGAGATTCGCGAGCGCAGCGGCACGCCGACGCTGGAAGAGGCGTTTCTGCAAGTGCTCGGCGACACGGAAGGCGTGAGCTGAATGCGCACGCTATTGACGGTTTTCGCCAAGGAGTTCTTGGAAAACCTGCGCGATCGGCGCACGTTGCTGTCGGCATTGCTGTTCGGTCCATTGTTCGGTCCGCTGCTCTTCGGCCTCATGGTGTCCCGCATGCTCGAGCAGAGCGTGGTCGAGACGGACGTTCCCCTCAAGATCACGATATCCGGCGGCGATCATGCGCCGGGCTTGATGCGCTATCTCAAAGGGCGCGGAGTCAAAATCACGGAAGCGGCGTTGTCGGAGATCGACGCGCGCGGTGCGGTGCGCAGCGGCAGCTCCCAAGTCGTGCTGCTGATACCCAAGGATTATCCCGAGCTCTTCGCCGACGCCAGGCCGGCGCCCGTCTTGCTGTTTGCGGACAGCGCGGATTCGCAGACGCGAAAAATCGCGGATCGCGCCAGGGCGATGCTGGCAACCTACGGCAGCACCATCGCGCAGCTGCGGCTGGAGATGCGCGGCGTGAGCCCGCTCCTGAGCCTGCCGGTGGCCGTGAATGAGGTCGACGTGGCGACGCCCACGGGGCGCGCCGTCGTGGTGCTGGGATTCATGACTTATTTCGTGCTGTTTGCGTTGTTGATGGGCGGTCTGTACCTGGCGATCGATTCGACGGCGGGTGAGCGCGAACGCGGTTCGCTCGAGGCGCTGCTTAGTCTGCCGGTGGCGCGCTCGGCGTTGGTGGGCGGGAAAATTCTCGCGACCTGCGCCTACATGTGCATCTCATTGGGCCTGAGCTTGACCGCGTTTGTTTGCGTGTTCCGCTTCGTGCCGCTCGAACGCATCGGCATGAGCGCGAATTTAGGTCTAGGCACTGCGCTGACATTTTTCGCGATCTGCCTGCCGTTCGTGCCGTTGGGCGCAACCCTGATGACCTTAGTCGCCTCGTTCACGCGCACTTACCGCGAGGCGCAAACCTATTTGACCACCGTGCTGCTCGTTCCCACGCTGCCCATCGCTTTTGCCAGTATTTATTCGCTGAAGACCAAGAGCTCGCTGATGATCATTCCGTCTTTGAGTCAACATCTGCTGATGACCAGCGTCCTCAAGGACGAGCCGATTTCATTGCACGATGTGCTGGTGTCGGCGGCCGCATCGTTGGGCTTGGCGCTGGTGATGTTCGTGCTTACCGCGCGTCACTGGCGGCGCGAAACGATGCTCGGATAAAACTAATTGTGTAAGCGTTAAATTAGGGAGCGTGCGATTCTAAAATAGGGGGATTCCTGTATAGCGTTCCAATAGAGCATATGTATACTATTTACAACGCGAGATTTGCGTTGCTCGAGGGAATGGGGATGACGGAATCTTCGTCCGCGCGGATGGGCATCGTAGCCTTTCTGGCAATTCTGACGGTGTCCGCCGGCACAATGCTCTGGCTCTTCTGGCGCTTTCCGCTTACCACCGCGATCGTCACTCTGGGCGTGCTTGCCGCGCTCGGCGTGTTGGCGCGGCTCGCTCGGTCCATCGATGTCGAATTGAAGGAATTGGATCGGACCGAACAGAGCGTTTGAGCCTGTCGGCAATCAGCGACAGCGCAATCTGCGCTAGGCTGGTGTCGCTGTCGATTTTTCCCACAGAAATCTAATCACGCCTGACCTTAAGATCACGCGATCACGGGAATCACGCGCCCAGCCGCGCCAAGGCGGCTTTGGCGCGCAAAGTTTGCGGATGATTCGCGCCGAGCTGGGACTCCAGGTCGGTGCGCGCCTTTTTCAGCATGGCCGCGGCACCGGCGCTGCCGCTTTTGGCCAGCGCCTCGCCAAGACGCTCCTGCGCCTGAGCCAGTTCCCAAATGTCATCCGGCGTCTTTTCGCGAATCGATACGGCTTCGCGTAATAAAGCCTCGGCTTCCACAGGGTGTCCTTCGGCGGAGTCGACCGACCCCAAGCCTTCGAGAGCCATAGCCAGCGTGGCGGCGCTTTGCGCACCGAGCTTGCGCAAGCCCGCGACCGCTTCGCTGAGCTGCTGTTCCGCCAACTGATTATTGCCGTCGCTCGCGGCGAGCAGTCCCATCGCGATTTCCGTACGCAACGTCAAGGGATGGGCGGCGCCGTAATGCGCTACCGAGGCATCGTGAGCTTTGGTGAGAATGCCGGCGGCATCGGCGTGGGCGCCGTTCGCCAGCATCGCTTCTCCTAAAAATACCCGCGCCTGGATGGTCACCGGGCTATCGGGCCCCGTGTAACGGGCCGCCATGTCGATGGCGTCGCGCAACACGCTGATGGCCGCATCATTGCGGTTCGTGACCGAAAGAATCCGGCCGTAATAGCTCATGGCGGCGGCAACCGCGGCGGAGTCGCCGGCGAGCGCTCGCTCACGCTCCACGGAGCTCTTCAAGAGGTGCTCCGCTTCCCGCAAGTGGCCCTCGCGCATTTCCAAGGTCCCGGTATTGGCGACGATGATCTGTGCGTCGATGCCGTCGCCCAAGCCCAGCGCGCGGTAAATGGCGGTGGTCTCGTAGTACGCCTTGAGCGCTTCCGGAACGCGGTTCACCGTGCCCAGCGTGATCGCGAGTGAGTTGAACAAGATGGCGGTTTCGCGGTTGTCGTGCCCGGACAAGGCAATTCGCTGGGCAATGGCATCGCGAATGGTGGCGATCGAGCCATCCAGATCGCCGCGGGTGCGCTGTACGCGCGCTCGAATGGCAAGGCCTTCGAGCCTTTCCTCCGCATAACGCCCCGGCGATGAGCGCCAAAAGCTCTCCGCTTGCGCCACCAGCTCAGCGGCCCGATCGGCATGGCCGCGCAACAATTCCACGCTGGCAAGCTTCTGACGTGCGTCCGCCACCGCCAGCGGGTCCGCGTTGGGATTCGCCTCGGCCAGATATCCATCCAGCAGCGATGCCGCGCCATTTGCATCCTCGAGTGCCGTATATAGGTCGGCCAGGGTCAGCACGATCTGACCCTTGAGCTGCGGCTGATCGCGATATTCGTTGAGCACGCGCTGCGCGCTGTTGTCGATCATGCCTTTGGCGGTGGTCGTCTTCGAGCCTTGATCGCTGATGGCGGCGCGAAACAAACCCGTGAGGCTGTAGCGCACCGCCTCCTCGCGGGCCGCATCGCGGCGCGCCACGTCGCGCTCTTGCGCGGCTTTCTGCGCCTGCCACGCCGCCACGCCCAAACCCACCGCCAATGAAACGATGACCGCGGCCACGGCGGCGGCGGCCCAACGAAACCGGCGCAGCGTGCGGCTGATGACATAGAGGCGCGCGCCCTCGCGCGCTTCGACCGGCTCGCCGCGCATCGCCCGCTCGACATCGAGCTTGATGCCGTTCACGGTCGCGTACCGGTCGGCGGGCTCCTTGCGCAAAGCCTTTGCCACGATGGCATCCAGATCGCCACGGATGAGCCGCACCGGCACCGGCGGGTTCGGCTGCGCCTCGGCGGTGCGGCTGACGCTCGGCGCCGGCTTTTGCAGCACCGTGCGCATGGCCTGCAGGACCGGCGTGTCGGATCCCATCCAAGGGTGCGTGCCGCTCAGCAGTTCGAACAGCAGCAATCCCAACGCATACACGTCGGTGGCCGTGGTGATCACGCCGCCGGTCAGCTGTTCCGGCGCCGCGCATATCGGGGTCATGGGAGTGGCCGCGGCCTGAGTCACCCGTGCGCGTTGCGCGTCGAGCAGCTTGGCGATGCCGAAATCGAGCAATTTCACCGCGCCGCTCGGCGTCACGAGGATGTTCGAGGGCTTCAAGTCGCGGTGCACGACGAGATTGCGGTGCGCATAGGCAACGGCGTCGCACACCTGGACGAAAAGCGCGAGCCGCTGTTCGAACGTGGCCTGCGTGATCTGGCAATACTCCGTGATCGGCCGCCCTTCGACGAATTCCATCGCCATGTAAGGACGCCCATCCTCCGTCACGCCGCCGTCGTACAGCCGCGCAATACCGGGATGTTCCAGCCGCGCCAGGATCTGGCGTTCGGCTTGGAAGCGTTCCATTTGCGCCGCAGCCTCACGCTGCAGCAGCTTGATGGCGACGCGCTGCTCGAAGTTGCCGTCGGCTCGGGCGGCTTCGTAAACCTCGCCCATGCCGCCGCGTCCGATGAGGCGCGTGATGCGCCAGGCACCGAGGCGCAGTCCCAGAGTGTCATCGGGAATCGGATCCTCCGCCGGTCGCGGAGACGTCGACAGAAATCCGCCCGAGGCGCTTGCGGAGCGCAGCAGACTCTCCACCTCGGCAACCACCGCCGAGTCCTCGACGCGCCGCGCACGTAGATTCGCGAGCCGTTCCCCTTCGGGCAAGTCGAACAGATCGTCCAACAGCTCATCGACGCGGACTCGTTGCGCGGGAGATAGCGGGGCTGTGACGTGATTGCTCGTTGGCATTTCTTAAGCGCCGTTCGCGGCGGCCAGTTTACCTGATGGCGGCGAAGATTCGGTTGCAAAGCGCGCCCATTGCGTGGGGCAGCGCGTCCTCGGCGACGGCGATGTCGTCGCTGACGCCGCGCAGCTGTATGTCGCAGAGCAGGTCATTTTTGCGCGCAATGATCTCGTGCAGCGTGTTTTGCCACACCGCGGCATCGCCGACATCGGGCAGCGGGGTGGCCGCCAACGGCATCTTGCCGGCAGACCATGCATCCAGCGAGGCGCGGCCGAGCCCCGGCCGCACGCTGACGGTGATGGCGGAGAACCCGGTGGTCAGGAAGGCGCACGATTGGCCGTCACCCGCCAGCGCCGTAGCATGCGTGATCGGCGCCTGCAGCAGGCCTCCGAAATCCGCAGCCTTAAGGACCAAAGTCTCGCAAGCAGACGCGGGCGCCAGGGCAGGTACAAGGTTCGCGCTGGGTTGTCTCGAGCAGCCGGCGAAGGTTGCGCACGCGGCCAAGAGCAACAAGCTCAGTCGCGTGAAAGAAATCATTTTGGCTGCGCCCCGGCATCTTTCATCGACTCGAGCCGCGCGAGGTCGATCTGGCCCAAGGATTGCTCCAGCGAATGCATGTCGACGCCGCTGCCGGCGAGGTCGACCGAGAAACGCTTCGCCAGGATGACGCTGAGCTCGGCCTTCTTATCGCGTGCATCGTATTTCTCGTGCACCGTTCTGCCGCCGATATTCACGTCTTTTTCGTAGCCGCTATCGCTTTCAGAGGTCGTGCTCTGGATCAGGCCCGAGGCTAAATCCATCAGCCCCGACACGCCGGAAATATCCGTGATTTCGATGTGCACGCCCGCGCCGTCTTTGCCCGCGTAGTCGGCCTTTGCGGACGAAGTTTTCACGCCGACGGCGCCCTGGTTCTCGCCTTGGGCCGAGGTGCGCATCATGCCGGGCAACGACGCCGGCAGCATGGCCGTCAGGGATTTGAAATCCACGGTATCCACCCGGTTCGGTCCGCCGAGTGCACCACCCAAGGCGCCCAGCAAGCCGCCCGTCGCAGACAGGGCGCTTTGCGGATTTTGAGCGGCCCCGGCCTGCGCAGATTGGTCGGCTGAAGCAGATCCCGCGGCGCTCTGCGGGTCTTGCGAATTTTGCGCCGATGCTTGGCTCGGTTCGCCGACCTTCGCGAGATTAGAGAGGGCTGCGCTCAACCCGGCCTTGCCCTTGGCGTCCGTGCCCAATATGTTGCCGATGGTATTGCCCACCGCGGCGGCTCCGCGATCTTGCGCGGCGGCCTGTTCCGCCGCGCGCTCGGCCGGGGTGCTGCCGAGTGAACCCAGCCGGTTGCCGCCGATGTGCGCGACGGTGCTCAGTACGCCGAACACCACGCCGATCAGAATGGTGCAAACGACCACGCTCGCCGTGTAGCCGAAGGATTTTTCCGGCGGCGACTGCATGACCACCGGCAACCCGAGATACAGCACGTAAATGCCGTAGAGGCCGGCTAGCAACTGCAGCAGCGTCGCCAAAATCGGCGAGAGGGCCAGCACGGAACTCAGCATCGCCGGCGTCAGGCTGTATGCGGCCACCTTCAGCGCTTGGCGCTGGTCGCGTTGCCCTGAAAATGTCGGTGCCAGCGCATTTATGATGATCCCCACGATGAAGACACCGATCAAAGCGGACACGAACATCATCAGCGTGTAGGTAAGCCCGCTCGCGATCGGCATGCGAAAGCCGCCGCCGAACGCGGAGTTGTAGCCCAGCACGGACATGCGCACGAAGCCCAGCAATGCGGCGAGCACCGCGAGCGGCACGACGTACCCGACAAACAGCTGTGAGACCGTGGTGGGCTCGGGTGCGATCACGGGCCATTCGGACTTCGGCGTGAGCACGATGTTCTTGATACGCGCCAGCAATCCCGGCGCCGATGCCGCGGCAGCCGCCCAGGCCCTGGAAGTAGCCGCCGCTGCACTGCCCGCAGCGGAGGCACCGCTGGCCGCCGCGGCCGCACCGGCCATGGCTGGAGTCGGCGGCGGTGCGGACGCGACCGATGGCGCCTCGATCTGCTGGCCGCAGCTGCCGCAGAAGCGGGCGTTGGCCGGCACCGGTTTATTGCATTTAGGACAATTCACGATGTTCTCCTTACTTGTGTATAGGATCGCCGGGGCCGCCATGCCCCGGCGGAATGGGTTGCGGATTGAGCGCTGACTTGCCATCGCCGGGTTTGCCGCCCACGAAAATGATGCCGTGCTGGTTTTCGGGACTTACCGGAAACTTCGGCGCGACGGCGGTGACGACGCGCGGCTTCGGCGGTTTCACGTTTTGAGCAAGGGGCGACTGCTTCGCCAAGCTCTCGGCCACTATCGGCGTCGCATGCGCCGGCGGCGTGGCCTTTTGCGGAACATGCTTGGCCGGTGGGTCTGCGCGGCTGACCAGGGGCAGCGTACAGACGGTGGCAAGCAGCGAAGCTGCGATCAACTGCGGAAGAATTTTCATCACGCCCTCCTTAATTTCGTGGTTCTGACTATGAGAACCAGATGCACTCATCGAACCCGCCATGGCGGTTTCGCGCGCGCGCCGCGGTTATTAGTCGTAGGAAAAACTCGCGCGGGAAGGCGTTATGAAAGCGTTTTGCACAAGCTGCGGAAATGAACTCAGCGCTGATTCGCGCTTTTGCACCCGTTGCGGCACCGAGAATCCCGTTCAGCCTGACGGCAAGAAGAAGGATCGCCGCTGGCTGTGGTGGGTGTTGGCACTGATCTTGGTATTCATTTTGGGATTCCTGCTCGGGCGCATGCACGCGCCGAAGCCTCCGCCCTGTCCCGTGCCCGCGGCCGGCGGCGGTGGTGGCGGCGGTGGTAGTGGCGGTGGTGGCGGTGGTGGCGGCGGCGGCGGTGGTGGCGGCGGTGGCGGCGGCGGCGGTGGTGGTGGCAGCGGTGGTGGTGGCGGCGGCGGCGGCGGCGGCACGGTCTCGTCCAAGGTCAAGCTGACCGCGAGCCCGGACACCGGCAAG
>DASXOY010000022.1:0-5625 GCA_036493935.1 Steroidobacteraceae bacterium | reverse complement strand
GCGTCGCCAACCACTCCAAATCCCAGTCCGGCTGCGACAGCTCGCGCGTCGCCAAGGCTCCCAGGATGGCCACGAAAAACAGCAGCGACCACTCCATCCCCAAAGCTCTTAACAACGCGTCGCTCAATTCGCCTGAAGGAGCGGCAAATCGCGTGCCGTGGATCGGATCCAAGGCACGATGCAAATTAATGATGCTCTGACGGGTGAGATTGCCGTACGCGAACAGCATGATCGAACCGACCACGCCGCTAATCACCCACCGATTTCGTTTCTTGCCGGAGGTCGCCGGACGGCCCCGGCGGCCGCCGAGCGGGCGGTTGTACGCCAGCAGCATGAGGTTGGCCAGCCGCTGCAGGCGCAAGTGCATCAGCAGCCAGACCGCCCTGCCGCCTCTCGCGGCGCCGGCCGCCGTGGCCCCGGTCATGCCTCTTCAGTCTCGGCGGTGACGGCCAAGAAAACCTCTTCCAGGGTACCGCCTGAGGTCAACTTGTCCTTGAGTTCCTGCGGGCTGCCGGTGGCCACCAGTTCACCGTGATGAATGATGCCGATGCGGCTGCAGAGGCGCTCGGCCATGTCGAGAATGTGCGTCGACAGGAAAATCGTCATGCCATCGTCGGCGCTTTTGCGCAAGCGCTGCTGCACGTCGCGTGCCGCCCTCGGATCAAGGCCATTGGTGGGCTCGTCGAGAATCAGAACCGAAGGTTTGTGTATCAGCGCGCAAGCCAGGCCCAGTTTTTTCTTCATACCCATCGAATAGTTGACCGCAAACTCCTCGCTCACCTCATCGAGGCCCAGCTCAGCCATGAGGCGCTGTGCACGCAGCTGCGATTCGGCGGCCGTCAGGCCGTGCATTTCGCCGATGAACTGCAAGATCTCGCGGCCGCGCAGATAGTCGTAAAAGATCGGACTATCCGGTAAGTAGCCGACATGACGCTTGACCTCCGACGCATCCCGATGGCAGTCGAGGCCGGCGATGCGCACAGAGCCGCCGCTCGGCACCAAAATACTCATCATCATCCGGATGGTGGTGGTCTTGCCGGCGCCGTTGGGCCCAAGAAACCCGAACATCTCTCCCTTGGCGACCGTAAGACTGAGGGGTGCGAGGGCGCGAAAGGACCCGTAGGTCTTGGACAGTTCTTGAAACTCGATCATGTGCCGTCCGCGTGGCAGGGGACCCATAGCCTAGCAGGCCGGCGGGGCAACGCGAATGTCGGCTTAAAGGCCTAGCTTTTCCAGAAGGTGACGAGCACGAAGACTATTGCGATGACGGTCAATCCCAGGTGCCCCAGGGCAGCATGAGATTGCGCGAGCAGGTCATTGGGCTCGGGTTCACGGGGGATTAGGCGGGCGAATGCGGAGAGAAACAGCATGCGCCAAGAATAATGGCGCACGCGGATAAAAACGTGATGCGGATCACGTCTCCGGCGAGAGAGTTTCGATTTTGGGAAAGCAGCCCGATTTCTAGTCCCGATTACTCGTCCTCGTCATCGAGTTCAAGCTCTTCCGGGGTTTCGGTTTTATCGCTGGTTTCGCGAATCGGCGCCTCATTTTCCTCCGGCCGCTCATCATTGGGATCATCATCATCGTCCGCCGTGCCGGTGGTCGGCGCGGTCACGGCACTGGTTTCTTGAAGGGACATGAGCTCGAGCAGTTCGGGATCTTCTTCGGTCTTCATGGGCACCCCCGGTGTATGTTCAGGCATACCCTGCGCCTATATGATATTCGTGGTCTGTCAGAGAACAGGGAGACTTGCCCGGTGAACACTCTTACACGGCTGATTGCCGCGGCAGCGGTCGCAGCATTTCCCCTGGCCGCGTTGGCGCAAGCCGTTCAGCCTCCGGCTGCGATCGATCAATTGGCACAGCTGCAGCAAGACTTGCGCAGCAGCCACAGCGGCGGCGACACCCGCGCATATCTCGCGCTTGCCACGACGATGTATGCCTTTCTCAATGGGTCTCCGCGCGCCACTTTGCAATTAATGAGTGCGCAGACCGCATCCGGCGAAGTGGACGGCGCGTTGGGCAGCTTTGCGCAATTTGTTGCCATGGGCCAGGAAGGCGAGGAAGTGTTGAAATCGAAGCCTTTTGATCCGCTGCGCACCCTGCCCGGCTTTCAGCGCACGTACGCCGCCATGGCCGCGAATTCGACCCGTATCAGCTCAGCGAGCCAGGTCTTCCAGCTGCAAGCCACCGCTAAAGTGCCGGAGGACATCGACTACGATGCGCGCGGCAACCGTTTCTTCATCAGCACCGTGCTCGGCCGGGAGATCCTGCAGGTCGACATGGCGGGCCGCACGCAATTGTTCGCCGCTGCGCCGGACCACTGGCCGGTGATGGCACTGAAGTTGGATTCGAAGC
Organism: Steroidobacteraceae bacterium; assembly: GCA_036493935.1. Taxonomy (GTDB): domain Bacteria; phylum Pseudomonadota; class Gammaproteobacteria; order Steroidobacterales; family Steroidobacteraceae; genus Bog-1198. The sequence continues at coordinate 3,268 of DASXOY010000022.1, read as the reverse complement.
GGCGACTGCTTTGGGCGACCGAAGTCGCGTTGGATGGTTTCGCAGCCGCCGCGAAGGAGGATTGGGGAAGATCGGCCATTCTGCAATTCGACCTGACGGGTAAATTGCTGCACCGTATCGAGGGTCCTCCCAAAGCCGCTTTGGGCGATATGACCCTCACCCGCGACGGCGATCCACTCGTCTCCGACGGCGAACATGGCGGCGTCTACCGCATCAATCGCGGGAACTTGGCGGTGGAGCGCATCGACTCAGGTCAATTCATCTCACCGCAAACGCCGGCGGCGCTTGCCGACGGCAAACACGTCCTGGTCCCCGATTATTCGCGCGGCATCGGCGTGTTGGATCTCGATACCAAGCAGGTGGTGTGGATACCCACCGAGGGCAAGCATGCCTTGAGCGGCATCGACGGTCTCTATGCAGCCGGTAACACGCTGATCGCGACGCAAAACGGCGCTTCGCCGGAGAGGGTGGTCCGCTTCACGCTGGATGAGGCCGGAACCGGCATCGTCTCCGAAAGCATCATCGAACGCGGCACATCGACGCTGGGCGACCCGACGCATGGGGTGATCGTCGGCGATGATTTCTATTACATCGCCAATTCCGGATGGAATGTTCTCGACGAACACGGAAACATATTGGAGGGGCGTGTTCTGCCTGCAAGCTTGATCATGCGCGCGAAAATCACCTGACGGATTGTCCCGCCAAGGGGCGCACGTCAGAATGATGGGATTTTCGCGGTCTCGGCCTCGCACCGAGATTCAATGATCGCCGTTGCGTGCAAAAAAAAGCCTCGAACCCATATCAAGTTCGAGGCCATTTTTTTTTGAAGATACTTCTTCTGGTTTTACTCAGCCGCTTCCGTGTCCCCCGCCGGTACTGCGTCGTCCGAATCGCCTATTCCGCCGCTGACATCCATGAAACTGCGGCGCCGGCTGTCGTCTGACGCGCGTCGACGCCGGGCATGATACGCGAAGCCGGTTCCCGCGGGAATCAGCCGGCCGACGATGACGTTTTCCTTCAAGCCGCGCAGGTCGTCCTTTAAGCCCCGTACCGCCGCCTCGGTGAGGACGCGGGTGGTTTCTTGGAACGATGCCGCAGATATGAAGGATTCGGTCGCCAGCGACGCCTTGGTGATGCCCAACAGCAGCGGTTCCCAAGTCGACTGATGCTTACCCTCGGTCTTCTGCTTCGCAATGACGTCGAGCAGGCGGCCGCGATCCATCTGTTCGCCGCGCAGCAGCGCCGAATCACCGGCATCCAGCACTTCGATCTTGCGCAGCATCTGCCGCACGATGACTTCGATGTGCTTGTCGTTGATCTTCACGCCCTGCAAGCGATACACGTCCTGGATCTCGCGTACCAGATAGTTCGCCAGCGCCTCGACCCCTTGCAGCCGCAGAATGTCATGCGGGTTCGGCTCGCCGTCGGCGATGACTTCGCCCTTCTCCACTTGCTCGCCTTCGAACACGTTGAGATGGCGCCACTTCGGGATCAGCTCTTCGTACTTATCCGTACCTTCGTTGGTGATGATCAGGCGGCGCTTGCCCTTGGTTTCCTTGCCGAAGCTCACGGTGCCCGAGCGCTCCGCGAGAATCGCGGAATCCTTCGGCTTGCGCGCCTCGAACAAGTCCGCCACGCGCGGCAGACCGCCGGTGATGTCGCGAGTCTTCGACGATTCCTGCGGAATACGCGCAATGACGTCGCCCACCGACACCTTCGAACCGTCTTCCAGGCTGACGATGGCGCCCGCAGGCAGCGCATACACGGCCGGGATGTCGGTATTGGCGAAGGTGACTTCCTTGCCCTTGGCGTTGGTCAGGCGCACCACCGGACGCAGGTCCTTGCCGCCGGAACCGCGCTGCTTCGGATCCAGCACCACCGTGCTGGTCAAACCGGTGACGTCGTCCACCTGGCTCGTGACGGTGATGCCGTCGACGAAGTCGGAGAACTTGATCATGCCCGCCACTTCCGTGACGACCGGGTGGGTGTGCGGATCCCAGTTGGCAACCGCTTGCCCCGCCGTGACGACGTCCGCGTCGTTGACGGTGATGGTGGCGCCGTATGGAATCTTGTAGCGTTCCCGCTCACGGCCGAACTCATCCACCACGCCCAGTTCACCGGAACGCGACACCGCGACCAGGTGGCCCTTCTCGTGTCTCACTGTCTTGATGTTGTGCAGGCGGATCGTGCCCTTGCTCTTGACTTCGACGCCATTGGCCGCCGCCGCTCGCGAGGCTGCGCCGCCGACGTGGAAGGTACGCATGGTGAGCTGCGTGCCCGGTTCGCCGATCGATTGCGCCGCAATGACGCCGACCGCTTCGCCGATGTTGATGCGATGACCGCGGCCCAAATCGCGGCCGTAGCACTGTGCGCACACGCCGTAGCGGGTTTCGCAGGTAATGGGCGAACGCACCATGACCTGATCGATGCCCATCTTTTCGAGCAGCTTGACCAGCTTCTCGTCGATCAGCACGCCGGCTTTGACCAGCACTTCGCCGCTCGAGGCCACGACGACGTCTTCGGACACCACGCGGCCCAGCACGCGCTCGCCCAAGCCTTCAACCACATCGCCGCCTTCGACGATCGGGGTGATGGACAGGCCGTTGACCGTGCCGCAGTCGATTTCGGTGACCACCAGATCCTGAGCGACGTCGACCAAGCGACGGGTCAGGTAGCCGGAGTTCGCCGTCTTCAACGCGGTGTCGGCCAAGCCCTTGCGCGCGCCGTGCGTCGAGATGAAGTACTGCAGCACGTTCAAACCTTCGCGGAAGTTCGCCGTGATCGGCGTCTCGATGATCGAGCCGTCGGGCTTCGCCATCAGGCCGCGCATGCCGGCGAGCTGACGAATCTGCGCGGCGGAGCCGCGCGCGCCGGAGTCGGCCATCATGAAGATCGAGTTGAACGATTTCTGGCGGACCTTGTTGCCCTTGATGTCCGTCACCTCGTCGGTGCCGAGCTTCTCCATCATCGCCTTGGCGACCTGATCGTTGGTGCGCGACCAGATGTCGACCACCTTGTTGTAGCGCTCGCCGTTGGTGACCAATCCCGAGGAGTACTGCTCCTGGATCTCCTTGACCTCACGATCGGCCGCCGCCACCAGCTTGCTCTTCTGGTCCGGAATCACGATGTCATCGATGCCGAAGGACACCGCGGCACGGGTCGCGTAGTGAAAGCCGGTGTACATCAGCTGGTCGGCGAAGATTACGGTCTCCTTCAGGCCGAGCGCGCGATAACAGGCGTTGATGCAGGCCGAGATCACCTTCTTGGT